>JBIIQP010000006.1:0-45448 GCA_044341975.1 Crocinitomicaceae bacterium
ACGAATGACCAAAGAGGTCCTCTTCGAGTTTGCCCTTGATTGAAGAGATTTTGGCATTCACTTCAATCAGATAATGCTCGATCTCACCCAGCTCCGTCAATTCTAACTTAGAGATGTTTTTTTTTCGCAACAATGCTGAGTAGCGAGGTAATAAGTCCTCTAACATGGAAAGGAACTTCTCCAACTCACGATTTAATGAATCTTTGTTTGCTTTGAAATCCATGTTAAGATTAATGTCATCTAAATGTAAAAAATTAATTGAAACAAACCTACACTTTTCGATAATTGGATTAATTCATTCGACTTATGGCCAATTATTATTCACTAATTTTGTTTTGTGGCTGGAATTTACATTCATATCCCTTTTTGCAAGCAACGCTGTTCTTATTGTGATTTTCATTTTAGCACAAGTTATCAATCGTACCGGAGCAAACTAATAGATACAATTTGTGAAGAATTGGTTTTTCGAAAAGATGAGCTAAATGGTGAAGTGATGAACAGTGTTTATTTCGGAGGCGGTACACCAAGTCTTCTTAATTCAGATGAATTAAAATCAATACAATCAACCATTTCGGCTAATTATTTAATTTCTAGTTCCCCAGAAATTACACTTGAGGCAAACCCAGATGACATGTCCGTATCCAACTTGAAAGATTGGCGCGATAATGGCATAAATAGGCTATCCGTTGGTATTCAATCTTTCAGAGACAACGATTTGAAATGGATGAATCGAGCACATACAGCTGAGCATGCTGAAAACTGTGTGAAAGATGCGCAGCAATTCGGATTCAATGCTATCAGTGTTGACCTTATTTATGGTTTACCTGCAATGGATCTATCAGAATGGAACAAACAAATCGACAAAGCGATTTCATTAAATATTCAACACATTTCAGCGTATTGCCTTACGGTAGAGCAAAAAACACAGTTGCATAAAATGGTAGAGAAAGGAGAAATAATTCCTGGCAATGAAGACCATCAAAGTGAACAATTCCTGCACCTCTTGCAGGCACTCAAAGAAAAGGGGTTTGAGCAGTATGAAATATCCAATTTTTGCTTGCCAGGATTCGAAGCAGTGCACAATTCATCTTATTGGAAAGGTGAAAAATACATTGGTATTGGACCTTCAGCTCACTCATTTGATGGCACAAACAGGCGATGGAATATTTCAAACAACGGACTCTATATGAAGTTATTCAAAGAGAAAAGTTCTTGGTATGAAAAAGAGGAACTTAGCGGAAAGGACCGCTTCAACGAATTAATATTAACTGGTTTAAGAACAAAATACGGCGTTAAGCTGTCTGCACTTCAATCAAATCATGAGTTGACAACTGTCTTTTTACAAAAAGTCGATAATTACAATAAGGAAGGGTGGATGCAACAAACTGAAGGAGTTCTTTTGCTTACGGACGAAGGAAAATTGCGTGCTGATTATATTGCTTCGGAGTTGTTCATTTAAAGAAGGCATATGTTCAAAAAACTAGCACTACTCAGCCTTCTTCTTATCTTTTTACTAATTACCATTTTAAGTCTACTACCGCCTACCAGAGGAGTAGAAATAAAAAACGATAAAATAGGCCATTTTCTTGCTTATACAGCTTTATCCTTCAACGCACTGCTTTTTGGCTTAAACCAAAAAAAACGATTGTATTTTGCAGTTTTAATTTTGCTTTACAGCGCTTTAATTGAGCTAATTCAAGGTTTTATTCCGGGTAGAACTCCTTCTATTATGGATTTATTCGCAAATGGCGGTGGGATTGTTCTTGGGTTGCTGATGTTTTCCATTTTTGGACGCTATTTTCAATCTAAACTATTTTCGCCACAGGATAATCATTAATCCAGTTATCGTAGAGGAAATCTGCAATTAATCTTTTTTCGCCTTAAATTCGCACCATTATTTACATGACTCATGGAAAAATTACTGAATTTCATCAACGGAGAGTATTGCGAACCTATCAATGGAAAGTTCATTGATAATTACGAGCCTGCAACAGGTAAAGTTTACAGTTTGATTCCTGATTCAGACGCTAACGATGTTGAGAAAGCTGTTGAGGCGGCAGAAAAGGCATTTCCTGTTTGGTCGTCCATGAGTATTGAAGAAAGGAGCGCTATTCTTGTTCGACTTTCAGAGGGCATTGAGCGAAGAATGGATGAATTTGTTGCAGCAGAATCAAAAGACAATGGAAAACCTTTGACTTTAGCCGCACATGTAGATATCCCAAGAGCAGTTTCGAATTTTCATTTCTTTGCAACAGCGATTCTTCATTATGCATCAGAATCACATTATATGGAAGGTGTAGGGGTGAATTACACCTTGCGAAAACCAATAGGGATTGTCGGATGTATTTCTCCTTGGAATTTACCGTTGTATCTTTTTTCATGGAAAATAGCCCCTGCATTGGCAGCGGGAAATTGCGTTATTGCTAAGCCATCTGAAATCACTCCCTATACGGCTTATTTATTAGGAAAAGTTGCCCAAGAAGCTGGAATGCCTGCTGGTGTTTTAAACATCCTGCACGGTTTAGGTGGCAGTGTTGGAGATGCCATTGTGAAGCATCCGAAAATTAAGGCTATTTCATTCACAGGGGGTACAAAAACAGGAGAATACATTGCACGCACCGCAGCACCGATGTTTAAGAAACTATCGCTTGAATTGGGTGGAAAAAATCCAAATATCATTTTCGCCGATTGCGACTTTGATGAGATGCTGAAAACAACGATGCGTTCTTCATTCGCTAACCAAGGACAGATTTGTTTGTGTGGGTCTCGCATATTTGTAGAGCGCAGCCTCTATGCGAAATTCAAGGAGGCATTTGTTGAGAAGGTGAGCCGCTCAATTGTTTCAAATCCAGAGGATCCTAAAGCCAATCTTGGTGCTGTTGTTTCAAAACCTCACATGGAAAAAGTACTTTCTTATGTTGCGTTAGCCAAAGAAGAAGGTGGCACCGTTTTGACTGGGGGTGAACGTGTAATTCTCGATGGAGAATACAAAGAAGGTTATTATTTAAGGCCAACGGTAATAGAGGGATTGGATTACACGTGCAGAACAAATCAAGAGGAAATCTTTGGACCTGTTGTTACAATTACACCATTTGATACAGAGGAAGAAGCTTTAAAAATGGCCAATTCTACAGAATACGGATTAGCAGCTACTTTATGGACGAGTGATTTGCAGCGTGCGCACCGAATGGCAGATCAATTGCAATCAGGAATCGTTTGGATCAATGCATGGCTCGTTCGCGATTTAAGAACTCCTTTTGGCGGGGTTAAAGCCTCAGGTGTAGGCCGTGAAGGTGGGTGGGAAGCGCTGCGCTTCTTCACTGAACCTAAAAATGTGTTTATTAAGTATTAATCTACTCCCAAAAATAAATTATAAAGGCTACCCTTTCGGGCAGCCTTTGCTATATCGTCTATTTTCACGCTTATTTAATGGTAATCGGCCTTGTTATTTCGCCATTACTTGTGGTAACTTTTACTAAGTAATAACCTGAAGATAAGGTTGAAACGTCCCACTCAGCCGCCTGACCAGAAAGTTGAATTGAGTTAACCAATTGTCCAGACAAGCTTGTTATTTGAGCATTCATTAAATTATTATTGCCCAACAATTTCAACTGAATTCTGTCATCTGCAGGGTTTGGATAGATCACTATTTGATCGTTCTTCATTAACTCATTAAGACCAAGCACGGGCAAACAGAAGGACTGAATATTTTGAGTCCCAAAGTTGGCATCAGCATCCAATAATTCTGCCGCCACCAAGTCGTTCCATACGATTTGATAGCTACCATTGGCTCCGTTCGTCGCGCTGCAACCTGAAAGACCGTCCCCGTAGGTATCATTAAGAATAAATAGATAACAACCCGTATTTAAACAAAAATCCTGAGTGACTATTCCTTGAGAACCATCGGTGTATGCTGAACTGCTAAAAAGTGTATTCCCAGTTAACTCATCTGCCAATATCCATGATGTTTCACTTCCATAGCAATCCAAATCAAAAGACAGGGTTGCTGTTTCTCCATTTACAACTGTTGTGAATGACGATGAAACAGTATTGTTCAATGCATTTTCATCTGTGCCGCCATTAGGAGACGAAACCAACGCAGAAAAAGTATGGTTTCCTCCAGTTAAAGAAGCAGAAGGCAATGTAATTGTTTCTGTCTGCCACTGTGTTAAATTTCCAGACCAATTAAATGTTAGATTCTGCTGACCATCAAACCCATAGGTAATAGTTGCTTGGGTAATTGGTGATGTGCCAGAATTTGAAATTGTAACTTGCGGAGAAACATTTGCTACACAAAATGTTCCTGAAACTCCTTGTGGGTTATTCAGGCCTGCATCCAGCGCTACTGCACTTGATCCTGACGGGTCATACCCATCAATAAAAACTGCTGCTGAATTGTTCGGATCTAACCAGCATTTTAATTGATTCGTACAATCACTGCCACTTGGCTGCCACGAATAAGATACTTTACCGTATTCATCTGATAATACCGGAGCACCGCATGCCGAAGCACCCCCATGCAATTGACCCACGATGCGATGATTCTGATCATACAGTGGGGAGCCCGAAGAACCTGGTTCTGTAACGCCCGTATCCCAACCAGTCACACCCCAATGCGTATTTGGGGAGCCTCCACCAAATGTAGTTGAAATTAATGGTTGATTTTCAAAAGATATTTTTTTGATGTCACCAGAAGGATGATGGATACCAACTCCCATAGTTGGTGTTATTCCTGAATTATCCCAACCTGAAAAATAGGGTGAATAATCAATTGGTACTGTTCCTCCTACTAATCCGCCCGTAATTTCTACTAAACAAAAATCTGTTGGCGTTCCTCGAGCCCTTAAAACAGCGCCAGACAGAGACTGAAAAGTAGGAGAAGTCGAAGGATTAATGCAATCCGCTGATTGCCAATTAAAACGGAAAATCCACGATGCTGGATTACTGTAACAGTGGTTTGCTGTCAATACATACGGCTTCCCATCATTAAGCGTGTTGTTTATAAGAGACCCCGAACAAAATCCGCTACTACCTGATACCAGCATTACAGCTGCGTTTCGTTCATTTGTCCATGCTGCACCTTCTGCACAATTTGCATTGCGATTACAACTTCCGGAACTCCCAAAAGCCTTCGTCATAAATTCATTAGCAGTGCGGTAGCCGTGTGTCACGATGTTAACTCCCAAAGATGCTTCACTATTCTTATTCGCTGCTGGCACATAATATTCTAAAACGGCGGTGTTGCCAGGTATCAATTCAGTTCCTAATTCGCCATTGTACAAATGATACTCAGTGAATTTTCCAAGGATAAAACTTTTATCGGGGTTATAAACGTACAATTCATTTCCCAAAGGTATTTTCACATCCTTCAATGTAAGATTAACTGTTAAGGCTTCCTCACATTTTACTAAAAGCATCCAAATACGATCGCCGTTGGGATAATCAATCCATGTTCCGGAGTTTGACATATTAAGTGATGTGTAATGGTTGTATCCAAATCGCCACGGTCCATTTTTTTGAGGGTCGTTGATTTCATCCTCCGCCCTTAAAGCTTCTACATCAGGCTTTGAGAATTCACGTTGATCTATTTGCTTGTAATTTAAGTCTTTAAGGGCGTTCGGAAGCCCACCATCTCCTTGTTGACCAACTACTAAAAAGGTACTTAAGAATGTAAAGAGGGAAAGAATAATTTTTTTCATTTTTTTGTTTTAGCATGATTAAGACGAAACTATATTGCATTTCGTTGGCTTGGTTTAGGACCAACGTGAAATTAATCACATTTTGCAATCAAACGAACACTTAGCATTATTTTTTAGCGCTCAGGATGCATGATTCAGGCATTTCAATTTTTCAATTATCTTTGAAAGATTCAGTAATTATTCTATCAAACGAGAACATTAGGAGTGGAACGCATGATAATAGGCATATGTGGAGGAAGTGGTTCTGGCAAGACAACCTTGCTCAATAGACTCTGCAATGAATTGAAAAATTTGCGCCCTTCCGTTTTTTCAATGGACAATTATTATTTGCCTATTGATAAACAATCAATAGACAGTAAAGGCGAAGTGAATTTTGACCTGCCTACAGCGTTGGATAGAAAAAAACTTCACGCAGACCTTCAAAATTTAATTAACGGAAACTCAATAGAGGTGAAAGAGTATCACTTCAATGCGCCTCCAGATAAAAACACTTTAATTACTATTGATCCATCAACCGTTATTATAGTTGAAGGTCTATTTCTGTTTCATTATGAAGAGGTTCGGAATCTATTAAACTTCTCTATTTTCATGGAAGTGGAGCCCAATGTGCAACTGGATCGCAGATTGTACAGGGACCAAGATACAAGAGGGTATTCTCGTGATGCAATTATATACCAATGGGAAAATCACGTATTGCCTTGCTATAAAAAATACCTGGAACCTTATGAGGGACTGGCTAATTTCCGTTTCCATAATGATAGCAGAGCGGATGATGAATTCGAGCGTTTGATGTATGAAATCCACATGCGTCTGGCGAAGAATAAGCTGCAATGAATAAGAAATTTCGATTATATCTATTCGGTATTCTTGCAACAATTGCAACATTTATTTCCATTTATGTCAACCAAATTCAATCCGACCATAGAAAGGAAATTAGCGCATTCCGCAAAACATTCACCACACAAATTGATCAATTAAACAATTACTTGCAGCAGCAACGTGCCTATTTTGAAGAGACGAATTGGGAACCACGTTGGAAAAACCTTCAAACAAACGAAGACTTTTATTTTCATTATTTCAGAAATGATTCTTTAGTCCTGTGGAATCAAAACGACATGCCTGTTAGTCGTTTTACAGATATTCATTTTCCGTCAGAAGGGATTGTCCATTTACAAAATGGGTGGTATTATTCTAAATTGATTCGAGATGACAAAAACCTACTCTGTGGTTCATTTTTAATAAAACGTGATTACCCTTATGAAAATGAAGATCTCAAGAACATTTTTGCAAAAGTATTCGAGCTATCTTATGATGCATCCATTTCGTTAGAACAAATTAACGGATCCGAAATTAGGGACCTTCAGGATAATTTCTTGTTTTCAATCGTTCCAGACGAAGCGCAAAACAATTCAGAATTAGCAGAACAAGTTTATCTCATTCTGTATATTTCTACCTTTTGTCTGTGGCTCTTTTTCATATTTATAGTCTACCAAATTGTCAAAAGCAAACTGCGTTTTTTGATCCCCATTGCTTTGATTGGCGCCAAAGCCACCTTAATTTATTTTTCAATTATTCATTTTAATGTAGGTACTTCAGCATTGGACCCTTCACTTTATGGCACAAATAAATGGTTCCCCAATTATTTCGAATACCTCACCAATACTGCGCTTATAGTATTCCTGTTTTCCGTTTTAAACGAAGAAATTAAAAAAACCCTGCTGGGAAGCAAAACAGTATGGATCCTACTTTTACTGCTCTTACCCTTTTGGGTGTTCATACGAACGATGACGCAAGGGGTGGTTGAAAACTCTTCCATTCCCTTGTCGATTAACAAAGTTTTTTCGGTTAATCTCTACTCCCTGCTTGCATTATTGAGTATTGGCGGTTTGATGTATTGCTACTTCCTTCTTTTAAAAACCCTTACACAAAAACTATTCGCTGCCAATATAAAACTTGCACTTGTAATTATTGTCCTAATTTCCTTTCATGCTATTTCAATATTCTTTTTAGGTCTTACGGTTGAATCTGTGGTTATACATTTAATTGTTGCTTGCTTTTCACTTCTAACAGCATTTCAAAGCTTCAATGTCAACAAAAAACTTGATCTTGGTATAGCAATAGCTACTCTCTTTTTCGCTGTCGTATTTATTTCATCGATGCTTTATTTGTTCAACATTGACCATGAACAAGCGGATCGTGAATTGTATGCGAACCAACTTTCGACAGAGCAAAATGTTGTAACTGAATTAGAATATAGTAAAGTTGCTGAAAATGTGCAGCAAGATCCAATCCTAACACGATTCATTTCTAACGGAACAAACCTGCCCCATTCTGAATTCGAAGAAGGTCTTGAAAGAAGAATTTTCAATGGGTTTTGGGAGCGGTATGAAATGAATTTTTACCTCTACGATAATCTTGGAGAAAGTCTCTTGGGTGGAGAAAAAAGTTCGTTAGAAGATTTTGCAGAATTAAACGAAATCATTTTAGAACATGGACGTCCTTCAGAAATAGACAAAAATATCTACTACATCAAAGATAACATAGAACAGTATAGCTATGTGATTCGTCAAGAGATTGTAACAGCAGACAGCCTAAAAAATGTGTTGTTTGTTACACTTCGTTCTAAAAAAATCCCTGAAGACATTGGATTCCCGCGTCTTCTGATTTCGTCAAAAGCCGATGTACTCGAACCATTGGAAAATTATTCTATTGCTAAATACCACAATGGAAAACTAGTTGTCAATTATGGTAGTTTTACCTATCCTTCAACATTTAGCCCAATAAAAACATGGAAAAATAGTGGCTTGCACTTTAAGAATTACGCTGACTTTAACCATTATGTGCAATATTCAACCAATGGTGATGTAATAGTCTTATCTTCTATAAAGACTGGATTTTTAGATCTTATTACATCCTTTTCCTATCTCTTTATTTTTTTTGGAGCCTTGCTATTACCCCGATTCTTTCGATTTCACTATGGGCCTATTTTCAAAAAAACCTTAAGCCTTGCGATTCGGATTCAAGTTATTTTAATTGGTCTTGTCTTTCTCTCCCTGTTTACATTTAGCTGGGGAAGTGGAGTTTTTGTGCGCAATCAATACAATCAATTTTCAAACAATGCCATTACTGAAAAATTACATTCGATTGAACTAGAATTAAAAGTTAAAATTGGCAATAGAAAGCACCTTTCGATTGAGCAAAATGGAAATTCACTTGAGACGGCATTGGAAAAACTTTCAAAAGTTTTTAAAACAGATATTAATTTTTACGATGACCGAGGCTTTTTAATTGCCACTTCGCGTTCAAAATTATTTAACATCGGATTGATCAGCGAACAAATGAATCCTAAAGCACTCTACGCATTGAAAGTGCAGAACCGAAGTCGCTTTATTCAAGATGAAAATATTGGTGAATTATCTTATGCCTCTGCTTATCTACCCTATTTTAATCAAAATAACAGACTCATTGGATTTCTCAACTTGCAACATTTTGGCCAACAAAAAGAATTTGAAGACCAGATACAACAGTTCCTCGTTTCTATCATCAATGTTTTCATGCTGCTTCTTGTCTTATCCGTTATTGCAGCGCTTTTAATCTCAAATTGGCTCACAGCACCTTTGAGAATCATACAAGATAATTTCGCAAAATTGCGTTTCGGTAAGGAAAATGCGCCAATTGTTTATGAAAAGGAAGATGAAATTGGCGCATTGGTGAAAGCGTACAATTCTAAACTGCAAGAACTTGAATTCACTGCGGGACAATTAGCGAAAAGTGAGAGAGAAAGCGCTTGGAGAGAAATGGCCAAGCAAGTTGCGCATGAAATTAAAAATCCTTTGACACCCATGAAATTGAGCGTTCAGCAAATGATGCGTGTTTTTGACCCGGCTGATCCAAGTTCTGTGGAAAAACTTAAAAAGGTAACAGCATCCATAATAGAGCAGATTGATGCGCTAACGCTTATAGCAAACGAATTCTCCAACTTCGCTAAAATGCCTTTGCCGCAGGAGACAGCTTTCGATTTGATTCCACTGATTGCAAACGTCATTGAAGTTTTTGGGGAAGAATCAGGGTGTGTTTTGGAAATGAAATCAGCGCTTAGCAAGGCTGAAATCACGGCCGATAAAGACCAAATGATTCGCGTATTCAACAACCTTATTAAAAATGCTATTCAATCAATTCCATCCGAAAAATCGGGTAGAATCTTAATCACTTTATCTGAAACCGAGGACCATTGGTTCATCGAAATAGCAGACAATGGTATCGGAATACCAGAAACAGAACAGAACCGAATCTTTGTGCCTTATTTTACGACGAAATCCACTGGCACTGGCATAGGATTAGCAATGATAAAACAAATTATAGAGAATCATCACGGATCTATCTACTTCAAATCTAAGGTAAATAAAGGCACAACATTCTCAATTGAATTACCAAAGAAATTCTAATATCTATCTTATCCTGCAATAACGTAGTACACAATCAATGCGATATCAATAAACACACAAATCGCTGTACCAATCAGGATTTGTTTCATAGGTGCTACAGCCAATAAAAGACTCAATGTACCCATTGTGGGTAAGATTACAGCTGTCAAGGCATAAGTGTTTTCAATTGCCCCTTGTCCAATGGCTATGCCACCAAAGCATCCTATTAAAATAATTACTATACAAATTAACCCAAATCGATTGAACTCAATGTTTTTAACAAAATTGGTTAAAGGGTTTCGCGGTGCGGTTTGTGCTTTCATTCTATTATCATTAATTGGTTACAACAAATTTTGTGAATCCTATCCCTTGATAAAATGATATTGATGCTACTAAAAACGTGATTGAAATCAGTATTTTGTATTGATCGAAAGGCTTGTTGGAAATTGGAATGAAAATCAAGTTTCCCTATAACATAGGCGCAGCATAATGACATCGGAAATATTTTGATACTTTTGCTTGCGAATTTGTATGAATCCAGAAAGAAAGATAGCTGTCATTGGGGGTGGAAGCTGGGCAACTGCCCTGGTTAAAATCTTGTGCAACAATCTTTCATCAATAAATTGGTGGATGAGAAGTGAAGGAGCCGTAGCCCATATTCTCAAATACAGGCACAATCCCAATTATTTGCAATCTGTAGAATTCGACCTCAACAAAATTAATGTAAGCACTGATTTACAGGAAATTATACGGCCTGCTGACATCGTGATTATTGCTACTCCATCTGCTTTTTTGAATCAGATTTTTGAAAACTTTCCAGTTGAATTACTGAAAGATAAAATTGTGTTCTCAGCTGTAAAAGGAATTATTCCGGAATACAATGCAATTCCTGCAAGATTCATTCATAAAACATTTGGCACACCTTACAACAATATAGGAATCATATGTGGTCCGTGTCATGCGGAAGAGGTAGCATTGGAACGCCTGTCTTATTTAACCATTGCAGGACATTCAGACAAGGTCGCTGAGGAAATGGCTGAAATATTGAGTTGCCGCTACATAAAAACGACCGTTTCAGACGATCTTTTCGGAACCGAATTGTCGGCAGTGCTTAAAAACGTTTATGCCCTTGCATCAGGAATTTGCTCTGGTTTGGGTTATGGTGACAATTTTCAATCAGTGCTGATCGCAAATGCCATTCAAGAAATTGAAAATTTCATCGACGAAGTAAGTCCAATTCATAGGGATGTTAAATCCAGTGCTTATTTGGGAGATCTTTTGGTGACTGCCTATTCCAAATTCTCTCGCAATAGAACATTTGGTTTTATGATTGGTAAAGGTTACTCCGTAAAAACCGCTCAATTGGAAATGGACATGATTGCAGAAGGGTATTATGCAACAAAATGTGTCATGGAAATCAACAAGAAGTTTCAAGTTGAAATGCCAATTGTTGAAGCTGTATACAACATTCTCTACGAAAAAATTTCCCCAGTAATAGAAATGCGTATTTTGACTGATAAGTTGAGTTAAACTGCCGATTTTATTTAGCACCTACTTTTTTATTTGATTAGCTTAAACAGTAATTCTCACTGTTTGTTATACCGTTATGGAAAATCAAAAAGATTTCATTCTAATAGCTGGCGGAACCGGGTTAATCGGTGATCGTCTAAAAAAAGTCTTTTTAGAAAATGGTTACCGCGTTGGTATTTTAACGCGCACACCAAAAGACAAAGACCACTATTCATGGGATCCTGCTCGGAAAACTATCGATAAGAAAATTCTTGGAGAAGTGACTGTTCTTATCAATCTCAGTGGAGCAGGAATTGCTGACAAACGCTGGACAAAAGAACGAAAAGAAGAACTCTACTCCTCACGAATTGGAACGAATGAATTCCTATTTTCTCAGTGTTCACACATGCCAAAATTAAAGCAATTTATCACCGCTTCAGGAATCAACTGTTATGGGTATGATCATCCTAATCGGGAACATCTTGAATCAGATTCATTCGGGAAAGATTTTCTTTCTGACTTGGTTGAAAAATGGGAAGAGAGTGCAGATTTATTTAATGAAAAGTACATCGTATCCAAAATACGAACTTCTGTTGTTTTGGATCAAAAAGGAGGTGCATTACAAAAAATGCTTTCACCTGTTCAATGGGGAATCGGTTCTGCACTTGGAACTGGAAAACAGTTTATGCCTTGGATTCATGCTGAAGACCTTGCTAACATTTATTTACACGTCGTATCTCATGAATTAAATGGCTCTTACAACGCACTTGCCGGGAGTGTGACAAATGAGTTTTTCACGAAATCGTTAGCGAGCACCCTACACAAACCATTTTTCTTTCCAAAAATTCCATCCATCGCGATGAAATTGCTCTTTGGCGATATGTCAAGTGTATTATTGGAAGGGTTGCAGGCCTCCAATCAAAAGCTAAAGGACACAGGTTTTGTGTTTCAGTATAAAAATTTAGACGACGCTTTATCGAACCTCTTACTTTCTAAATCCAAGTAATTACAAAAGATCGTTTGCTAAATTCGCTAGCTCAGAACGCTCTCCTTTTTCCAGTTTTACGTGCGCAAATAATTCTTGTCCTTTCAAACGGTCAATAAGGTATGCAAGTCCATTACTGTTTTCATCCAGGTAAGGCGTATCAATCTGATGCACGTCGCCCGTAAAGACAATTTTAGTGTTCTCTCCCGCGCGGGTAATGATTGTTTTTATTTCATGCGGCGTAAGGTTTTGAGCCTCGTCAATGATAAACATGATATTCGAAAGGCTTCTTCCACGAATAAATGCGAGCGGAGTAATAACGATTTTTCCAGCTTGTTCCATTTCAAGAATTGCCTTGTGTTTTTTCTCATTCTCACCAAATTGCGCCTTTATGAACTTTAAATTATCCCACAAAGGCTCCATATAAGGTCCAATTTTGTCATTGGCATCACCAGGTAGAAACCCAATATCTTTGTTCGAAAGTGGAACGATAGGTCGTGCCAAAATCACTTGATGAAACGATTTACTTTGCTCAAGGGCAGACGCTAAGGCAAGCAGGGTTTTTCCCGTTCCAGCAACACCTTGCAATGCTACCAACTTAACATTCGGATTCATCAGCGCATTGAATGCAAATGCTTGCTCTGCATTTTTTGGTTTAATACCATAGATGTATTCCTTCTCAATTCTTTCGAGCTGGTCTGTTAGGTGATTATAGCTTGCAAGAGAAGAACTTTTTCCATTTTTTAAGATATAGTAACCATTGGCTACTTTTTTATTCCCTAGAATGCCATCTTCATCAATTTTTCCACTCGTGAAAATATGACGAATGATTTCTGAATCAACTCCTTCAATTGTATATGCCGATGATTGTTCAAGGTGATTATTGTCCACTTTACCAGTTTCATAATCCTCAGCTGCAATACCTAATGCTTTCGCCTTAATGCGCAAATTGATGTCCTTGGTAACGAGAATAACTTCTTTCTTTAATTCAGTTTCCTTCAGAAAAAGAGCAGCATTGATGATTTTATGGTCATTCTTACCTACAGAATAGACATACTCAGCATTGATTTCACGCGGGTTATTCTCTAGAATCACCCTGAAACTACCCATTCCTTTGCCAAGTGAAATCCATTCCTGTAAACTTCCGCTTACAGAAAGTTTATCGATAAAGCGAATCACCTCTCTTGCTGAAAAATTCTTGGTGTCATTTCCAATCTTGAACTTATCTAACTCTTCCAATACAGTAATTGGAATAGCAACATGAGCGGTTTTAAAATTGGTGATTGCTTGATGGTCGTGGAGAAGCACGGAAGTATCAAGTACGAAGATCTTTTGCTTTTTTGACATGGCCTGAATTTTCAATGAATATAATTTTAATTATCACTCAAACAAGAAATACCAGGAAACATATTTATCTACATAGAGCTGTTAGCATTCTATGTGCCATGAAAAATCAAAAGAAGCGATTCCGCCTAATAATGCGGTCGACAGGGATGTAAATAGATCCAAATGCTTCGTATTTACTGAGGGAGTCTATGCTGAATTGGATTTTCGTGCCTTTTTGCGTCCAGATACCATTATTAGCTAAGTACTCCTCTGTTCTGGGGACATAATCACCACTATGGAAATAGTAGTAAGTGCCTCTTTTCTGCATTTTTAATGGCGGCGAAAACAAGAATCTAAAGCTTTCATTTTCTTGCGTTAAAATTCCTTTGGCAAATAATTTATTCATTAATCTCCTGTCGTTGCCATTCATTGAAAGCATCAAAGAAAATCCCGGCACCTTTACTTCTTTCTCTTTCTCGACTTCTGTGACGTTAAAATCCTCATCCAACACTGATTCTATATAAGTCTCCTTCACCAATTGGTATCCACCCTGCCTGAAGGACAAGTCTCCTTCCCAAGCATCCATAAATTCCTTTGTTGGGAAGCTGACTTTTTTACCCGCCTTTACGATCCATTTATACAGAGGATCTTCAGGTTCATCCCTAAGTTTACTGATGTCCAAATGTATGTTTAGCATTTTTGAAACAAATTCTCCTGCTCTAAAATTCAAACCAGTTGACTTCATTGAAATATTCAATGGCTTTTCATTTCTGACATACGCCTTCAAACTAAAACTAATAGAATCACTGTCATGGGCAAAAATGGCGGTTTTTATACCATTCTCTTTCAATTTTGACCAATTTGAAAAAATCACCAATTTCTCATCCTTGAATTGTTTTTCTGTGAGAAAAGCTTTCCACGTAGGAGAAAGATCGTTGCGTTTCGCTTTTGTAACTCTATCAAAAACTGTTTTAAATGAATCCCCCTTGTAGATTAGTAAATAATTACTGCTGTATGTTATAAATCCCTTTTCTTTTGGATAAGAATAGACTCTGTGGTCCTCGTACAAGGAATCTTCAATGTCCACAAACTTTCTTAGCCGCTCAATTCCCTCCATGATCTTGCTGCTATCGCTGACATGAACCAACGCTCCCCAATCGCCTGCTTCATTCGCGAAAAAGTAAACGGGATCCTGCAAATTCAAGCCATAAAGTTTTCCCTGTCCTAAAATAAATTCGTAAGAAAACAAATCACGGAAAGGAACTTTATTGAAGTAAAGCATGCCGCTTGTTTCTCTTGCAACATCTAAAATGTATGCTCTACCGATAAAATCTCCATCCGGCAGTCTGTCTTCCAATCTTGGAATATCTTTCTTTTTGAAAATATATGGCCGCAGAAATAAGAATGCGCCAAGAGCAGCAGCAAGAATAAAGATTATACTGAACTTTTTAAACATGGCCGAGGCTTATTTCGACATCACATAGATACTGTTTAACAAATCAAGTAAGTACTTACCTGAATTCTCATAACTGCCTTCAAAGCTATAGATGAGCTCGAATGTTGTTTTTTCTTTCGTTGTTTCAGATGTTGTCAAGTGCATGGCACCTGTTTTGCCTCTCATGGCATCAATGATTTCATTTTCTCGTTCATCAAAGAAGTCACGCGGGAATTTTTCGATGGCTTTGGCCCAATCGATGTAACCATACATAAAACCACTTTTCTTGCTTTTCTTGGCTTCAGTGCGCGAAAGTGCCTCCGCACCGTATCCATCAGAATGATTTACGGCAAGATCTTCATCATTTGTAAAGATGAACAAACCATTTTTATTCAACATATACAATGGTGCTGCCTCCAAAATAGCATCTTCGTACACCCAATAATTGCCTTTGTTTTTAAAGCGAGAAGTGAGTCTGGATAAATGATTCAATACTTTTTCAGGAATGTCTCCACGGTCAGTTGTAAAACCTAACGTAAAAATTGGCATATCTTCTTCAGCCTCGACCTCCTTTTCGATGTACTCAAACGTCTCTTCGTCGTAGCTGAATTCAATTTTAGTTGTTTTGATTTTTTTTATCCCGTTGAATGTTCCGAACATACTTCCTTTGTAGGTATTGAACAAAGCATCCTTGTTGATGAATTCATTTAATAACTCTATAGTCAACACATTGGTTGAAATTTGCAGATTTTTTTCGTCTGTAAGAATTGGCATTATTACTTTATAAGCCTGCTCATACGCTTCTCGCATATCAACGTTGTAAGTAAAATAAGCCGTATTGTTTTTATTAATGTATTTCAAAACATGCTTGTCGAACTTCGAATCATTCATTTTCTCATAAATAGAACCGAGTTCAGGTCCATACCGCGCCTCCATTTTGAATTCCACCGAACTTTCATGCAGAATCAGATCACCAAGCATCACATTTCCAGTATATAACTCCTTGATGTCTTCGTAAAGTGTTGGGAACATTGTTTCAAAATACCACAGTCCCTGCGCGTTTTGAAGACTGCGGGAATTATCCAAATAAAAGATTCCTTCGGACTCATGTGTCAATTGTTGTGCAAAACGGTTATCATAATTTACCAAATTGATTTTACGAAAAAGCAATTCTGTGCACAATTTATCCAAAAAAGCAGCCTGCATTACCACTTGCACACTGTCGCGTAATTCATAATAATTTTTTTGGTTTGGATCTTCTCCTAATGACGGAACATTGTAGGAATCTATCTCTGTTTCTTCCGGCATTTCCTCCTCAAAAACATCCTCTTTATTCTCTTCCTCATCCAATCCATAGGTGTCAAATGGATTTTCATTTCCTCTTGCATACCATATCGAATCAGTTGTTGCATCAACCTTTTCCATCGTGGGTTCAACACGAATTAAAAGTGCTGAATTTCCTTTTATAATAAGGTTATTGAAATAAGAGCCGTAAAATTCAACTCCTTCATAAGGACTTTCAATTTGTTCAAAATCATCAAAAACTTGAAAAAGATCTGCCTTATTTTTTATTCCGAATGTAAATCCAGACACCTCATATTCATCACCTTTACCGTAAAAAACATTTAATTTTTGATCGAAATCAATCCCTGAATCTTTCATGGTTTTACCCGAAGTAGATCCATCAAAAAGTTCTTGTTGTACTTCTTCCATGAATTCGTATTTCACAAGGTCATCCAGTGAAATTTTCTGAAGAAGTGTGAAATTATTAATGCTGAAAACGGTTACAGCATCCTTTGGAATCAAATCCTCGGAACGTTGTGCGAAGGAAATACTTGAAACGAAAAGTATTATAAATAAAACGGCTGATCTCACGAAAGAAAAATTTAACGCTTTCAAATTCAACATACAGCTGCGAATTTAAGAAAATATAGCGTCTAATTCTTCAAAGGTGATAGATAGATGGTATTTTCCAAAACATCTGCATTTTGAGAAAGCACGAAAGGGTTGGTTTTTATCATTACGGCTAACTTATTGCTCGAAAGCACCGCAGATGGATTGTCAAATTTTTCAACTGGTCTTTCAAAGCGCGAAATAGATGTATAATTCCCTTCTTTCAACCTATCGATTTCTTCCTGTTTCAATTCTTTTGTTTTTTTGATGGTAAATTCAGGTACCGAACGACCCATTTTTTGTCCATCCCAACTCAACCATGTATGCTCCAGTTCGGCAATATTTTTCTCTTTACTTTCCTCTTGAATTACTTCCTTTAGCGCATTTTGAAGTGCCGATATATTTGTAAAATCACATTTTAACTTGAATATATATTCATTATAATTACTTTCAAGGGTAACATTTGAAATTCCAGGTTTACCTTCTAATTTAGACTTAAAAGCTGCTACTTTTTGCTGTATTTCTTCTAAGCTAGGAACCCTTCTCCCCTCAAGACTGTCCAATGCAAGAATAGAGTTGATCTTTATTTTGCTTGAGCTAAGATTCACCGTGTATTTGAATGTTCCACTGCCGTCATTTTTAATCGCAATATCATCAATGATTTCAATACAGGAACTTAGTGTAAATGTTAAACTGATAAAAAGTAAATAAAAAACATTTTTCATACGTGTTATTTGTTTTTTAAAGGTCATACGGAATGGCCTTTTTCATACTGCGAATTTAGACAATTCACCATTGTCAAAAAGGATACCAAACTTATCACCAAAAAACAGACAGCTTTCCAGTTGTAACTCCCGATTCCAATGCGTCATGTGCTTTTGCTATTTCGGCTGCAGGAAAAATACCGCCTACTTGTGGCACAATAGCACCTTCTGAATGCAAGCGAACAACTTCTCGAAGGCAATGTGCTAATACATCAGGTTTATTGTCGGCAATTTTCAGCATATTGACTCCAAGAACATTTTTGGAGCGCATCATTAGTCCGACAGGTAAAATCAAACCCATTTTTTTCAAGAAGTTTAGTTGGGAGAAAATACCAAATTTAGCGCTGGTAAGTTCAGATCCTCCAAAAAGAACCAACCTTCCACCAGAACCAATGAGCGACATATCTTTTTTAAATGTTGAGCCAGCAACAGGATTATAAGAAACATCTAATCGCTCATTTTTTAGAATCGATTTCAACTGCTGTGCATAGTCCGACTTTTTGTAATTGATAACATAATCCGCCCCTAATGATTTGACAAGAGTTGCCTTTTTTTCATCACCAATTTTCGCATAAACTGTTGCGCCGCGCAATTTCGCCAATTGGATCAGAATCGTACCTACACCACCTGCCGCAGCATGAATCAAAACATTTTCTCCCGATCTAATCGGAGACAAATATTCAGCCATGTAATATGCTGTAACCGCCTGTGTGCACAATGCCATCGCTTCCTGCGCCGGCAGTTCATTAATCACTGCTGTTGCTCGGTATTGCGTTACGACATGTTTGGCATATCCGCCAAAGCGACAAAATGCGACAACACGACTTCCTATTGCTTCTTTTGGAACATTATCGCCTACTTCAACTATCCTTCCAACAACTTCATACCCAACCACACATGGCATTGGCGGTGCTTCGCGATAGATACCACGTCGTGCCATGACATCCGCATAATTTAATCCAAATGCTTCGGTCTCGATTAAAACATCGTCACCCTCTGGCCGATCGATTGAAAGATTTCGTCGCTCAAAACTTTCTTCAGCGCCTCCTTTTTTGACCAAGAAAATGGCCTCCGAATTAATTTTTGTCATTTTTTCCCTCGATAATTATCACAATTTCACCTTTTGGCGGATGATTTTCGTAATATGCCTTTACTTCCAACGCACTCCCGCGTTTATATTCCTCATAAATCTTAGAAATTTCACGTACAACACAAACGTTTCGCTCCACACCAATAAATTCTGCAATCTGGTCTAAACATTTCACCAAACGGTGCGGCGATTCATAAAGAATAATCGTTCTATCCTCCTCAGCCAATCGCACTAATTTAGTTTGACGGCCTTTTTTATGTGGCAAAAAACCCTCAAAAACAAAACGATCACATGGAAATCCACTGGCAACAAGCGCAGGAACAAACGCAGTGGGGCCAGGCAAACATTCGATAGCAATCCCCTGCGCTGCGCATTCGCGAGCGAGCAAAAATCCTGGGTCTGAGATGCCGGGTGTACCAGCATCAGAAACCAATAAAGTCAATGTGTTTGATTTAATTTTTTCCATAGCACCTTGCAATGAACGATGTTCATTGTGAGCATGGAATGGAAATACAGGTTTAGAAATTTCAAAATGAGCTAGTAATTTCTTCGTTACTCGCGTGTCCTCGGCATAGATCATATCACATTCACGAAACATCCTCAATGCTCTTAAGGTAATGTCCTCCAAATTTCCAATTGGAGTGGGTACAATGCAAAGTTTAGCCATCTTTTTTATTTAACGCGTCAAAGTAACGTAATCTTGAAGCAAAGTTTGCAAAAATTCCAATCGTTTTGCAGGTGTTTCTTTCAAGTCGATCAAACGGGCCGACTCATCCGCCAATTGGGAGGCAAACAACTTTGTTTCAGAATTTGGATGTTTTTTCAATCGCTGAAGGGTATTTTTGATCAATAACATGTCTTCATCTGTAAAGCGAGTTACCTCCGGATAGGTTGGAACAGCATTAAAATTCTTAGGCAGGGCTAAAAGATCTTTAAGTTGAAGCTGTCTCACAGGGCGATTGCGAATCACAACAGTATTTGCCATCATATCACCCAAACGCTGTCTATACTGCGTCAACCCTGTAAAAACGGCACCTAAAAATCCAATTGCGAACCAGAAAATCAAAAAGAAATCAGCACTGATCCATAAAAAATCCGCTTTAAATAGCCACCGTGTAAACACCTCCTTCAAGCCAGGTCGTTCACCTTCAAGCGTAACAACTCTGATGCCCATGGCAAACTTTCCGAGTGTTTGACCTTTGGTGATGTATTCGACTAATGGATTGTAGAAAATCCAGGGTAATTTAATGAGAAGTAGGTTCACAAAAAGTTGAGTTCCATAATCCGTGAAAACATTTGAAAGATTAAATGCCAAGCTGAAAATCACGAAATAAACTATAAAAACTAAGAAGTCGATTGAAGCAGCAGCAACGCGCTGCATGGTTGAGGCTAGGTCGTATTCTATTCTGACGTGCTGGGCAGATTCAAATTCAATCGTCTTCAAGATGTGTGTTTTGGCGAATTTAATGAAAAGATTAATGTCGTATTTAAAGCCATTCTAAATTATGTTTCTGACATTTCTGTGACAATACTGGTTGAAAGTCTTTGCAAATTTGTAGGCTCAAGCAATGCGCTAGTGTTAGAACATTTGAATATAGCAGCTTTTACTCATAAAAATCTCGAGGTTACTGAGATTGGTATGCTGCATATTGAAGAGCAAGAACAAAAGGAAAGGCTTTCTTCTCTAAAATCTGCCTTTGGCTTCAGCGAATTAATGTTTCTTTCTACGTGCAACAGGGTAGAATTTACTTTCTGCACCGATCAGATTGTTTCGCAAAGCCTTCTTACAGCCGTTTTTGAAACATTGTACCCCAACTTCACTAAGAATCAAATTGAAACCTTTTCATCCAGCGCAGAATTAACAAGTGGAATCCAAGCAGTTAATCACATTCTGAATGTTGCTTCTTCCATCGATTCAATGGTCATCGGAGAAAGAGAAATCATCACGCAAGTAAGAAGTGCTTTTGAGCGTTGTCGTTCCAATGGTTTAACAGGTGATTTGATTCGACTTGCAATGCGTCACACGATTGAGACAGCAAAAAAAGTGTATACTGAAACGAGCATTGCCAAAAAGCCAGTATCTGTCGTTTCGCTTGCCTATCATCGATTGCGTGATATGAACATTTCATTGGATGCAAGAATTCTGATCATTGGAGCAGGAATGACCAATACGAACATGAGTCGTTTTCTGAAGAAGCATGGTTTTACGAAGTTTGTGGTATTTAACAGAACTCTTTCGAAAGCAGAGAAATTGGCACATGACCTCCATGGACAAGCGTTGCCTCTTTCTGCCTTAGATTCCTATTCTGAAGGATTTGATGTAATCATTTCCTGCACAGGCGCCGACAGTCACATTATTACTCCAGAAATTTATCACAACCTATTGGCTGGTGATGAAGGACGCAAAGTTGTTATTGACATAGCGCTACCACAGGACCTTGATCCTCAAATTATTGAATCGCACAATGTCACTCATATTTCAGTGAATGTTTTACAGAAAATATCAAATGAAAATCTGAAAGAACGTTCAAAAGAAATAGCACATGTAGAAAGTATAATTACTGCATCTCTTGAAGAATTTAAGCAAATTCATCGCATTCGAGAAGTAGAAATCGCCATGCGTGAGGTTCCTGAAAAAGTGAAAGAAATACGCTCAATTGCTGTCAATGAAATTTTCAAAAAAGACATTGATATGCTCGATGAAAATTCAAAGGATGTGCTAGAGAAAGTGCTTGGCTATATGGAAAAAAAATACATGAGCGTACCGATGATCATGGCCAAGGAAATTCTAATAAACAAAGACTGAATGCAACATATTCGTATCGGTTCTCGGGGAAGTGACTTAGCACTTTGGCAAGCGAACCATGTTAAAAAACAACTAGAAGCACTTGGTAGTTCCGTTGAAATAAAAATAATAGTTACACAAGGTGATGCTATTCAAAACTTGAGTTTCGACAAATTGGAAGGCAAAGGTTTTTTTACGAAAGAAATCGAAACTGCCCTTCTAAATAATGAAATTGATTTAGCGGTTCACTCTCATAAAGATCTTGAAACAGATCAACCCAAAGGACTTGTTGTCGCTGCTGTTTCGGAGCGCGAAGACCCAGCGGATTTGCTTTTGATCCGAAAGGAAAAAGTTGATACTTTGCAACTTTGGTCCTTGGCGGAACAATCAATCATCGGAACATCATCGGCAAGAAGAAAGTCGCAGGTTAGAGGATTCAGGCCAGACGCAGAAATAAAAGATTTGCGTGGAAATGTTCCTACCCGCATTCAAAAATTAAGAGATGGTCAATATGACGCTATTCTCTTGGCTAAAGCAGGTGTTGACCGTTTGAAGATTGAACTAAGTGAATTTCATGTCGAAAGGCTGGATCCAGAGGAATTCATTCCTGCCCCTGCTCAAGGTGTTCTTGCTCTTCAAATTCGCGAAGGAGATCAAGAACTTTTAAAATTTCTTGAAAAGATGAATCATTCAGTTGTTCAGGAGCGAATAGCAGTTGAACGAAAAGTGCTGAATTTACTTCAAGGAGGTTGTCAACTTCCCTTGGGGGTTTATTGTGCTGAAAATGGCATTGTTTACGTATCGCATTGCCAAAATTGGGAAGATGGTGCAAATTGGTTCGAATACGAAACAGATGATCATGAATCCTTGCCAGAAATAATTGTAGAAGACCTTACGTCGATACAAGATTGATAAAATCCATTTACATATCTAGATCTAAGACCGACGTTCCTTTACTACTTAACTTTTGTTCGGAACAGGGCATCCATTTAGAATCTAAATCGATGATTTCATTTGTCGGACTTGATTTCAAGGTAGAAGAATCATTTGATGTCGTATTTTTTTCAAGCCCTCGAAGTGTTCAATTTTTTCTAGAAAAACACAAGTTGTCTGGTCAAATTTTAATCGGTTGTGTTGGTAGTGCAACAGCAGATGAACTAGCTAAATGGGGACTTAAGGCAGCTTTTATTGGAAGCAATGCAGGGCATCCAGAACAAGTTGGGGCATCCTTTAAAAACTGGTTAGGCAATCGAAATGTACTTTTTCCTTTGTCATTAAACAGTAATAAAACCATTACTTCCCAAATACCTGCTGAGCAAAAGTTGGAAATTGCGGTTTATCAAACAATTTCCACTCCACAACAAATCGAAAAGGCAGATCTATATGTGTTTACGAGTCCCTCAAATTTGAAGGCATTTTTATCGGTAAATGAAGTGCCTGTCACTCCTGTAATTGCATGGGGAAACACGACGGCACAAGCAATTTCAAACACGGGAATGAAACTAATTCATGTGTTAAAAAGTGCAACAGAAGAAGAACTAGTTTCGTTTTTAGCAAGTCACTTAAATTAAAAAACAAAGGCCTCCATTTCTGAAGGCCTTTGAACTAATTATTCGAATCAATTATTTCACTACAAATTGAAGTACTTTTTGTGCCGAAGCAGTTTTAACTGTCATCATGTACGTTCCAGCTGCAAGTTTTGATGTATCCATCATAACCAAATTAGAGCCAGCTGCCGCCATGACAGAATTGGTTTGAACCACCTTTCCTGTAATATCTACGATTTGAATTGCCGTATTTTGCGGCGTACCAACAGAGAATCTTAAGTTTACTTCCTGATCTGAAGGGTTTGGATAAAGTGCCAATTCATCAATCGTTCCCGCTTCTGCAATTCCAAGCACCAATTCATCTGACTGTGGTCCAAGATAAAGGTTGATATCGTCCAAATAGAAGTTGTTTCCGCCATTGCCCTCAAAACGGAACTTATATCGGAAATTGTCTACCCAATATTCACTCGTCACATTGATCATATGAACAGTTACCCAATCAGCAGCACTTAAAGGCGACCAAGAGGAAGAAGATGTTAATGTAGACAATGAATTTCCGCTTAAAGTTTTGCGCTGTACCCAACTATCGCCACAGTTGTTTGTAACGAATACTTTTAATGCCTCAAGATCAGCAGACGTTTTTTTACGGTATGCATAACGGAAGCTTAAAGTAACTTGAGCACCGTTAGAAGCAACTGCAGACAAATCAACAGGTGCAGCGATAAGTTCATCAATATTTGATCCTGATTGTCCAAAGTTTGCAACTTTCACACATTTTACTCCAGAGTGACTTACCGAATTATCTATTACAAATGTGTTGTTGTTATTTCCATTGAATACTTCCCAATTTGCCAACGAAGACAAAGATGTATAATTCTCGAATCCTTCAAAGAATGGCAAGCTATAAGAAGAAGGATAAACGTGTACATAAGCTGTTTTAGTTTCAGCATCCGCATTCGATCCGTCTGTTGCAGAAAGCGTTACGGCGTATACACCGGGTGTATTATACACTACCACTGGATTTTGCTCAGTCGAAGTTGCTGGACTACCAGACTCAAACGTCCAATTCCACCCAGTAACAGCATTGTAAGAATCATCTGAAAAAGAAATTGAATCCCCTAAACACACGGCTGTTTTGTTTGACGTAAATTCCGCTTTGCACAAGTATGTTGAACCGTCGGCACCCGTAGCAGTGAGGTTAGCCGACTGCCAAAGGTTTTTTCGTCCTGTGCTCGTCACTTGCAGAGCAGCTCGCATTCTATCGACTTGACCTTGTGTAAACATCTTGGAACAATAAGAGTAGTCCATATAGTTTTCTACATTGTCCCGCACATCATAACTCCAATAAGGAATTTTAACTATTGTTCCATCAATAGTTGAATTTGAAATGTTTGTCCAAGGTAAATTGATAACCAAATAACCATTTCCTATTGAAGTAATTGTATGAGCACCTTCAAGACTTGGGTTAGCTATTCCGCCATCTATTTGAGATATAAAAATGGAATCCCCTTGATTAAGAGAATGTGGAACATTAATTCTGACATTTCCGTTACTAGATGTTAAATTTTGATTATAATTTAACTCGTATACTAATTCAGAACAAGTATTAGCATTAAGTAAACATGCAGTTACACCAATACAATTAGGAGTATCGTCAACGTCGTCATCTGTTGAACAAGATGAAGTATTTCCCGGGTTATTATTCGGTCCCCAGGTGTGATCCAAATTCAACCAATGCCCTACTTCGTGTGTTAAAGCACGGCTTGTTCCCACACCACCAGTTCCAATAGAGCCCACATAATCATGTAAGATCCAGATTCCATTCCCCATTTGAGAGGCAGACCAAGATGCTGGATTGGTTGTGTAACCAGCTGCACCACCTGCATCACCAACGATAAATACATTCAGGTAATCGTCCCCGGGCCATGAATTCTGATAAACATCGTTTCCATTTCGAATTGCTGTAACTTGCGTGTCACCGTTATCACCCTGGTAGGATAAAGGAGAACTTGTTCTAGTAATTCCTTTAAAGCAAGTTCCATTTGGCGCTTTTGTTGCCAAAACAAATTCAACCTCAACGTCTGAAGGCATTCCAACAAAATCGGGCTGGACGTTATTCGCATCGTTGTTTTGTAATCTGAAGTCTCGGTTCAAAATGTCGAGTGCATTATAGATCTGTTCATCACTGATATTTTCAACGCCGTTGTTATGCAAAACGTGAAAAACGATGGGAATTTTATAAACTACTCCTTTTTCAGTTGACTTATATTGCATGGCTGCTTGTTGATCAGCCTGGTCTTTCAACCAAGACTTCATGAACTCTGGATTTTGTTTGAGTTCATTCATTTTTTTGTGCGTTACACAATATTCTACATTCTCACCTTGACGCACATTATCCATATCAATTTTACGAGCTGGCATTTGGCTGAACAAAGCGGTGTAGGAGAATAGACCGATTAAAAGAGCTGTTCTTTTCATATAATTTAGCTTGATTTTGCTTATTTAAAAACGTTCTAAAATACTAAAAGGTTTGAATGAGGCAAAATATAAATTCCTTGAACGGCAAATATGGTATTCAAAAGGACAACTAACCTTCGGTTTTGAAAGAAAAACTCTTTAAGAAAGAAGCATTGAAAACTTAATTCCCTAAATCGTTGATGGAATGAACTACTTTTCCATCAAAAGGAAGTGCAAGAAATCGCACTATTTTTAATGCAACTTCATTCGGCGCTAACAACTGTTTATTTTCGTGCATGCCTTGGAACTTAGCCACATCAGAAAAATCCTGCTCACTTGCTGAACGAATTGCGTGCTGCATAGGTGTATCGACAACTCCCGGAGCGATCGAATAAACTTTTAAAGAGCGCGACATTTCTAGCTCCTCTAAATAGATACTTTCAGAAAAACGATCAAGAGCAATTTTTGAAGCACAATAGGTTGCCCATGAAGGGATCGCTCGATTTGCGGCACCCGAGCTAATATTCAAAATAGCGGTTCTTTTTTTTACAGGAATCTCTTGGAGAAATTTCTGACATAGCAACATAGGAGCCAAAGCGTTCACGGTCATTACCTCTTGTATCTGATTTGACTGCTGATCCATAATTCGTTTCAGAGGACCTAAAATTCCTGCATTGTTTATCAGTATACAGCCTTCTTCATCGGGGATAAATTTAAATTGTTCGATGAACGAAGGTTCTTTCAAATCACAATGTATAAACTCAAAGTTTGGGTGTTCAATATTGTTTAATCGACCCAATCCAATAACACTGTTGCCTTCATTTAAAAACACCTCTGCGAGTGCTTTTCCTAAGCCACTTGAAACACCTGTTATGTATACACGCATAAAATCAATTAAGCCAAGGCTTGCTCAAGGTCTGCAATCAAATCTTCCACATCTTCCACTCCTACACTCAGTCTTAACAGATTATCTACAACTCCCGCTTTTTCTCGTTCCTCTTTTGGAATGGAAGCATGGGTCATGGTTGCAGGGTGATTGATTAAGGATTCTACGCCACCTAAAGATTCAGCCAGAGAAAATATTTGAAAAGAAGATGCCACTTTAAAGGTGTTTTCTATCGATTTATCTTTTAAAACAATTGAAATCATTCCTCCAAAATCACGCATCTGCTTTTTAGCTATCTCATGATTTGGGTGCTCTGGAAAACCAGGCCAATATACTTTCTCGATTTTTGGATGGTTTTTCAAGAATTCAGCTATGATTCTACCATTGTAACAATGACGCTCCATACGAAGATGTAGCGTTTTTATACCTCTCAAAACAAGAAATGAATCCATAGGGCCGGGATTCGCACCTGAACTATTCAGAATAAAATATAGTTTTTCGTGCAACTCTGCACTGTTAGTGATCAATGCACCCATGACCACATCGGAATGTCCACCAAGGTATTTTGTAACAGAATGCATAACAATATCAGCTCCTAGATCGAGCGGGTTTTGCAAGTAGGGAGATGCAAATGTGTTGTCCGCTACCATTACAATTCCTTTCTCCTTCGCAATTTTTGCACAAGCCGCGATATCGATGATCTGCATGGTCGGATTGGTAGGTGTTTCAGCCCAAATCAATCGTGTGTTTTCGTTGATATAATTGTGCAAATTGCTCGCATCTGTTAAATCAATAAAATGAAATTTGATGCCAAATTTTTCGTAAATCTTCGTAAATAAGCGGTACGTGCCACCGTAAAGATCATCGCCGGTAATAACCTCATCACCTGGGGAAAGCAATTTCAATACGGCATCTGTAGCAGCTACGCCACTGCTAAATGCAACGCAATGTTTTCCGTTTTCTAATGCTGCCAACGCATCTTGCAAAGCTTCTCTCGTAGGATTTTTACCACGTGCATAACCAAACCCTTTATTCACTCCCGGTGCTTCTTGCACATAAGTAGAAGTTTGATAAATAGGTGTCATAATTGCACCGGTTGTTGGGTCTGGTTGAACTCCAGCATGTATGGCCTTCGTACCAAACTTCATGTTCTTTTCGTTGCTCATATTTTAATTTCCTTTAATGACTTTAATTTGCACTTTTCTGTCCAATCTCTTTTGTTCGTCGCTGTATGACCCTTTATAAAGTGACTTTTCCTCACCATAATAGTAAACTGTTACTCTTTGTTCTAGATAACCTGCGTCAACAATTTTACGCATGAGAGTTTCAGCACGTTTCTTTGACAGAATCAAGTTGTAATCTAAACTTCCATCTCTATCTGTATTTCCTACAACTATGAATGTTACTGATGCACCTTGTTTTTTAATGTCCGCCATAAATTTATCGAACTTTTCTTGCTCAGTGGTGGAAATATTCGATTGATCTGAATCAAAATAAACGTTCAATTCTTTTATTACCGTTTTATTTTCCATCACTTTATTCAGCTGATCTCGGGATGTCAATACGTTTCGAATAGTATCATTATTGCTTAATACTTTTATTTGGGAATTGGTGTGATTCGGATCTAATTCAACTTTTTTGTCATTGATTTTGTCGATGTTATTTTTATCAACGGGGCAACCACTGTTATAGACTGAACCCGCTAAATCCGGACATTTATCCACATTATTGGAAACTCCATCCCCATCATTGTCCATGCAACAACCTGGATTCTCGAAGGGACAACCGTTGTTCAATTCAATACCCGGCTCATCTGGACATTTATCTGCTACATCTATTACGCCATCGTAATCTCTATCGGGACAACCCAAGTGCACTCCCAATCCTTTAACCTCAGGGCAGCGATCGTTCATATCAATGATGCCATCACCATCCGTATCTGGACAGCCTCTGGTATTCAATGGGCCCTGATCATAAATACAGTAATCTTCCTTGTCTGGTATGCCGTCACCATCTGTATCAGGGCAGCCATCTAACGACAATAAACCAGGATCACTAGGGCATAGATCTCTCAAATCTGAAACCTTGTCTTTGTCTTTGTCAGATGGTGTTTTGTAGCGAACACTGTAGGACGCGCCAATGTAAAAACTTCTGGTTAAAGAAGACTTTTGGCCAAACATGAATAGGATGTTATTCGATCCTATAAAAGCTGAATATCCATAGAGGCTCAATCTACCCGCAACTCCGACATAAAACTTACCATTTCCCATTTGAGAAATCGGCATTATTACGGAATACATTTCCTTTTCAATTCTTGGCGTAATTGTTTGAACAAAAACATATTTTGCTTTGGTTGGGTCTTTCGGACCTCCCAAAGGAATTGACATGTTGTAATTGAAATAAATGTTCCCTTTATAATGATAATCCGCACTTGCGTGAAACATCGTTGGCATTGACATTCTGAATTTAGTTTCTTGAGTTGCAGACTTTGTTCCAGAAAGGGCCATTGCTTGAATTGGGCCATTCGGGAAAAACAAGTTGTTTTCAACATCATATAATTGACTGGCATCAACATTGACAGTTGGAACGGTAAAATTTGACGTTGCAGTGTCTTTGACAAACTTAATGAAACCTATGTCGGTAATTGACGCCGCGAACTTCCACTTGTATTTATTCATGTCATATTTGACAAGTTCTTTTTTTCCATCCATTTCGTAGTATTGTTCACGAAAATCAGGACGGATTTCATAGGTAACACCGAGATCAAAACCAATTCCTCGGTTTTTATATTTAGATTGGGCTGTACCAAAATCACTTCCATAAGATGCCTCTAAATTGGTGATCGTTGCAGAAGGATATGTAGAATCCGTAAAATTTATCGTTCCACTATTGGCATAAAAATAATTTGTGCGCAACCCATTCAAAATTTTTAATGTAGCGCCTGCTTTTAATAGCTCAGGACCTTTGTCAAATATTGTTTTTGCATAGCTAAATGCATGTTCTGTAAAACGCAAATTACTAATAGAAAAACCCGTCATGTCTTGCGCAGTATTTATTTGATTGGGATAGTAATAGTTTGCTGCATTTTCGTTCCATGTTTCTGGAATCCCACGCTGATTTGAAAATGTTCTGAAACGAAAATTATACGCAATTGCATTTTTATGATCAATTTCATATTTCAAGCCTAAAATATTGGCATCCAATGTTCTATTTTGATAACCATTCTTTTTTCCATCAATAAGCCTTCCTTTGTAATTATCAGCATTATAGATTGCGTAATCCCTTGCAAAAAAGTTGCTTACATACGAACTTCCATAGTCTGTTGTAATGGCAAAGCTTGTTTTTGAATCCACAATAGAAGATGGATTATACAGCCCATAATCAGATCCTACGTAATTGTCGTGAATTATTCCTGTATTGGTTGGCTGAGCAAAAAGTTGAAGTGCTAACAAACCAAATAAGCAAAACAAAAGTGATTTCATGAAACTTAATTTTTGTCAAAGTTAGGAATCTTTGCTGACGTTAGGAAATGACTTTAAAATTGAGCAGAACACTGCTTTTAGTGGTTCTTAGAAGATAAGTTTTCTTAATTTTAGCTTCGCATGACCGCAGTAAAAGAGAAGATTAAAACGATGCTTGAGGCAGGTGGGGATTTCAACAACAATGATATCCTTGTAAACCTTTCAACTGCAGCTGTGCTTCCTTTTAAGATTGGATCTACCTATAACACCAAAGAAAGGACATTAAAAAATTTGTTAGACGTTGCGAAACGTTTTGAAAAGGAAACAGGTAGCTATCCACTTTGTGTTTCAAAAGGAAGTCTCCTTTGGAATAAAGGCGAGAAATCACTCCAAACTCCAATTTTGTTGATTCCCTGTAAACCTCAGATCAACAAAATAAATGGAGAAGTTAGCATCAATTTAAATGAAGATGATGCATTTGTCAATCCCTATTTATTGAAGAGGCTAAAAAACGAGTTCGAACTTGATATTGAAGGCAATTTAATTTGGGAAGACATAGTCAACTTTTTGAAAAATAATGGTTTAGATCAACTGGATAGAGAGTCTTGTTTTATTGGCAATTTTCATCACCATCGTTATGATATTCTTCGAGAGCTAGAAGAATTAGTAATAGCAGATGATCACGCTGCTCTTGAAGTGCTGTTCGGAGAAGCAGGCATTTCTCAAAATTCCTCCATGAATGCATTAAGTTCCTCTTTTCTTGAACCTGCCGATCCTGATCAGCTTACTGTGTTTGAAAAAATAAATGAGCACCATCTTGTAATTCAAGGTCCACCAGGAACGGGAAAAACCCAGGTGCTTACCAACCTCATTGGGAAAATATTACATGGAAATCAAACGGCTTTAATTGTATCGGAGAAACGCGTTGCGCTTGAGGTATTGGTGAAAAAAATGCGGCAACTTGGATTAGAAGATTTTAGTTTTATTGCTTCTTCAACAACTCGTTCGCTGGATTTATTGGCCGACCTTAAAAGCAATTGGCAACGTCTGGAACAGCGCGAACCAAAGAAAGAAAGTTCATATATTGTATCGAGTCAGTTAATTGAAGGTCTGCAACATACATTGGATACTCTTCAAAAAGACAACCTAATTGGTGGAATTTCTTACGCAGAATTTATAGCGCACTCCGCAAACATTCCGTTTCATAACTCTATTTTTTCGAGCAATCTACCAAGTATCAAAGAATGGCTAAGGGTCCGCGAAACGATTGAAAACATCTATAAAAAAAACATCAATGTGGCACTCAGCTCATTGTCTGCATCATACATTTATTCGCCGCAGTTTTCTCAATTAGACCTTCGAATCAAAGAATGGCTGAAAGAGTTGGAGGATCTTTCCATCTTGTTTCAATTACAAACGTGGGGTGATGTTTCCAAAGCAATGAAACTTGCAGCTTTGTCACATTTCTATGGGTCTGCCACTTTTAAAAAATACGCGGAACTCTTAAACCCTGAAACAAAAAAATACAAGCGCTTTTTGAACTTGAGTAAAAAGTACCTCAAGGTTGTCATCGAGTTAGAAGGGTTGGAAAGCATCGTTAGAAACTGGAAGCAACTACCTACAGAAGAAGAACTTGATGTTTTAAAAGTTCAAAGTATTAAAACGGGCTTTTTAAAAACAAGGAAATTCAAGCGCACATGGACAAAGTATTCTACTTTAACGAACGAAAAGGCAATTGAGTTAATAGAAAAGCAACTTCATTTCTATCAATTAAAAAGTGATTTACAAAAACATAGGCTCGAATTGTTGGAGCTAGGCATTGAAGATCCAATCAATGAAATTCCTTTTATAAAGCAACAATTGGCTCATTATTCAACAGCAGATGAACGAGTCTGGATAGCTTTAAGTGAAGACCAACGCAGTGCATTAGCGTCATCGAACAATTCGTTGAACACCCTCTATTCAAATTTGAAAACCTATTTTCGACTGAAAGAAGATCAGGATTTAAAATCAATTTTAAATTCACTTTTATTGAATTTTGAACGAATTGTTCAATCGATCAATGAAAAGGAAACTATAACAGATCAGGTCCTCAAGTACCTGGGTGAATTTGCTTCATTTGAACACTATGAAGCAGCTGTCTACAAAAGTAGTTACGTGAAATTTATTGGACAATTTCCATCTTTTGAGAATTTCACAGCTGAAAAAATGCTAGAAAAATGTGGGGCCATTTTTACAGAGCAGGAAAGAGAATCCAAATTGCTTGTGAATGAAATTACATTGCAGCAATTCGAGCAATTCAATCGCTATCAAAGTATTTTGAAAAGTACACCTGCTAAACTTTCGGAAGAGGAAAAAATCTTTAGAAGTGAGTTGAAAAAAGGAAAAGCTATTCTAGTTAAAGCATTTTCAAAAACAAGAAACTTACCAACCCTGCGTGAGCTTTTTGCTTCTGAAGCTCGACATTGGATTACACTTTTGAAACCTATTTGGCTAAGTAATCCAGCTCAAGTTGCAAAGCATTTCCCACTTCAAAAAGACCTGTTTCAGCATTGTGTTTTCGACGAGGCAAGCCAGATACCGCTTCAAAATTCCTTGGGTCCGATTTATCGTTCCAAACATGTCACAGTAGCGGGTGATGGACAACAAATGTCACCGAGCAATTATTTCAATTCAACATCTTTTGAAACAATTGATTTATTGCATCAGGCGGGGTTTTACTGGAAAAATGTGTGGCTAAAGCACCATTATAGAAGCGAACACCCTGGATTGATTGCCTTTTCCAACAAACATTTTTACAAGGATGAGTTACTGGCCTTTCCAAGCTTAAAAAGTGAAAAAAATCCTGTCGACGTGCACTGCATTGAAGGGGTTTATTTGCAAGGTGAAAATCCTACTGAAGCAAAAGCAGTTGCAAAGAAAATAGAATTGCTGATTGACTTCCCCGAAACACTTGGTGTTGTCGCGTTTTCTGAATCACAACTCGCTGCGATTTATGAGCAATTATCAGAAAAAACGAAGGGTATTTTATCCGAAAGGATAGAAAACGACACCGCTTTTTTTAAAGCTTTAGAAAATGTTCAAGGCGATGAATGTGATTATTTGATAATTAGTTTTGGTTACGGTAAAGATGCTGATGGAAAATTTTATCATCGTTTTGGGCCACTCTCACAAAAAGGAGGAGCACGCCGTTTGAACGTATTGTTTTCAAGAGCCAAAAAGCACATAGACTATTTTACATCGGTAAAAAGCAGTGATTTTAGATTGAGTATCAATGAAGCCACAGATTTGATAAGACGCTATCTTCAAGCAGCTGAAGCTGATGAATTCAATCAATCAGAAAATTTCTTTTTTGAAAAAATGAATGCCAGACGAGAAAAGAATACAATCGTTTTTTCACAGCCGTACCAAACGTTTAAAAGTGCCCAAGAACTTTTGACAATTGTCAGAGTACTCAAAAACCGCGGATGGGAACTAAAATTTCAAGGTTAAATTACAAACTCTTAATGCGCATCTAGCCAATTATCGCCTATGTCAACTTGCACTTCGGTTGGAACACCAATGTCCACGGCATGTTCCATCGCGTCTTTAACCAACACTTTCATTTCTTCAATCTCAGATTTCAGTACATCAAATACCAATTCATCATGCACCTGAAGAATCATTTTTGACTGCAATTTGCGTTTTTTCATTTCCTCTTGCACCTTAACCATCGCCATTTTAATAATATCGGCGGCCGAACCCTGAATTGGAGCATTCACAGCATTTCTTTCAGCAAAACCTCTAACAACAGCGTTCGCGGAATTGATATCTGGTAAATACCTTCTTCTTTTTGATAACGTTTCAACATAACCGTTTTCTCTTGCTTCATGTACAATAGAATCCATGTATTTTTTCAAGGCAGAAAATTGTTCAAAATAACTATCAATAATGCCTTTTGCTTCCGTTCTAGATATATTTAGACTTTGTGATAATCCAAAAGCAGACTGCCCATACAGAATTCCAAAATTAACAGCTTTGGCCGCGCTTCGCTGATCTTTGGTCACCTCATCCATAGGGGTATGAAACACTTTCGAAGCTGTTGAAGTATGAATATCAAAGCGATTTTTGAAAGCTTCTATCATGTGCTCATCCCCGCTCAAAGCAGCAATAATTCGCAACTCAATCTGCGAATAATCCGCTGCCATTATCACATGGTCTTTGTCACGTGGAATAAATGCTTTTCTAATTTCCTTTCCCTTGTCTGTTTTAATTGGAATATTCTGCAAATTTGGATTGTTCGAACTCAAGCGACCAGTTGCAGTTACAGTTTGCATAAAGTTCGTGTGCACGCGCCCATCTATGCGATCTGTCATCGTTGGTAACGGATCTACATAAGTGCTTTTTAGCTTGCGCAATTGGCGGTATTCTAAAATCAGTGGGATAATTGGGTGTGCCTTCTCATGTTTCACAAGAACATCCTCGGATGTAGCATATTGACCTGTTTTCGTTTTTTTCGCTTTTGGATCGATCTTTAATTGATCAAAAAGCACTTCCCCGAGTTGTTTCGGAGAATCAATATTGAATGTAACCCCTGCCTCTTCCTTGATGCGAGCATCGAGTTCAACGAGTGTTTTTTCCAATTCAGAAGAATACTCCTTCAGACCATTCACATCAATTGCAATGCCTTCCTGTTCCATGTTCTTAAGGACATCGACCAACGGCATCTCGATGTTATAAAATAAATCCTTTAAATGTTCCTTCTGAATTTCTGGTTCAAAAAGTTCCTTCAATTGGAAGGTAACATCCGCGTCTTCGCAGGCATAATCTGATACTTCTTCGGGTTTGAGGTCACGCATATTCCCTTGCCCTTTTCCTTTCTTGCCGATTAATGTTTCTATCGAAATAGGCTTGTATTTCAGGTAAAATTCAGAAAGAAAATCCATGCTTTGTTTTGATTCCGGATTGATCAAATAATGCGCAATCATGGTATCAAACGTTGGCGTTGCAACTTCCATTGCATAACGATGAAGCACCTTCAAATCATACTTAATATTGTGGGCAATTTTCTCGATTTGTTCAGATTGAAAAAATGGAGCAAACTCATGTACAATACTTTTAGCTGCTTCAAAATCAGCAGGAATGGCTACATAAAAAGCCTCGCGTGCTTTGTACGAAAAAGACATTCCAACTAAATCAGCATGCATTGCATCTATATCTGTTGTTTCCGTATCAAAACAAACCTGCGTTTGTTTCAATAGGATGTCAAGCAATTCTTTGCGTTCTTCCGGTGTTGTAATAAGGTGGTAGCTCGGTTTTTCAGTAGCTATGGTTTTATATTCTGCTGTAGGAGTCGGATCTTGGTCGACCAACATGCTTTGCACGCCAAACAGATCCAATTGTCCAGAGTCTTTGGAAGAGGGAGATGATGGGGAAGCGGTTACTACAATTTCTTCACCGATCACTCTTCGGGCAAGGTTTCTGAATTCAAGTTCTGTAAAAATCTCTTTGACCTTTTCTATGTCAACATCGCACATAATAAGGGCCTCTTCATCAAACTCGACGTCCAAATCGATGATAATGGTTGCAAGCCTTTTTGAAATACGGCCTTGTTCTGCAAAGTTGATGACATTTTCTTGTTGCTTGCCCTTTAGTTCATGAGCATTGGCAATGATATTTTCCATTGATTCATATTTCTGAATCAACGCTTTTGCTGTTTTTTCACCAATTCCTGGGATTCCTGGGATATTGTCTGAAGCATCTCCCCACAAGCCTAAAATATCTATTACTTGAAGTGGATGTTTGACCTCAAATTTTTCGCAAATTTCTTTCACCCCAAGAATTTCAGCTGGTGCACCACCTCTTCCTGGTTTGTACATAAAAATCTTATCAGAAACCAACTGTCCGTAATCCTTATCAGGTGTCATCATGTAGGTTGTATACCCCTTTCTTTCGGCAATTTTTGCCACGGTTCCAATCACATCATCTGCTTCGTAACCATCCACTTGCATCACAGGAACATTGAACGCCTCAATGATCTTCTTGATTGGTTGGATCATGCCACGGATATCCTCGGGCATTTCTTCGCGGTGTGCTTTGTATGCTTCAAAATCTGCTTGACGATGAACCGATCCGCCTGGAGGATCAAATACGACAGCTAAATGTGTTGGTTTTTCATTCTTAATCACATCGATCAAAACATTGGTAAAACCAAAGGCTGCGGATGTGTTTTGACCTTTTGAATTAATTCGAGGATTTTTTGCAAAAGCAAAATAAGCTCTGTAGATCAATGCGTAAGCATCAAGAAGGAAGAGTTTTTTATCGGTATTTTGAGATAACATTTTTTTCGCTTAATTATTAATGCATGGAATATCCATTTAACATAGATTGTCGAATAAGAAATGTGACGGTTATTAACTCCAGTTCGTGCCCTCTTTCGAATCCTTGATGGTGATTCCGGCTGCTGCCAATCCATCACGAATCTTGTCAGATGTTGTCCAGTCCTTGTTATCACGGGCCTGCTGACGCAATTCGATTACAAGGTCCATGACAGGTGCTAATTTGGAGTCACTATTTGTAACACCAACTTGAAGTCCAAGTACATCCAGCACAAAAGCAGTCATTTCTCTTTTCATCAGGTCTCTGTCCGTAGCAGAAAGTGTTTCTTTTCCGTCGTTCACCAAATTGATTCGACGAACTGCTTCAAACAAATTTGCAATGAGCATGGGAGCATTGAAATCATCATCCATGGCATTGTAAAAAGAATCCACGATTGATTTTACATCAAATGATGATTCAGCCGACGTGTTTAGTTTATCCAACAACAACATTGCGTCCGAAAGACGTGTGTAACCCTTTTCAGCAGCGTCCAAAGAATCTTGTGAAAGATCCAATGTGCTTCGGTAATGCGCTTGCATCATACAGAAGCGAATGACATTTGGACTGTATGGTTTATCAAATAATTCAGTAGTTCCCTCAACAATCTCCTTTGGTAGAAAGTAATTCCCAAACGACTTACTCATTTTCTGCCCGTTGACATTGAGCATGTTGGCGTGCATCCAGTATTTCGCAGGATTACAACCCAATGAACCACAACTTTGAGCAATCTCGTCCTCGTGGTGCGGAAATTTTAAGTCCATGCCGCCGCCGTGAATGTCGAAATGTGAACCGAGGTATTTTGTACTCATTGCTGTGCATTCGATGTGCCAACCTGGATTGCCATCTCCCCATGGAGAACGCCAGATTTGCATATCTTCTGGATTGGCTTTTTTCCACAACGCGAAATCCGCAAAAAAACGTTTTTCGTCCTGTGCATTCAACGCGCGTGTCTCTTCAGCTAATTCGTCGACCCTACGACCACTTAAAATACCGTATTCGTATTTCTCACTGTATTTTTTTACATCAAAATACACGGAACCATTCACCACGTATGCAAAACCATTTTCTAGTATCTGCTCAATTAATTCAACCTGTTCTTGAATGTGGCCGGTAGCTGTAGGTTCAATCGAAGGCGCCAACATATTGTAAATACGCTGCAATTCCTGAAATTTCACATTGTACTTGTAGACTATTTCAAGTGATTGAACTTGTTCCAAACGAGCAGCGGAACCGATGCTGTCTACTGCCTCACCCAAACTATTTGTAATATGTCCTGCATCCGTAATGTTGCGAACATATTTCACCTTGTAATCGAGCAATAAGAGGTAACGATAGATCATGTCAAAGTTGATGAACGTGCGCATGTTCCCCATGTGCGGCTCACTGTACAAAGTCGGTCCACAGACATACATCCCCACTCGACCTTGGTGGATCGGTTCGAACTTTTCTTTTTGTCCCGAAAGACTATTATAAATCTGAAGTTTTCCCTGATGTATGCTCATAAATTCTTATTAAAGGATGTTAATCCCTAATTCTTTCAATTGGGCTTCGTTCAATGGCGATGGTGCATCAATCATTGTGTCTCGACCGCTATTATTTTTTGGAAACGCAATGTAATCGCGGATCGATTCTGAACCTCCCATAGTTGCCACCAAACGATCCAGACCAAATGCCAATCCTCCATGCGGCGGTGCGCCGTATTCAAATGCACTCATTAAGAATCCGAACTGTTCCTGCGCCTCTTCTTTCGTAAATCCAAGCAAATCAAACATGCGTGATTGCAAATCACGGTCATGGATACGAATCGATCCACCACCCAATTCTACTCCGTTCATTGCGAGGTCATAGGCATTCGCGCGCACTTTTCCAGGATCCGTTTGGATCAGGTGCATGTCTTCTGGTTTCGGAGAAGTAAACGGGTGGTGCATTGCATGGTAGCGACCACTTTCTTCGTCCCACTCCAATAATGGAAAATCCAGTACCCATAATGGTTTAAACACATTCGGATTACGCAATCCCAATTCATTTCCCATGTGCAAACGAAGTTCATTCATTTGCTTGCGCGTCTTTTCAAGATCACCACTCAACACCAAAAGTAAATCTCCAGGTTTAGCATTGGCTTTTGACGCCCATTGAGCCAAATCTTCTTGTGAATAGAATTTATCAACCGAAGATTTAAAGGTTCCGTCTGCATTGCATCGCACGTAGACCAATCCTTTTGCACCTATCTGTGGTCGTTTCACCCACTCCGTTAATTCATCGATTTGCTTGCGGGTATACTCCACACAGTCTTCCACATTGATCGCAATAACCACTTCAGCACTATCGAATATGGCAAATCCTTTTCCTTTAGCAACATCGTTCATGTCCACGAATTCCATCCCAAATCGGATATCTGGCTTGTCTGATCCATAGCGCGCCATCGCTTCGGCATAATCCATTCTTGGGAATGATTCAGTGAACTCGACACCTCGAACAGTCTTAAACAAATGTTTGATTAATCCTTCAAACGTATTCAAAATATCATCCTGCTCTACAAGCGCCATTTCACAATCAATCTGCGTGAATTCCGGTTGACGGTCAGCACGTAAATCTTCATCTCGGAAACATTTTACGATCTGGTAATAACGATCGAAACCTGAAACCATCAATAACTGTTTGAACGTTTGTGGCGACTGTGGAAGGGCATAAAATTGTCCTTCGTTCATGCGACTTGGCACAACGAAATCACGCGCTCCTTCGGGTGTTGACTTAATCAAAACTGGTGTTTCAACATCCAAAAAATCTTTGGAATTTAAATACACACGCGTTTCAAGAGCAACCTTATTTCGCAGCATAAGTTTCTGTTGCACGGGATTTCTTCTTAAATCCAAATAACGGTATTGCATGCGCAGCTCATCGCCACCATCTGTTTCGTCTTCAATCGTAAACGGTGGCAGTTTTGCAGCATTTAGTATTGTCAAAGCAGTAACTTGCATCTCAATTTCTCCTGTTGGGATGTTCTTGTTTTTACTTGAACGTTCAATTACTTTTCCATTCACCTGAATCACAAACTCGCGCCCCAATTTTCTTGCTTTTTCGCACAATTCTGCATTGTCTTCCATATTGAAAGCAAGTTGCGTAATTCCATATCTGTCTCTTAGGTCAACAAAGGTCATTCCGCCTAAGTCACGGGAACGTTGCATCCAACCCGCTAATGTTACTTCCTGTCCAATATTTGTAGGGCGCAATTCGCCACATGTGTGTGATCTGTACATAATCAATTAATGAGGTGCAAAGATAAGCAGAACAGATTATTTCCTTGTATTTCCCGATACATTGTTCAACGGAAAAAATGATTTTTTTGCATTTTATTCTTAAAAAGATTGCTATTTTTAATTCAAATAAATTCACGATGAAAAAGTTAGTGTTCTCAGGCATTTGGTCTTTTCTATTTTTGACGAATATTTTGTTAGCCCAATCAGAAACCCAGAATGCATCAAAAAAATGGCGTTTGGAGGTTGAGCCCTTGAGTTTTATTTACAAAGGTTTTGGCGGACAAATCATGTATAAAGTGTCTAAAAAACATGACTTTAACATAGGCCTTTATTCCCTAGCTCTTGATGTGCCTAATGATTTGAAAAAGAGCATGTTTGAAAACGTTCCTGAAAGCACGAGTGCTCGATTAGGATTTGAATTGGCCGCAGTTGCTCGGTATAAAATTCCACTATTCAAGACAGAAAGTAATCCGGTAATTGGCGCTATTGTAGGATGGGAATACTTTAATATTGATGCTCCGGGATTGAAACAACTCCGAATTGAAACCTTTCTTGCTACTGCTTATGTGGGTTACGAATTGTACTTGTACAAGCAAATGCTCTATGTAAATCCTCAGCTTCGTGGGGTTGCATACATCAGTCCGTGGAGCAGTGATTCCAAGCGAACAGAAAAATTAAAACCAATTACATTTGTGCCAACGCTATCTCTCGGCATTCGATTGTAAAATCACACAGATGTTTCTATTACGCGGGTTACTTAAAACATTTTTGCTATTTGTTTTTTGTTCCACGTCGCCTATCTACTCTCAAGTTGTATCTCCTCTGGCAAGGACTAAAACTATGCCGGTAGAACTGTCGTTTTATTTCCAGAAAGATTCACTCATAAACCTGGAGCACATAAGGTCTACTTGTAATTTACTTACAGATCCAAATGCACTTTACAAGGATGGATTTTTATTGCCTGCTAGAAAAAAAGCATTCATCCGATACGTTAAATCAATCAGTGAGCAATTAGAGTTAGCATATTTACTCAAGAAAAAAATTAATAACACAACAATAGAATTAGTCTACCAACTGGAGTGGATGCGGTTGTCATTCATTCAAAAAGCAGAAAGTAATTCAACAATTAAACTTTCTTTTCATGAAAAGAAACAACTTTTTCTAAACACCCTAAAAAGCAAAAATTCCCTACGTATTACTATTCCACAAGCAGACTTTTCAACTGAATACGAATCGATTTATTCGCCATTCTTTACTGAGTTAGTTGATAGTCTGTGTCCCGAAGAACGATTTGATTTGCTTGCCAAGAAAAAAAAGATCAATCCGAAAACCCAAATGGTTGTTTTAGCCGATCAATTCAGCTCAGGGGGATCAGCTCCAAAATTTGAAGTCCTTGATTTAGACATTGAAAATAAATGGATTATAAAATGGGGGGATGAAGTGCACACCGATATCTTCTGCTCAAGACTGTTTGCTGGGCTGGGTTATGATGTTGACCATCCTTATTATTACACTGAAAATCTCATTTTAATTTTCGATGGTGTTTCTAGTGTGAAGATGCCTGAAGAATTGCTTGATAGCCTCAAAATAAAATACGATGTCAACATTCAAAACTATTTGGGTAAAACTGGAAAAGTAACAGGGGAGATGGCAAAGTCCCTTCCATCCTTAACCCCATTCATTGGAAAGCCTTATGCTCAATTTGTCGAATGTTCCTTAGAGGCTCGGCCAGATCGAGTAAAACGATTAGGTTCCTTTATGCCATATGCTTTACAAAACGACTCACGCATGGAATTAAGGGGTTCGCTTTTGGCACAAATCTTTATTGATAACTGGGATACAAAAGAAGATAACACAGCATTAACGCTTGTTAACAAAGGCAATAAACATTATAAGTTATCCGCTATTTTTTCTGATCTCGGAACAAGTATGGGCGTGCATATTTCATGGCTAAATCAGGATTTCAAGGTCGGATTAGTCAATGAACTTCCTTGGGAGGCCGTTAAAATAAAAGGCCGAAAATTAGTGTTTACCAGTCGCATAAATTCACTTGTCGATCTATATAAAAAAACGGATTACGAGGATCTGCGTTGGATGGCAATGAAAATAGCTGCTATTGATTCTGTTGGACTGCGATCAATGATCGATGCGGCCCATTGGCCAAAGGCAATAGGTGAACTTTATTTTCATAAAATGGCATCACGACGTGCGTCTATTCTCAGGGCATTTCATGTTCTAGACCCCCATCCAATAGCATTTACAAAGCAACTTACCTTGTATGAAAACGGAAAATGTGTAGTGAAAAAAGGCAAGCTACTAAAGGCGGCTGATTTGGCAACTTATCCAATTAGTTACATTAATTTCAAAGGAAGAATGCGCAATTATGGCAAATAAAACAAACTTCGTTTTAAGCTTTGTATTACTTATAAAGTTGTCGTGTTCTTATTCCCAGGGCATTGAAGAGCAGCGCAAATATTGTGTTAAGAATGCAGATACATTTGAAGTTTCACTGGAGAAAGACCCGACGATTGGTGGCATTTCTCTTTTGCATCACGCAGATGATGTTTACTATGATTTGTACCTTGATTCACCGGACTTTGCTTTGAAGCGCAATGGTTACTCTCTTCGCTTTAGAAAACGCATTTCTAATGAAAATGGCATTAGCTATAGTTTTCAATTAAAAAGCGAAATGGTTCAAGTTAATGGTATACGAATGGAATTAGAAGAATCCGATTTGTCTTTCTATAAATTCCTTCAAGACACATCTATTGTCAATCTCACTGAACTCATCGATCCATTATTTGATTTTGCAGAAACGAAAACGCTAACATTAGAAATTCAGAAAAGCTTGGAGACATTGAAACAGTGGTTGATTTTCAAGTCAAATGCACCGATACTTCCATTCCAACAATTGAAATTCTTGAATGATGCACTTTTTAACGATGCAATGATTGGTTCATTTACACCTGTATTGGTTGGAAAATCATTAAGAAGCAGATTTCACGGGGTGATAGATCCAGAACAAAACGATTCGCTCTACCAATCCACAATTCGAAATCAAATTGCGTTCAAAGAATTGCCAAAAAAATTACAGGAGAACGATACATTAAATTGGATTTTTGAAGCTTCATTAGACAAAAGTCAATTTGTGCCGCTTGAAGAAAATCCCCGCACAATTGATTTGATTGAATTTGAAGTCGAAAACAAATTTTTCATTCCTGAACGCGGAGCTCAACTAATAGACAGCTTTCAAAAAGAAGCTGAAACAAAATACAACCTTGGGCCGGTTACAAAATCAAAATATGCCCAGGCAATTGATATTTTGCACAACTAAATTACAAGGGGATATTCCCATGCTTTTTGTAAGGTAATGTTTCCGCCTTGTTTTCCAACATTTTAAATGCAGCGATCAATTTCTCTCTTGTCTCTTCGGGCAAGATGACATCATCCACAATTCCCCTTTCCGCTGCACGGTATGGATTGGCAAAAAGATCGGCATATTCTGCTTCTTTTTCTTTCCATTTTTCTTCAGGATTGGCAGCTTCTGCTATTTCTCGTTTGAAAATAATTTCAGCCGCACCCTTCGCTCCCATGACAGCTATTTCTGCTGTTGGCCAAGCATAATTCATGTCAGCACCAATATTTTTAGAATTCATAACGTCGAAAGCACCGCCGTATGCTTTACGCGTAATCACTGTAATTCGAGGTACGGTTGCTTCCGAAAAAGCATACAATAATTTTGCGCCATGCGTAATGATTCCTCGCCATTCCTGGTCTGTTCCAGGCAAGAATCCAGGTACATCCTCAAAAACCAATAACGGAATATTGAACGAATCGCAGAAACGAACAAATCGAGCGCCTTTTCGTGATGCATCTATATCTAAAACACCTGCCAAAGCAGCAGGTTGATTTGCAACAATACCAATAGAACGCCCTTCTAAACGAGCAAATCCAACTACAATGTTTTTAGCAAAATCCTCTTGAACTTCTCTAAAACTATTGTCATCGATAACGCATTCTACTACTTTTCGAATGTCATACGGTACATTCACATTTTCAGGCAACACTGAACGAATGGCTTCTTTTTTTGAAGGATTGAAACTAAATTGGTTCGGTTGAGGTGCCATTTCACTGGCATTCTGAGGAAAATAAGTAACGAGATCACGTACCTTTTTCAAACATTCTACATCATTTGTAGCGGTAAAATGATTTACTCCCGATTTCTCAGCATGTGCTTTAGCACCTCCAAGCTCTTCCGAACTGACTTCTTCGTGTGTAACTGTTTTAACCACGTTTGGTCCTGTGACGAACATGTAAGAGGTTTCCTCCACCATGAAAATAAAATCTGTCAATGCAGGTGAATAAACTGCTCCCCCAGCACATGGGCCCATGATCACTGAAATCTGCGGTATCACACCAGACGCTCTTGTGTTGCGGTAAAAAATATCCGCATAACCAGCCAAAGAAACAACGCCTTCTTGAATTCTTGCTCCACCTGAATCATTTAATCCAATTACTGGAGCCCCATTTTTCATCGCTAAATCCATAATGCGACAAATCTTTGCTGCGTGTGTTTCTGACAATGAACCACCTAAAACGGTAAAATCTTGCGAAAAAACATAAATCAATCTTCCGTGAATCGTCCCAAATCCCGTCACAACTCCATCACCAGCAAAGTGCTGTTTTTCGAGTCCAAATGTGGTTGCTCTGTGCTCAACGAATTGTCCAATTTCCTGAAAAGCACCTTCATCCAGAAGCAACGTAATCCGCTCACGAGCTGTCAATTTTCCTTGCTGATGCTGTTTGTCAATGCGGGGCTGGCCGCCACCAAGCTTAGAGGCTTCTCGTTTATCGATTAGGGCTTTATCTCTACTCATTTTTTCAGGATTCTACTATTAGGGCCAAATATACTTTTAAAAACAACTAATTCATCTGCCAATAATATGGATTAATGACTTTTTCATTTAAATTTGTCCAAACTTAAAAAATCTATAAAATGAAAAAAATGATTAACCGTAGCTTGTTTCTACTTGCTGGATTAGCTTTTGTTTTTGCTTCTTGTGGAAAATATGAAGGGGGGCCTGGTCTTTCTCTTCTTACGAAAAAAGGCCGACTTGCAGGTACTTGGGATGCCAATTCTATAGAGTACTCCAACGGAAATGTAATTACAATAGATCCAAACACTGTAAACTTAACTTTTGAAAAGGACGGGACCTTCATAGGCTCGTATGTGAGCATTCCATTCCCAGGAACCTGGGAGTTTAATGAAGATAAAAGTAGTTTATTCACCATATCAGAGGCAGGAGACACAACAGAATATGACCCAATTTACAGGTTAACAAGCAAAGAACTTTGGTTCAAAGATTCAGATGGAGATATCACTAAATATTCAAAGAAATAATTTAATTTGACTAGTCCTAAATAAACGATACAGATTATTAAAGACTAAATTAACTAATTATATCCCCTTAATCTGGACTTGCCTAACTTTTCCGGAGTAGCAGTTAAGCTACTTTGCTAATGTAATTTAATTTTTTGATTCCATGAACTTGCCAAATAGACTTCTGTTTATT
>JBIIQP010000198.1:0-3977 GCA_044341975.1 Crocinitomicaceae bacterium
AAAAGACTGACAAAAACACGCTGATTCTTGATTGTTACAATGCGAATCCAACGAGCATGAAAAGTGCGTTGGAAAGCTTTGCAATGATTGACCATTCATCCAAGTATTTTATTATTGGAGATATGCTCGAATTGGGAATTGAAACCGAAAGCGAACATATTCACATTGGACAACTCGCGGAAAAATTAGGAATTCTAGGTTATACTGTCGGTGAAGAGTTTTTACAGGTACATTCTACCAATTTCATAAAACAATTTAAAACCCGTCAAGATGCTGCAATGTTCTTTGAGCAACAAACTTTATCAGATAGTTTGATCATTCTTAAAGGCTCACGCGGAATTGGTTTAGAAAATCTTGAAACACTTTTTTAAACGAAAAAAGGAGACCAATTGGCCTCCTTCTCTGTTTTATTTTTCTAAACTATTACGCGTTCAGAATTCCCCTTGAAATAACAATTTTCTGAACCTCTGATGTACCCTCATAGATTTGAGTGATTTTCGCATCTCGCATTAATCGTTCTACATGGTATTCCTTCACAAAACCATATCCACCATGAATTTGAACAGCTTCAACAGTTTGTTCCATTGCTACTTTTGACGCATATAATTTGGCCATTGCACTCGATTGATCATAATTCCTGCCTTGATCCTTGTCAATTGCCGATTTATACACCAATAATCGAGCAGCCTCAACTTCCGTGGCCATATCAGCCAATTTGAATGCAATTGCTTGGTGTTTGTAGATCTCTTTTCCAAACGCTTTTCTTTCTTTCGAATATGCTGTAGATAACTCAAGCGCTCCACCAGCAATTCCCAAGGCTTGTGCAGCAATTCCTATTCTTCCTCCAGAAAGTACTTTCATTGCGAATTTGAAACCAAATCCATCTTCACCTATTCTATTTTCTTTAGGAACTTTAACATCGTTAAAAAGCAATGTATGCGTATCGCTACCACGAATTCCCATTTTATCTTCTTTTGCCCCAACGATGAAACCTTCCATTCCGCGTTCAATGATAAATGCATTGATACCTTTGTGGCCTGCTTCAACATTTGTCTGAGCAATTACTAAATAGACTGAAGCTGAAGATCCATTGGTAATCCAGTTTTTAGTGCCATTCAATAAATAATAATCTCCTTTATCAATTGCTGTTGTGCTCTGAGATGTAGCATCAGAACCCGCTTCTGGTTCCGACAAACAAAATGCTCCTATTTTCTCACCAGTAGCAAGCGCAACTAGATACTTTTGCTTTTGCTCTTCAGAACCAAATTTTTCAAGTCCCCAACAAACTAGTGAATTGTTCACAGACATGCAAACAGAAGTTGAAGCATCCACTTTCGAAATTTCCTCCATCGCTAAAACGTATGAAAGCGTGTCCATTCCTGAACCTCCGTATTTAGGATCAACCATCATGCCCATAAACCCAAGTTCTGCAAGCTGTTTAATTTCTTCAGCAGGAAAACGTTGTTCATTGTCGCGCTGGATAACTCCGGGTTTCAAAACGTTCTGAGCAAAATCCCTAGCAGCTTCTTTCACAGCCAACTGCTCTTCAGTTAGTTCAAAATTCATCATGTAATTCAGGTTTTATAATTAAACAGTATGGTTGCAAATGTAAGCGATTAATTCTATTTTTCGACTTTATATGGGTATGAGCGGTTTTGAAATAATAGGACTAATGTCAGGAACTTCCATGGACGGTCTGGATATTGCGCATGTGCGCCTTGACTCAGATGGGGGAAATGATCGGTTTGAACTTAAAAATTGTGCAACCTATGAGCTGCCTTTCGACATCAAAAAACGATTGTTATCCGCACCTTTCTCTAACGTCCAACAGATAAGTCAATTGGATCATGACATTGCTCTATTTTACGCTAAAAGTGTGAATGAGTTTATGGTATCAAAAAACATTGAGAAAAAGACTATCACTGCTATCGCAAGTCATGGTCAGACAATTCTGCATCAGCCTTGGAATGGTTTTTCCTTACAAATTGGACATGGGACAACTTTAGCTTTCAATACTGGCATTCAAGTGATTAATGACTTTCGGAATCATGATGTTGCTGCTGGAGGACAAGGAGCACCACTTGTGCCAATTGGAGATTTCGGCATTTTCAATGATTTAGCAGAAGGGTTTCTCAATATTGGTGGATTTGTGAACTTCAGTTACAAGGACGCTCTTGAAAAAATAATTGCATATGACATTTGTCCCGGAAATCTTCCATTAAACAAACTCGTAAATTCAAAAGAGTTGAGTTTTGATAAGGATGGTGCACTTGCTGCTTCTGGAGAAATAAACTTTTATTTACTTGATTTACTTAACTCACTGGAATTTTACAATCAAATTGGGCCAAAATCTTTGGGTACAGAATGGTTGGAGGAACATTTTTATCCTAAATTAAGATTTGATAAAGAAATCGAAAATAACCTTCGAACGGTCGTTGAACACATTGCAATACAAACAGGTCAAAAATTAAATGATGCCGAACTAAAAACCGTTTTTGTAACGGGAGGCGGGGCAAAAAACCACTTTTTAATTCAGCGCATTCAACATTATTTTAATGGCCAACTCATTATACCAGATAAAGATATAATAGATTTTAAAGAGGCAATAATTTTTGCATACTTGGGGGCTTTATACTTGGAAAACAGGCCCAATGCACTTTCCTCAGTGACAGGAGCTACTCGGAATATGATCTGCGGTGTGCTGCATAAACCAGGCTTTTGATTTAATTTTTTCACACCTTTTGCGTATTGTGTTTTTAGATTAGGACATTTACCTTGGATTTGTTTCTTAAATTTGGCCCTTCAATTTAGCAAGCTATGAAAGATTTACTCGACAGATTTGAAAATAAGCGCCCAGAAATTGTATTCGAATGGAAAGATGCAGAAACGGAAGCTGAAGGATGGGTAGTAATTAACTCACTTAGAGGTGGAGCTGCCGGCGGAGGAACTCGCATGCGAGTTGGTTTGGATAAAAGAGAAGTTGAGTCGCTTGCAAAAACGATGGAAGTAAAATTCACTGTCGCTGGTCCCCCAATTGGTGGTGCGAAATCAGGAATTAATTTTGACCCAAAAGACCCTCGTAAAGAAGGTGTTTTAAAAAGATGGTTTACTGCTGTATCTCCTCTACTAAAGCACTATTATGGAACAGGAGGAGATTTGAACGTAGATGAGATTCACGAGGTGATTCCAATTACAGAGGATTGTGGTGTTTGGCATCCACAAGAAGGTGTATTTAATGGCCACTTCCAACCAAGAGAAGCTCAAAAAATCAATCGCATTGGTCAATTGAGACAAGGTGTGTTAAAGGTTATAGAGGATGGTAAATACACTCCAGATATAAATCGTAAATATGTCATAGCCGACATGATAACTGGTTATGGCGTAGCAGAATCAATCAAGCACTACTATTCATTGTGGGGAGGTTCTGTAGCTGGTAAGAAAGTTATCGTACAAGGCTGGGGGAATGTTGGTTCAGCTGGAGCATACTACTTGGCACAACAAGGCGCAAAAGTTATTGGAATAATCGATCGTGTTGGTGGCTTGATCAACGAAAATGGCTTCACGTTTGAAGAAATTCGTGATTTGTATCTCAACAAGAATGGAAATGAGTTGGCTCATCCGAATTTGATATCATACGAAGTTATGAATGCACGGATTTGGAATCTTGGCGCAGATGTCTTTATTCCATGTGCAGGATCGCGAATGATTACAGAGGCTCAACTTGATCAAATGATTAATGGCGGAATGGAAGTGATTTCATCAGGAGCAAATGTTCCTTTTGCTGATCCTCAAATATTCTTTGGCCCAATTGCAGATAAAGCTGACAACTCAATTTCAATCATACCCGATTTTATATCTAATTGCGGGATGGCACGTGTATTCGCCTACCTTATGAGTAATGACTTGAAAGAATTAACTGATTTAGGGATATTTGAAGATACAAGCAACATCATACATGATGCTTTAAAGAAAACATG
>JBIIQP010000200.1:0-3952 GCA_044341975.1 Crocinitomicaceae bacterium
ACAGTTGGGAATTTCGTTGGATTGGCAGAAGGAAACTTACATATAATAGATACGTTGAATTACGATAAACCATTTTACAATGGATTGAAATTTCATCGTGTTATTAAAGATTTCATGATTCAGGGTGGCGATCCAGATGGAAATGGCAGCGGTGGACCAAAACATCGTTTTTATGATGAGATTCATCCAGACTTAAAACACACTGGACCTGGTATCCTTTCAATGGCCAATGCTGGTCCGGCTACAAATGGCAGTCAGTTTTTCATCACGCACAAAGAGACACCATGGCTTGATGGTAAGCATACTGTCTTTGGCCATGTGATTCAAGGATTAGACATTGTAAATGCAATACAACAAGGTGACGAAATGACGACAGTTAAGATTATCCGAGTTGGTAAAGAAGCAAAAAGTTGGGATGCTTCAAAAGCATTTATGGAAGTATATGGAAAAATCAAAGCAGAAGAAAAGGCGAAAGAGGAAGCATTTTCCAAAATTGCAGCCATGTCGGAAGAAGAATACAAAAACTTTATGTTTAACGAAGTAAAACTGAAATATCCGAATGCACAATTGAGCGCTTCAGGCCTTGTGTACATTATAGAGAATGCTGGAGACGCAGTTAAACCTGCTGAAGGTATGAAGATGACCGTTCATTACCGCGGTACATTCCGCGCAGATGGCAAACAATTTGATGCTTCATACGATCGCGGGCAACCAATGGATTTCAATTACAAAGTAAACCGCATGATTCCAGGATTTGAAGAAGGCTTAGGTTTAATTGGAAAAGGTGGAAAGGCCAAATTAATCATTCCATACTACCAAGCCTATGGAAAAAATGGTCGTCCAGGCGCAATCCCTCCCTATTCTGATTTAGTTTTCGACGTTGAGGTTTTAGATCTTCAAGCAGCTGAAGCACCTCATCAACATGTTGAAGGTGACGGTCATCAGCACTAATCTTTAACTATAGAAATTGGAGCCTTCGGAAACGGAGGCTTTTTTAATGGTTAAAACATTTATTCGGTTTACCCAAACGAAATGAACAAGTAGCTCCAAAGAATGAATACCAATCCTTGGTGACCGCTGTTCCTCTCTTTCCATATCGAGAACTATTGATACTTCTATTCGATAATGAAGCAGCAAGTGGGCCATTTTCCGCCACCAACAAATCCGCGTCGATATAACTGTTACTACCAACGTCATCAATGTAGTCTGTAAATGTCTTTCGGATACCGTATTCAAAACCTATGGACGCCTTCTTTCCAAGCGACAGTTTAAACCCAACTCCTAAAGGAACAGAAAGTTGTGTGAGACTATAATTCGTTTTCGTAGTCAAACTACTTCCCTGACCTTCAGTACCAAGCGGCTGCAATTCAATCATCTCACCATTGTAATCAGTCTTTGGATTCATGCGAAAAATTGCAATTTGGGCTAATAGATAGGCAGTACCGCGGTATTTATCGTGTCCAATTTGAAAAGGCAGGTAACTAAATTCCAAACCGCCAGCCAGCTCGTAAATATCAGATTCAAAACTCAAATTTCTGTTTTTTAAAATCTCCATTTTTGAATCGGAATCTGCTGCTTTTATTGACCCATAAAAAAGTGACCCTCTCCATGATAATCGGCTATGGACATTGTATCGATAGATCAATCCTCCCGCTGGTTGAATTTTGTAAAATGGATTTATTGAGTTCAAATCACCTAAATAATTCGAACCGCCAAGCAACAATCCCAATTCTGATCGTGAACGATGATTTTGCTGCTGAGCAACCAAATACAAGGGTAAAAACAATAATAAAAAAATTATTTTTTGCATATCTCTTTAGAGAACGCCAAATTACGGAGAAAATTATTGTCTGAAAAAAGAAAATTTACAATCCTATACGAACCTTCCTCTTCATTCATCATCACCACTATTTTAACTTTATGTTTTATATTTCACAACACATCTTTTACAATTTCTATCTTTGTGTAACCAAAATCACTTACTGAATGAATCCTGAACTATTAGCACGTATTGCCAGTCAATTCGACACTCCAATATACGTCTATGACGCTGAGAAAATTTTAACACAATATGATCGTCTGAAAAATGCATTTAAAGATCGAAATGTGAAATTACATTATGCTTTGAAAGCATTAAATAATGTAAACATTCTTAGATTACTTTTAAATAATGGCGCTGGACTAGATGCTGTTTCCATAGAAGAAATATATCTCGGTATTCGTGCAGGGTTCTCTCCAAATCATATTATGTATACACCAAATTGTGTCGCTTTTGAAGAAATCAAAGAAGCAGTGAATATTGGTGTTCATATTAACATTGACAATCTTTCAATTTTGGAGAAATTCGGAATTGAATATGGAAACAAAGTCTCCTGCTGCTTGCGGTTGAATCCACACATTATGGCGGGCGGAAATGCTAACATCTCTGTTGGTCACATTGACTCAAAATTTGGGATTTCAATTCATCAGTTGCGTCACATTGAACGTATAGTAAAGCATTACGACATTCAAGTTGTTGGTTTACATATGCATACAGGTAGTGACATAATTGATGGTGACGTATTCTTGCGTGGCGCTCAATTACTTTATGAAGCTGCCAACTTTTTTCCAGACTTGCAATTCATGGATTTCGGTAGTGGATTTAAGGTTAGCTATAAAGAAGGGGATATTGTCACTGATATCGAAATGATTGGAAAAAAAATCAGTGAATCATTTTCTGAATTTTGCAAAAGCTATGGTCGCGAATTGGAATTGTGGTTTGAGCCCGGTAAATTTTTGGTGAGTGAGGCTGGAAAACTGTTAGTTGAAGTTAACGTGGTGAAGCAAACCACATCAACTGTTTTTGCAGGGGTAAATAGTGGACAAAATCATTTGATTCGGCCAATGTTTTATAATTCGTACCACCAAATTGATAATATTAGCAATTTAGAAGGAGAGAAAAAATTATATTCTGTTGTGGGTAATATATGTGAAAGCGATACACTCGGTTACGATCGTTTGATAAGTGAAATCCGAGTGGGTGATGTACTTTCTATTTCAAATGCGGGTGCATATGGCTTTACAATGAGTAATCAGTACAATGCGCGTTTGCGCCCCGCAGAGGTTCTTGTGATAAATGGTGAAGCGCATCTTATTCGAAAAAGAGAACAGTTAGAAGATGTTTATCGAAATGAAGTTGAATTAAATTTTCTTAAGCCTCAGGAATAAGTTCAGTTGCAATTTTCGCAGACAAAAGGCACAATGGAATTCCTCCACCTGGATGAACACTTCCGCCAACGAAATAGAGTCCTTGAACACTTGAGAAATTTGGATGACGGAAAAATGCAGCCATTCGGTCATTCGAGCTGGCTCCATAAAGCGCACCAGCATGACTTGAAGTGCGTTGTTCAATCCGCACTGGATCAAGATAATCCTCTTCTTCGATTAAATCCTCAATATTGGCATCAAGGAGGCGAGATAGCTTATCAATCACTGATTTTCTAATTGAAATTCTTAATTGATCCCAATCCTGACCACTGTTACTTGGCACATTGACTAAAATGAACCAATTTTCACCATACTCAGGTGCATCATCAGGCACATACTTTGAGCTGATATGAATATAAACCGTTGGATCCTCAGTAACCGTTTTCTCATCAAACAAAAGAGTAAATTCTTTCTTATAATCATCGGTAAAAAAGATGTTGTGTAAATCAAGTTGTTTAAATTTCTTCTTTATTCCCCAATAAAATATCATCGCCGAACTCGAAGATTCCTGTTGCAAGGTCTGTTTTCTTGCTTTCACATTTTTTATCAAGAACTTGTAGGCAGGTTTTACATCCGCATTGCATACCACAATATTGCAACGTTCAAATACACCATTCACCACAACACCAGATACACTTTTTCCATCTTCCACTATTTCTTGCACTTTCGAATTATAGTGAAATTCAACACCTAACTCCTGCGCAAG
>JBIIQP010000055.1:0-13807 GCA_044341975.1 Crocinitomicaceae bacterium
AAGTAAATCAATCGATCTTTTCCAGTCAATAGAATCGTCAAAAGCACGATGAAACGTCACTTCCAATCCTTTTGATTTCTTCATTATGTTATTCAGGAAATAACGATCAATTTCACCCGCGCTATTTAATGCTCCAATGACAACTCCTTTTGCTCCCATTTCTTTGCAATTAAGCACATCGCGTAAAATCACCTCGTGTTCACTTTCGTCATAAGTGAAATTTCCAGGCCTAGGTCGAATGAGGACATGTGTTTCTATGCCACAAGCAATCGCATATTCAATCATTCCATTTGATGGAGTGGTTCCGCCCTGTTCCAGGTTTTGACACAATTCAATTCTGTCGAATCCAAACTCACCAGCTACTTTGATTGCTTCGATCGTTGCAGCACACAATTCAAATCTCATTCGTAGTTCAATATTATTTCATCCATGAACGTCCACGGAATATTGCCTGCACCTGGCTGATTATCTGGGATTTTTTCCAAGGCATCAATTTGTACTTTGACATATCTTCCTTTGCGTTCAATTATAGTAGAAAAAGGTAATGTTTTTTTAATTGGGATATTCTTTTCAGTCAAATTAATTTCGGAATCCTTGCATTCTTTCCATTTTTTGCCATCATTAGAGATAAAAATATGCACAGAAGTTGGCATCAAAATCCAAGCACTTGGATCTTCCAAAAAACTCATTTCTAAATCATGAATTTTTGTTTTATTCCCAGCATCAATTGTAAAAATGATTTGATTTGTATTGAATCCTACCCACTCATTTCCTTTCCATGGTCGAGTACCCAGAATTCCATCCACTAGCGTTAAATCACCACCGCTGTTGTATTTCTCAGAAGGGGGTGTTAAATAAGAGATGTTTAAACCTATTGCGGGATGTGCCAAAATTTTAAAATTGGAGGGCGTCTCAAGCATATCTGATTTGACCTTAAAATCAAAATCTATAATTCCTCCCTTTTCACGTTTTACAAAAATTGTATCCTGAGGCCCCACACTACTTTTCGTCTTTTCGGGAATCATTTTAAGGTTCCTCTGACTTTTTGTTGTTTCTAAATTCAGTTTTGAAGTTGCCTCACCTCCTTTAAAATGAATGCTTAAACCATTAATATTACTTTTAACTTCCATTTCTGGATAGAACATCGCACGGGAGAAATTCACATTTTTTGACTCCAATAGTTGCATGTGGTAATCCATAAAAGATCGCTTGAAGGCTTCAAAATCAGGTTTATTGTTGCACCATAAGACTTGGGCAAGTGCCAATGCTCTTGGATATGACATATATTCAAGTTTCTTCATATCAGGAATGTACTCTGTCCAAAGATTCGCTTGTGCGCCAAGTATGTAACCTGCCTCCTCTTGACTTAATCCGTCAGGAATTGGATTAAATTCATATACTTTTTGAAGTGAAGTATATCCGCCAATTGCCAAAGGTTCGTTTGGACTTTTACTCTGATAATGATCAAAATAACAGTGGGAACCAGGTGACATGACCACATTGTGATGCATTTTTGCCGCTTCTATTCCGCCTTCTGTTCCTCGCCAAGACATAACAGCCGCATTTGTCGATAAACCGCCTTCCAGAATCTCATCCCATCCAATTAATGAGCGACCTTTTGAAGTCAGATAATCGTCAATTCTCCCGATAAACCAACTCTGCAATTCCTGTTCGTCCTTCAAGCCATTCTCACGGATTACAGCTTGGCATTTTTTACATTTTTTCCATCTTGTTTTGGGAGCTTCATCTCCACCAATATGGATATATGTCGACGGAAACAATTGCAGCACTTCATCCAAGACATCTTTCATAAAATCAATTGACGATTCATGTGTGCACAAAATATCATCAAATACACCCCAAAGTCCAGGTACTTCTAACTGTTCACCAGTGCAAGAAAGATTTGGATACGCAGCAAGAAGCGCCCTGCTGTGACCGGGCATTTCTATTTCAGGAACAATTGTAATGTACTTGTCTGCAGCATATTGAACAACATCTTTTATCTCCTCCTGGGTGTAAAAGCCTCCATATCTTTTTTTGGTGTATGTTCTGGGAACAGTTGTGTAATGAGCATTCACAGTACTGTCCCTCCAAGCTCCGATTTCAGTAAGTTTTGGATATTTCTTAATTTCAATACGCCATCCCTGATCATCCGTTAAGTGCCAATGAAACACATTGAATTTATAATACGACATTAAATCAATGTATCGCTTTACTTCATCAACTGTGAAAAAGTGTCTACTCACGTCCAAATGCAAGCCTCGCCATTGGAATCGTGGGAAATCCTGAACAAAACATTTTGGAAAAACATACGTTCCACTTTCTTCATTCATAAGTTGAAAGAGCGATGTTAAAGCGTAAAAACAACTTTCCTCTGAACTATACTGAATAATAATTCCGTCATTGATATTGATTGAATAGTAATCCCTTGGGGTATTGAAAACCTTTTTAAATTGAAGTTCTTTTGCAACAGGTGTAAACACCACACGCGTATTCATTTCACGAGTGAACTTTCGGATTAAAAATTCACGGATTGGTTCAGGAATTCCTTGCTCATTTATAGCAAGTTGATTGGAAAATCGAAAGGAGCCTTCTATTGACTTAAAGACGTTTGGTGTAGGGAGAATTGGGCAGCTTTCTTGTGCATTTACAGATACAATTTGGAAAGTAAAAACTACAAAAAGTACTGATAAACAAAAATTAACAGTTTTCACATTTTTAATTTGATGCAGTCTTTAAGTCCTTTTTAATGGAAATTTTTTGAAAAATAAAAAACACCATTAATCCTAAATTACTTATTCCGAGCAACCCTGATTCTGTTACCCATTTCCCAAGGTTTTTACCAAGTAAATCATTCGAATTCATCGAAAAGCCTGCCATTAACAACACAAAGATACTCCATCTATACCAACTTCTCTGATTTATTAATTCTTTTAAAAGCAATAGAATCAATGGTAAACTCAAGATGAAATGCTGTGTGTCTGTTTTGAAAAAAGAAGGCGAAAATGCCAGAAAAAAACAGAGCCAATCTATTACTGAGAATGTCAGGTTTTTATAGATCGTCCAACCCATTATAGTCAAAAATAGAAACCCAAACAACATGGATGGCGCCCATTCTGATTTAATTGTAAAATAATGCTGAAACAAAGCGCTTAGCGAATCAAATGTAACTTGGTAGTCACCATGTTTTAGTATTGCAGTCAACCAATATTGCCACAAATCCAAATAATTCGTCCATTCCATTAAAACAAGTGGAAGCAGCATGAAAAAGATTGAAACACCAGCTATTTGTAGACTAAGTTTCCACCTTTTATAAAAGAGTAATGGTAAAAAAACAAGAAGCAAAAATGGTTTCAAAAGCAGTAGTAAAGACCAGCTCAATGCTGTCCATTTATCATTTCGATCAAGCCAAAACAATCCATTTACAAAAAGGAAAAGCAGCAATAGATTGATGTTCCCTAAATGAAACTCACGCACAAGATGAATCGCAACAAAAACAAATGCAAGCCAGAGAATACCATGATATTTTTTCTGAGAGTTTTCTTTAATCGGACCCAATATTGCTTTGTGCAAAATCAGAACTGAAAATAAAAATGCCAAAAATGATAAAGCAATATGTATTATCTGAACCGTGAAAAAATTCAGTTTACTATAAATCCAGAAAAAATAAAGTGTGGGTGGAGGGTATTTGAAGAAACCGCTTGACAATCCATATGGCTTCAAATAAGGATTATTGCCTCTAAAATAATCGGAGGTAGCATCATAATAAACCTTGAGATCATTCGTCCAAAAACGACCATTTTTTATTTCTACAACGACCATTAGCGCTGTGAATAGCAATAAAAAAATCCCGAAGATTAAGTATCCCAAATACTTTCTTTCAGCCATGAATGCCGAAGAATTTTCATTTTTCTCCATTACATATTGCGACGGTACTGTCCACCTACTTCGAAGAGCGCATTCGTGATTTGTCCCAACGATGAAAATTTACAAGTTTCCATCAATTGCTCAAACATATTTTCATTTTGAATTGCGGCATCTTGTACTTTGCGAATTGCATTTTCAGCATTTCCTGAATGAGCAGTATGTAAATTCGACAACATTTTAATCTGGTATTGTTTTTCTTCTTCCGTTGCCCGAATTACCTCTTTCGGCAAAACAGTTGGAGAGCCTTTTGAGCTCAAGAAGGTATTTACACCAATAATTGGGAATTCCCCTGTGTGTTTCAGCGTCTCATAGTACAACGATTCCTCTTGAATTTTAGAACGCTGATACATCGTCTCCATCGCGCCAAGTACTCCACCTCTCTCAGTTATTCTATCAAATTCAGTTAAAACTGCCTCTTCGACTAGATCTGTCAATTCTTCAATAATGAACGATCCTTGCAGCGGATTTTCATTTTTCGCCAAGCCAAGTTCTCGGTTGATGATCAACTGAATGGCCATCGCACGACGCACAGACTCCTCGGTTGGCGTAGTTATGGCCTCATCGTAAGCATTTGTGTGCAATGAATTACAATTATCATAAATCGCATACAAAGCCTGAAGAGTTGTTCTGATATCGTTAAAATCTATTTCTTGTGCGTGCAATGATCTACCCGAAGTTTGAATATGGTATTTCAGCATTTGTGCACGCGCGTTTGCACTGTATTTTTTCGCCAATGCTTTTGCCCAAATACGACGAGCCACGCGGCCTATGACTGCATATTCGGGGTCGATTCCATTCGAGAAAAAGAAGGAAAGATTTGGTCCAAAGTCGTTGATATCCATTCCTCGGCTCATGTAATACTCTACATACGTAAAGCCATTTGCCAGTGTAAATGCCAATTGGGTAATTGGATTTGCTCCGGCCTCAGCAATGTGGTAACCTGAGATGGAAACCGAATAGAAATTTCGCACGCCATTGTTAATGAAGTATTGTTGAACATCACCCATTAAGCGAAGTGCAAATTCAGTAGAGAATATACATGTGTTCTGAGCTTGATCTTCTTTCAGAATATCTGCTTGTACAGTTCCTCTTACTTGTGTCAACGTTTCAGCTTTTATTTTAGCATAAACGTCTGATGGTAAAACCTGGTCTCCTGTAACTCCCAACAGCATCAAGCCCAAGCCGTCATTCCCTTCTGGTAATTCTCCCTGGTATTTTGGTCGTTCGGTTCCCTTTTCTTTATAAATAGTGGCAATTTTTGTTTCTACTTCCTTTTCTAATCCATTGGCTTTGATGTACTTTTCGCAATTCTGATCAATCGCAGCATTCATGAAAAACCCTAACAACATGGGCGCAGGACCATTAATCGTCATGGATACAGAAGTCATCGGGTGACTTAAATCGAACCCAGAATACAACTTTTTCGCATCATCCAAACAACAGATTGACACACCGGAATTTCCTATTTTCCCATAAATATCTGGGCGTAAATCAGGATCGTTTCCATACAGTGTTACCGAATCAAATGCCGTAGAAAGTCGTTTTGCAGGCATGCCAAGTGATACGTAGTGAAATCTTTTGTTTGTTCTTTCTGGTCCACCCTCTCCTGCAAACATGCGGGTTGGATCCTCTCCTTCACGCTTGAAAGGGAACAATCCTGAAGTGTATGGAAATTCGCCTGGTACATTTTCCTGCAGTGACCAACGGAGAATATCGCCCCAACCAGTGTATTTTGGTGTTGCCACTTTTGGAATTTGCAAATGTGACAAGGACTCGGTATGCGTGGCCAATGAAAGCACTTTATCTCTTACCTTAAATTGGAATTCAGGATTTTTATAGAGCGCTTTTTTCTCTTCCCATTTTTGTAAAACATCCCAATTTTTTGGATCGAAATTCAGCTTTTCTTGTTCAAATGCTTCTTGCAATCCTTTTATCAATCGATCTTTGTCATCAATACTAGATTGCTTCAATGTTTCAATGGATGAATGTAATCCATGTAATTTCTCAGCAACGATCACCTGCTCATTTACCCATTTATCATAAGAGCGATTGTTTTCCGAAATTTCAGATAGATACCTCGTACGATCCGGCGGAATCACGAAAATCTTCTCAGACATTTCTTTCGTAATTTGAAAAGTTGACTTTAGAGAAGCTCCTGTTCGCTCTACAATTTTATCCATGATCACTTTGTAAAGGGAATTCATACCCGGATCATTGAATTGAGAGGCAATTGTTCCATATACAGGCATTGAATCAACTTCCGACTCCCACAAATTGTGATTGCGTTGGTATTGTTTTCGAACATCTCTCAACGCATCTAGCGCCCCTCTTTTGTCAAACTTGTTCAAAGCGATGACATCCGCGAAATCGAGCATGTCTATTTTCTCAAGTTGCGTAGCTGCGCCGTATTCAGGTGTCATTACGTACAAGGAGACATCAGAATGATCTAAAATTTCCGTATCGGACTGACCAATACCTGACGTTTCCAAAATAATCAAGTCGTATTCAGCGGCTTTTAACACGTTAATTGCTTCCGCAACGTGACGCGACAATGCTAAATTTGATTGGCGTGTTGCCAAAGATCGCATGTAAACGCGGTCGTTCTTTATAGAATTCATGCGGATTCTATCGCCAAGCAAAGCACCACCCGTCTTTCTTTTCGATGGGTCGACAGATACAACAGCAATTCGTTTATCTTCAAAATCAATTAAAAAACGGCGTACAAGCTCATCCACCAAGGAAGATTTTCCAGAGCCTCCTGTTCCGGTTATTCCCAAAACAGGTATTGAAACGGCCTTTGCCATTTCTTCAACTTTCTGCAAAATTGGCATCGAAGCTTCAGGAAAATTCTCAGCAGCACTAATTACTCGTGCGATGGAAGGAACATTTTTCTCTTTCAAATGGTTTACCTCGCCATTCAAATTTATTCCTACAGGAAAATCGCATTTCTCAATCAAATCATTGATCATTCCTTGTAATCCCATCGAGCGACCATCGTCTGGATGATAGATCCTTGTAATGCCATAAGCTTGTAATTCCTCAATTTCTGAAGGAAGTATTGTCCCTCCTCCTCCCCCGAAAATCTTTATATGCGGAGCACCTTTCTCTTTTAAAAGGTCGAACATGTATTTGAAATATTCCATGTGCCCACCTTGGTAAGACGTCATAGCGATTGCCTGCGCATCTTCCTGAATGGCACAATTTACAACCTCTTCCACAGACCTGTCATGACCAAGATGAATTACTTCACATCCAGTTGATTGAATGATCCTTCTCATGATATTAATCGCTGCATCGTGTCCATCAAAAAGAGACGCTGCCGTCACGATTCTCACCTTGTTTACAGGCTTATAGGGTTCAACTTTTTCCATATTTCTAAAAGTCCGTTTTTTAAAGAAACATAAAAATATAAAAAATGCCCCAAACAGCGATAGAATAACGAAATACTCACGTTTCTCAAGAAGCAGTACAATTCAAAGTTTAAATTCCTTAACACAACAGAATCAACAATTTACATGTTCAATTTACAAAAAAACATTTTCAAACAACCAAAATAGCTTGGGACAATTCACTGAGAATTAAAAATTAAAGAATACTATTGAAAAAGCAAAACACGCAGTCCAAAACACGTACACCTCTCAGTAGAAATACGGACAAAAAGCTAGCTGATTAAACCTATATTTCTATTAGACAACGAATAGTATCTTTTACTTAGTTCAGAGAACGTGCACTTTTGTCTCAAACAAACACAGATATGGAAACAATAATTAAAACAGCAACAGCATCTACACCTTATTTAAAAATGAATGGAGCTGCAGGCCAAATCACAATTTCAGGAAGAGCAATCGATTACAATCCAACTGCGTTTTGGTCAGATGTATTTAGCTGGACAACAGATTACTTAGAAAATCCTCTCGAGAAAACAACTATCAATCTCAACTTCGAATACCTCAATACTTTAAATACTAAAAAGTTATTTGTATTTCTAAAATTACTTGAATTCATGGGATCGAAAAAAACTGATATTCAAATCAATTGGCTCTTTGAAGATGATGACGAAGACATGTATGAACTTGGTGAAGACATCAATTCTTTACTGCGTTTGGAAATGCATTTTATCCCTGCGGACGAACTTATAGAAGAATTAATCAAGTAGCCATTATTCCTGAATGAATTTCCCACCAGCCATGTAGAATTTCATTTTACCTATTTTGAATCGCTTTCCTTCGCCGATCTTTGCAATATCCTTCAAGTCTTCTTCCATTGTATGAATTGACCCACCTGTTGCATGAGCTAATTCGAGGTACAATGTATTCAGACGATCCTCAACACCACAAATAATTATTTTCACAGGTACTTTTTCCTTCTTTAAAAATTCTAGTAATTGCATATCACAAGGATCTTCCCAATTATCGGCAATGAGCACTATGTTTTCTTTATTTTCTGGATACTTTTTAATTGCATAACAAATAGCCTCAAGGTCATTTTCAATATGGTCTCCTTCAGTCATCGCTTTGAATGCGAGATCGATAACTTTATTGGAATTGGTTGTTTCAATCGCCCACATGCCAGATGGATCTTCTTTCTTTAGTTGGTCGGTACTTCGTTCGTCATCATCATTGAAAAAAACAATCTGTTTGAATGTATTCATTTTCTGATTGCTTTTGATCCAAAGAAGCAATTGACCTGTATATGGAGACATACTTCCGGTCACATCGCATACTACAGTCATACTTTTCCAATTTGGGTTCCGCTTAAACACTTTCAGTAAGGTCGAATCAGATGGTGGTGTTTTTCCATCTACAATACTCATGATGTAATCGTTTTCCTCTTTAAAACTTGGCATTGGTCGATAGTAGATTACAAATCCGTGAAAGTAATTCGGCATTGCGGATGAGTTCTTTACGCCCGTTTGCTTTATCAATTGCCATTTCACAATTTGACTATTGAACGCAGAAGGTAAAAATTGCAACAATTCAAGAATGCGCAAACGATTCAGTTCTGTAAAATCAGCATTATGCGGATAATCGGAATAAACAAGATCAACTCCAACAACCGTTTGAGAAGTCAGCTTTTTTAATTCATTAAGATTTAAGATTTCATGTTCCCCGGGATTCATTTTCAATTTCAAACAGGAGAAACCGTTTGGATCTAATTTGAATTTATCAACTTTTACAGTGTCTTTAAAACGTATATATTCACGAATATTCATCTGCGCTGAGGCATTCACTCCTATCAGGACCAAAAATGCCAAAAGTATCTCTTTTGTTCTCATGCCCTAAGAACTACGGCAATCACAAAAAGTAACAGAACTAAAATCTCAAAATAAGTTTAAGATTGAATCTTCTTTGAGTTAGAAAATTAGGTATAGAATAATATTTCCCTTCCACATCTTGCACCCATTGCTTCGAAAGTACATTGTTGATTCCTAGCAAATTGAACACCTCAAACGACACTATAGCATCCGTGAAATTCTTATTCCAAAAGTTCTTTGCTTCACGCTTTTTGTACATAAAATCATATGACATACCTATATCTACCCGAAAATACGATTTCATGCGCAAAGTATCTTTGAAACGCGACCGATCTGGTGGACCATATGGTAATCGAGAACCAAATTGCAAGCCCATTTGAACACTAAAACTCTCGTATCCTGGCATCTGATCTTGAACAAGTGCTCCAAAATTTAGTAATTGATCCGTTGGACGAGGAATGTAACCTGGAAAGATTGTCGCACTGTCTGCAACAACTTGATCTTCACTGTATCCGAATATTATTTTTTCGCCGGCAGCATTGTAATACTCCTTGTACGAATCGTTGTTCAAATTCTCTTTTGTTGAAAGGATGCCCATCTTAAAAAAGGATTCAATGCCTTCCACAAACTGTCCGTGCACATTCAAGTCTAAACCATAAGCATATGCAATCGCATTGTTATCAGCATAATAGCGCGTTCGAACATTGTCAATTTCATAAGGATTCACATCCCACAAGTATTTGAAGTAGGCCTCTGCAGTGAATTTAAAGGGAACTTCCCGATCCCACATGTTAAAGAAAACATCAGCACCTGTTATGGCATGGAAAGATTTTTGAGATTTTACATTTAGGTTCAGATTACCGTCAAATGTTCTGAACTCTCTATAAAATGGCGGTTGGTAATATATGCCTGACGCAAAACGCAATTTTAGATCTCTCCTTGTTAGCTTCCCATTGTTGAACATGTATACCCTAGGATAGTAGGAAACGTAAGCTCTTGGTGTTATGTAAAATTCATTATTTGCAGTTGTATATCCAGTCCTAGCGCCTATACTTAACGCCCACCTCGCATTCGATTCTCGGATGGTATCCGTAAAAGTTTCAATGGTTTTACGAAAAATAAATCCTTTCTTTCTTTCGACTGTTGCGACATAATTTCTTTTCGTGTTTGACCAAGATGAATTTAATTGAATAAATCCAGTGTAGCGAAACGCTTCCAAGTCAAGCTTACCTTTAATTGTTTCATATAATTCGACTTGATTCGGTGAAGCTTGTGGCTGACTGTATCCAGCAGAATCAATCATTTTCCATTCACTCAGCACATCATAAAACTGATCGTGCTGCAAATTTGCACCCCATTGAAATGTTTGATTACGAAATTTGGTTCTATCATCATCAACGTATTTATTTTTAATCAGGTATTTACCGTTGTGGTATACATTAAAAATAGTTGCATTCAATCGATTTCTCGCGTGATTCAAAAAGGTACCTACACCCAAAACAGCTATTGAATCACCATACTCTTCTTTTGATGGATCGGTCTCTAATTCATTGATGTAATACTGACCTTGAATGTCATAGTACTCTCTCTCATCCGTATTGAAAACCGTTGAATAGAAATCCAAATCTAATTTCTTGTTGACTTTCCACTTCAAGGATGTACCGCCCATCATGGTTTGAAAGCGCGACCGTTCCTGACCATCGAAGTAAATCATAAATGAATACGCTTCATTTGCTGTGCCGAAATCTGTCTTTTGTGTTTGGGGAGCAAATCGGTAATCGTTACTCGAAAAATGGCCAATCACAGACCATGTTACGTTTTCTGTAACAGCATAATTTGTCAAAAACTGTGCATCCCAAAAAACAGGATTGTAAGCGCCTTTGGCAGGAAGTGCATTCAACAAATAACCATTGGCTCTGTACCTTGCTCCAACAAGAAAATTGAAGCGATTTGAAGGCGCGTGTTCCAAGTGGGACTCTACTCCCAACAAAGAAGCCATTACTGATCCTCTCAAAGAATTTGGTGTTTTGTATTCAATGTCTAGCACCGAGCTCAAACGATCCCCATATTGCGCATCAAAGCCACCTGCAGAAAACCGAATGGACGAAACAAGCGCAGAATTTATAAAACTCATTCCTTCCTGTTGACCACTTCTCGTTAGAAAAGGTCGGTAAACATTGAAACCATTTACATACACCAAGTTTTCATCATAGCTCCCTCCCCTTACGTTGTAATTACTGGTCAATTCATTGTTTGATACTGCGGCAGTTGTGTAAACCAAGGATCTTTCAACGCTTCCCATTGGGATTTTTTGGACGTCGTATTTCGGTAATTTAGGAATTTCGAATGGGTCTGTACGTTTCGCATCAACAACCACTTCACGTTCAAGAATAAAATTAAATTTCACATCTGGAATTCGCTGAACTTGCTTGTTTTCAACAATTACATTGATTTGTTCCTTTAAATCATTCAATTCAAAAATAAGATGTAAAGTATCACCCTGATTTGCATTAAATTCATAAACACCCAGCGTATTTGACAATACGAAATATGAAGTGTCTCGTGCATCACGCACTAAAACATTATCCAGCACTTTGCTGCGCTTATCGGTAACACGCCCAATTACTTTCACCTGCTGAGAAGCAGCATGGAACGAAAGAAAGATAAAAGCTATTAGGGCTAAGCGCATGCAACAAAAGTAGTACTACAAACGAAAATGAAAGTGAATTATTTCCTACTCCTGAAGAATTACGAAATCTGGATCAAAGGGGTTGGTTGATTTATAGAGCTGTGCGATTCTATCAAACACTTTTCCATCAGGGCACATTGTAAACAAATTCAAACTTCTTTCTTGCAAACCTCCACTCGGAAAAAGCTTTTCTGAAATTTGATCAATGGAACGAATCAACGTTTCATGTTGTTGTTTTACGGATCGGGTGAGTTTCTCCTTTACGGATTCAATTTGTTTATCTAAACGAACCAATTCCGCTTCAGCATATTTCTGGAGACCAGTATCTACTTGATTAATTTTTGAATAAATCGTCGCTTTCAGTTGCTCAAGATGCTGGTTCAATTCATCAAAATTGATTTCATCACTTGCGATTTCATTCAAGAAACGTTTTTTAAGTTGTACTAGATCTTCGAATAAATATTCGAGCAGCAATCCGTTTTTTTCCATTTTTTTGGCCGTGCCAGCATCTATCCAAAGCATGGACGTGCGGGCTTGAATCATTGGATAAGTAATTCCTGCATGCTCAAACACCCCTTTCAATTGCATCCAATAGGTCAATTCACCAACGCCTCCAACATAGCATAAATTGGGTAAAATTACTTCCTGGTACAAAGGTCTAAGAATAACATTGGGCGAAAACGATTCAGGTTGATCATGTAGTAATTGGAAAAGCTTCTCCGAACTTAAATTTCCTAATCCTTCTATGAAATACCCATTTTCGTTTTTGAGAATGCGGTTTCGTGATTGTTCATACAAATAGAACAAATTGATTTCTCTTGGATTTACTTGCGTTTTAAAGCCTTCTTTTACAATTCTTTCGTTTGTTTTCTGTACTTCATTGTGCGAAAACTCCTCTAACAATTCCCTCTCCATGTAGGGCAAAAAGGATTTTTTAAAAGTTGGATTATCGCCATCCAAAATCAATAATCCATAGGAAGCAAAAAGGGCATTCACCAGATTGAAAGTCGCCTCAGCTAAATTTTTTCCAGAATACTTATTGAGTAAATCTGTCACTTCTGAATCTGGGTGATTGCTGAAGAAGGAATTCAATTCTTCTTTCAGGACAGATAAATCTGTGCAATCCATTCTACCAACAGGACCTTCTTGAATGGTTTGCCAAGTCAACTCTTTTCCAAAAACGTTTACTGAGCGAATTTCATCTAAATCATGATCTTCCGAAGCCATCCAGAAAACAGGAACAAAATGATTTTCAGGGTATTCTTTTTTGAGTTCCTCAGTAAGTCGGATTACATGCAGAATCTTATAGATAAAATAAATTGGACCAGTAAAGATGTTCAGCTGATGTCCCGTTGTGATGGTATACGTTTCTTCTTTTTTGAGTAACTCGAGATTGTTCCTAACCTCAGAAGAAGCATGGACCCCATAGGCTTTCTCCAATTCGTGAACAAGATTTGATCTCAATTCTGGAGAATAATTCTTTGATTTATCGGCAATTTGTTTTTCAAAATTTACTTTCGAAAAAGCATGACCTAGAAATTGCAAAAGTTGATCTTGCTCATAGGCAAGCAAATTTTGCTGCTCCGTGAAGAGCCCTGTCAATTGACGATTGAACGTAAACTTTTGCATCAGACAAATTTAATGAACGTTTCGTTAGCTAAAACTTTATATCTAAAAGGACTTACAAATACACCCTTCAATATGATTTAAAATCATTGTTCTGCTATTATATTTGCAAAAAAATAAATTCAATGGAAGCAATCATTAATACAAACAAAGGCAGCATGCGTGTAACACTTTACACAGAAGATGCACCTAATACAGTGGCAAACTTTGCAAAACTTGCAAAAGAAGGTTATTACAACGGTTTAAAATGGCACCGTGTACTCCCTGACTTTGTTATTCAAGGAGGATGTCCGAACAGTCGTGATGGTGCG
>JBIIQP010000056.1:0-13802 GCA_044341975.1 Crocinitomicaceae bacterium
TAAGCCTGAGGAAGTATTGGCACTAACCTTTACTAATAAGGCTATGAATGTAATGTATGAACGAATCGAAAATGAATTGGGAAGCGATAAGGCTTATGCTATGCACAGAAACGTCTTGACATATCAGAAGTTAGCCATGCGGATAATCCGACAGGATGATACGGAGAAGGAACAGGAAACAAATTTCCTTGATGAAAAAAATCCTACACTACAACTTGAATTCATTGAAAAAGCCAGACAACGTGCAGGAATAAATAAAAACACCTTGAATGATGAGGATGCTTTAACCTTATTAGGTTATGCTCAAAATGGCCTTATAAACGAACAGGACCTGGAGGGGCAAATTGAGGTGTTAAATCTTGAAAATCCATTAATGGCAAAGTTTGCAAGATTCTACCTTGCTTATGTTTCCATGTTACGTGAAAACAATGTCATCGATTATGGTGAAGCTATTGTAAAAGCGATTCGAATTCTTAGAGAAAATAAAGACCAAGCACAGAGATGGAGTAATCGTTTTAAATGGATTTTCTGTGATGAATATCAAGATACTTCACCTGCTCAGGCTACACTTTTACAATTACTTGGACAACAAGCCAATCTATTCGTAGTTGGAGATTCCTACCAATCTATATACTCATGGCAAGGCTCTGACCCTGATAACCTAAGACGGTTTGAAGTTGATTTTCCGAATACCGCAAGTTACTACCTTTCAAAAAATTATCGCTGCTTTCCGAAACTGGTTAGAATGTCTCAGGGATTTTTGGAACGAGCAGGTGAACTGCAAGGGCTAAGAGTTGAATATGACCACAAAAGATCAACTGAAGACCAAAGTGTATATTTCCTGAATAATGAAAATGACAATCAGGAAGCCGATACAGTTACTGCTGTTGTGAAAACTGCACTTGCATTAGAAATCCCGGGAGACCCACCTAAACTAGCTACAGTGGGAATTTTAGCACGTAAATGGCATCTGTTGGCAAATATTGAAAGAGGTCTATTGAGGAATGGAATACCTTACAAATTCGAAGGAGATACAGCTAGAGGATTATTGGCTAGCCCGAAAATCAGAAAAATCGTTGAGCAAGCTGCTAACCTTATACATCGGGCAGAATCAGGTCACGAATTTGGTGATTCTGTGGAAGGCAAGCTTGGTCAGAAAATCAATAGTAATAGCATCACATCATCGGGTGCATTTCTTAAAGATATTGCTTCAATACAAACTGATGATGGATTAACAGGAATTGAAAAAACAGAATTTGAAGATTTATGTGAGATTCTGGAACAAGAACCATTGAGTAATTTAAAGCATTTCAATTCCTCAGCCAATGGAGGAATAAGAGTTATTCTTTCAACCATCCACAGCCAAAAGGGAGAAGAATTCGACACGGTAATTGTTGTGGGAATGGAAGAAGGCAATTCGCCACATGAACAACCTAAAAGCCATGGTCATCTTATCGAGTGGAGAAAAGTTGTTCAGGGCTTAAGCCACGCAACATGGAGAGCAAGTATCAGCAATCAAGAATTAGAACGAATATATACTCAGGAAGAAAAACGTATTTTCTATGTGGCCATGACAAGAGCTAAATATCATCTTGTCATTTCAAATAGTAAAAACAGAACGCTATTTGGAAACCCCAAAATATATGAGAAATCTAATTTCCTAAAGCTATCACATGATAGCAATCTTGTCAAAGAAGCAGCAAGTGTTTACGAGATAGAAATCAATGCTCCAAAAGTTAACATATCAGATTCAGGTGACTATAGGACAGATGGACGGGCATTCCAAACCAATAATGGTGAGTTAGTACGTTCAAAATCTGAAATGCTAATTGCTAATGAATTTTATAGACGTGGAATACTTTATGAATATGAATTGCCGGACGACAATCTTCAGAATGCCTTGCCAGATTTTATACTTCAAGAATACGATAACGTAATTATTGAACACCTTGGACTTATGACAGATGCAGAGTATCACAAACGCTGGAACGAAAAAGCCAAACAGTATGAAGATGAGGGCAGACTTTACCTATGTACTAATGAAGAGGAAATGAAACACCTAAGTATGACCGTTGAGAGGTTGCTTTACCAGACCAGACTTTGGTGCGAAACTAAATATAGTAAAGAAAAACTCGAATCAATTAAGACAAATGAGGAAAATAGAAGGAAGGAAATGAATCAATGACCCTGCGCATTTGCAAGCACATTGCCAAAGCCACACAAGCCGCCTCGCAGACCAAAGCTTTGTCAAAGAGCTTGCAAAGCCAACCAAAAAGAAAAAGAAATTTTAAAAAATGCCCCACCGCACGACAAAAGACTATGAAAACCGAAGCAACAAATAGACCTACAAACCACGGCAGACAAGGAAGCACTGGTGGTAACAGGCGTTTGGCTCAATGGCGGGTGAAGTGGTTAATTGAACATTCTACCTCGCATCAAATTTTGTGGTGTATTGACAGTTTTGTACTCCGAAATCCGCCACATCGCCAAGCCGCAAAACGTTATGCCTCATTGTAGGACTACCAGCAACCGAACAAAATTTCGTATCTTGCGAAACAAATTATATATCAAAAAGGAATGGACGAATTAATACAAAATATAAAGAATTTAGCTGAAGTTTATTCTGCAAACTTGAAAGGAAAAATTGAAGCCAGAACAGAAGAAATGAAAGCTGACGACAACTCTCATTATCTTATTTATCGTGTTTTAGGTATTTCCTTACAAGAAGGACAACTTATTGACCAATATCAAAATACAGGTCGATTTCTTTATAAATATGCAGGTTCGTTTCTCGAAGAAGCAGCAACTTTATGCTTAAATCATAAATTTCCTGATGGAATAAAAACTAAAGTAGAAAACACGATAGGACAAAGACCAAAAACTTTCGAAATTGATTTTCTAAATGGCAATGACGCTATTGAAGTAAAATGGAGAGATGCAACTACGGACGGAGACCACATTACAAAAGAACATACAAGAGTTCAAGTAATTAGAAATCAAGGGTATAAACCTATTCGAATTATGTTCTATTACCCACAAAGAGAACAAGCCATAAGAATTCAACAAACTCTAAAAACACTTTATGCAGGAGTTGAAGGAGAATACTATGGCGGTGATGAAGCTTGGGAACATTTAAAAGCATATTCAGGCGTTGACTTGAAAGCTATTTTAACTGTAATTGCTAACGAAAGAAAACCTCAAGATGGAAACTAATAAAATCTATCACGGAAATTGTGTTGAAAAACTCAAAGAAATTGAAGCCAACAAAGTTGACTTGATTTACTTTGACCCACCTTTTTTCACACAACGCAAACATACTTTGACAAATAAGGATAATTCTAAAACTTATGAATTTGATGACAAATATAATTCTATTGAAGAGTATTTAACTCTTGTAGAAAACGTTTTAGAGCAATCAAAAAGAGTTTTAAAAAATACAGGAAGTGTATTTTTACATTGTGACAAAACTGCATCGCATAATATTAGAGTTGTGATGGACAAGGTTTTTGGGCGTGAGAACTTCCAAAGTGAAATTATTTGGTCATACAAAAGATGGTCTAATGCGAAAAAAGGACTTTTAAATGGACATCAAGTAATTTTCTTTTATTCTAAAACACAAGATTTTAAATTCAATACTCTTTATACTGATTATTCAGCAACAACAAATCTTGACCAAATTTTACAAGACAGAGAGCGTGATGAAAACGGAAAATCTGTTTATAAAAAAGATGAAAATGGGAAAGTGATTTTAGGCAAGGAGAAAAAAGGTGTTCCACTTTCTGACGTATGGGAAATTCCATATTTAAACCCAAAAGCAAAAGAAAGAACGGGCTACCCAACCCAAAAACCAGTTTTATTGCTCAATCAAATTTTAAACATTGTTACTAACGAAGGAGATTTGGTTGTCGACCCATTTTGTGGTAGCGGAACAACTTGTGTTTCTGCAAAATCTTTAAAAAGACAATTTATCGGATTCGACATTTCACAAGATGCCGTTGAACTTGCAAATTCGCGATTAGAAGAAATGGTAATTTCAGAATCAAACCTTTTAAACAAAGGAACAAACGAGTATCAAGAGAAATCTGAAAAAGAACTAGCCATTTTACAAAACATCAATGCTTTTCCCGTACAAAGAAATAGTGGGATTGACGGGTTTTTAAAAGACCATTTTGAAGGTATGCCAGTTCCAGTAAAAATTCAAGGAGAATACGAAACGTTTGAAGATGCAATTGAGAAACTAGAAAAGGCATCTAATGGTAAACACTATAAAATGAAAATCTTAATCCAAACTAGAGAAACAGGGATAAGCAGACTTTTCGGTTTTGAATCAGACGTGACAATAATAAAATCGCTTGAATTGCAGACAAAAGACCTCCTGAAAAAGAACCACTACTGCTAACAGCACCTACAAAAAATTGGCGGTTCAGTGGTTAAATGAAGCTTTGTGCTTCGTATCAAGTTCAGTGGTGGTTGACAGTTTTCGTCTCCTAAATCGCCAACTTCTTGTAGCTGCAAAACGTTATAACCAACTACCCACTACCCACTACCAAAATAAATCACAAAAAAATCCCTCCTACTCGGAGTGATTTTGCATGGAATAAAACCCGTTTTTCAAAATCGACCGCTTACTTCCAATGGCTCAGCACAAGTCGCAGTAAATTACCCTTAACAATTAAAATAGTTAAATTGTTAAATAGATAAACAGTTAAAAAGCGCGAACAGCGCGAACATAGAATGGGTTAACCTTATTGAGGCCGAGCGTGCCGCCAGTGATGAACTCCTGTAGCCAAGCGGTGGGGAAGTCGCTCTCCGTAGAACTCCAATAGTAGTTATTAGCAAAACCGCCAATTACTGCACCCTGAAGGTACATTTCATTTAATTCGTATTTTGTTGGCAATCGCCAATCTCTGAAATTTTGTCCATTTACTGAATGATTAGATAGGTCAGAAATCACGTTTTGAGATTCATACCAAGTAGTCGAAATACCTTGATCTTGAGTTTCAGCCACAAGGCCGTGTTTGCCATCTGCAGAAACCCAGAATACATGTCCACCTAATTCTGGCCATAAGCCGATTGTGTAGGTTCTTGAACTTATTACATATGGATCAGCAACCGTTCCTGTTCCTGCAATCGCAATATCTGCGCCTGCTGTCGTTACTCCTCCTTGGCCATCTGCGCCTGCCGGGCCAGTAGCACCAACAGCTCCATCATTTCCGGCTGGGCCGGCTGGGCCGGTTGCTCCAGGAGCACCATCATTTCCTGCTGGACCTTGAATACCTTGAGGTCCAGGAGTAGAGCTCCCAGAAGTTTTAGCATATAAAGCATATGGAACACTCATTAATTGGCTTGTGCCCATTACGGAGTAACTTGTTCCACCTGTAACATCAACAGCTGTTTCCATAAAGAATGGTCCGTTTGCCCAATCAATGGTTGCAAACGCTCCACTTACAACAGTTCCGTTTCCAATTTCAAGGTTAACTAAACCATAGGCATTGGTAGTCGTTGAAAAAGTTTCTGAATAAACTGTCGTACCACCAATTGATCCTTGTTGGATGGTCATGCGCATACCAACAGCTTGGTTGTTTAAAATTGTGTTACCAGCATCTCTTACGACTGCTTGGTATTTGAAGCCTTCCGGTGCTTGCCCGAATGAGCTTAGTGATAGTGTTGCCGCTGCAACGAGTGAGAGTATTAGTTTTTTCATGGTTGTTAATTAATTAGTAAGATTTAATCAGTTTAAATATTTTGCTTTTCGAGGCAATTTCTTTGCCTTCTTCAAATGTTAATTGAAGTGAATAAGACCCAGGAGCTAAGTGACTTACCTGAATGGGAGTTACTTCAGCTGCAAGAGTGCTCTGCAAAACAAGTTTTCCCTGCGCATCAAACAGCGTATAGGTCACATTCTCAAAACTGCTGGATTTGATGTTCAATACTTCTGATGTTGGGTTGGGGAAAATGGTCGCTTCGTAGTTGAGAGCATGATCCTCCACGCCTAAAAAGTTCCAGTTGGTTTGGTGGAAACCTTGCGTAAGGTCATTGGTTCCATCTGTTGCTGTGGCTATAATCACTTCACCTAGGGTAAAGTCGATATTTGCACTTGCATTGGAGTAAGATTCTCCTTGCGTGGATACGACTTCCTGTGCTGACACACTTCCCGTAACTAAAAGCGAAAATAGCACGATTGTGTGTTTTTTCATATTTAACATATTTCGGGCTCTAAAATAAAACAAAAAAACCAATTTTTGTGTGTGTGAAAAAAGGATGAAATGGTTATAACAGCTGTTTAAGCGCCAGCCTAGATCATACTTCGAAACTACAAATAGTTTTTAAAGATTAAGTTCTATCTTCGGAACAACGATTTATTTAATAATTGGGCCGTACGCCTAGGCGCGGGCCGTTATGTGAGATTATCCTCTACCCAAAATCCCTGAATAATATTTTGAAATAATACCAATATTTGGTATTTTTGCAAAAATTCAATGTCATGAGTAAAAACACATCTATTACTTTGGGTAGTTATTTTGATCAATTTATTCAAGGTATATTAAGAGAAGGTCGATATAAAAACGCAAGCGAAGTTGTACGTGCAGGATTGAGACTACTTGAAGAAGAAGAACAGAAAATAATTGCTTTGCGTCATGCCATTGACGAAGGTATTAACAGTGGTTTAGCTGATGATTTTGATCCGGAAGAACATTTGAATTCATTAAAGGCAAAAAGAAAATAAATGGCGCTGTTTAAATTAACAAACAATGCCGTTAAGGATCTATCTGATATTTGGAATTACACCTTTGATGCATGGTCTGAAAGTCAAGCAGACAAGTATTATAAACTAATTCTCAATGCATGTGCTTCAATCGCCAAGAAGCCACAGCAAGGCAAAGTATATGAAGAAATTTATCCTGATTTAAAAGGTAAAAAAGCTTCCAAGCACATTATTTTTTATAGGGTAATGGATGATAAATCAATCGAGGTTACGAGAATCCTGCACGAAAGAATGGATTTGAAGAATAAATTGGCTTCGCCACTTCCACCGGAGGTGAAATAATAAACCTCACATAACAGCGGTTAGGCTACATGCCTTAGATCTCAGTTCGGTAGCAAAGTTTTCTTTAAATTAGATTAATTATTTCTATGGTTTTGGTGTTTATGGGTCGAATGTTTCGGCACTGCTGCCTTGGCAGCGAATCGTTACGGCTAATCAAAACCAAAGTAACCATTCTGTAATTTTGTTTTATATTTGATAGTATCAAATGATAGTATCAATTTATGAATCCTCCTTATCAAATCACTCCTGAAATTTTAAAACTGATAGCTTCTGTTTCAGAAAAAATAGGTCAGATCAGTGCCAAATTTTTGGACAAGCCCTCTCCGAAACTTAGGAAAGAAAACCGCATTAAAACAATACATTCTTCTCTGAGCATTGAGGGAAATACACTGACAGAGGAGCAAATCACCGCTTTAATAGAGAACAAACGAATCATTGGTCCAGAGAAAGATGTAAATGAAGTTTTAAATGCTATTAGCGTTTATAACCAACTACATTCATTCGATCCAATATCATCAAAATCATTTCTTAAGGCACATGAGTTTCTTATGAAAGGTTTAGTGACAGAAAATGGAAGATATCGCAAAAAAGGCGTCGGTATTATGGCTGGTAATCGGATCGCACACATAGCTCCTCCTACTGAGAATGTGTCACATTTGATGAATGATCTATTCGATTATCTTAAAAAATCAAAAGAGATCTCATTAATAAAGAGCTGTGTTTTTCATTATGAAATGGAATTCATTCATCCCTTCATTGATGGTAACGGAAGAATGGGAAGATTATGGCAGACGTTGATTTTAATGAAAGAATATCCTGTCTTTGAATTCATTCCTTTCGAAAATATAATTCATAAAACCCAAAGTAATTACTACCACGCCCTTTCACAAAGTGACAAGTCCGGAAATTCAACACCTTTCATTGAGTACATGCTCACTGTTATTGACGACTCGCTCTTTAAGATGCTAGATTTCAAAAGTCGCATTTTGAATACAGAAGATCGATTGACCTATTTTTCTGAATTAAATAAAACTGAATTCAGTAGGAAAGATTACATGAACGTCTTTAAAGAAATCTCGTCAGCAACTGCTAGTCGCGATTTGAAACAAGGAGTTGAACTTGGTTTATTTGATAAAGAAGGTGATAAAACAAAAACCATTTACAGAATTATAAAATAGCCATAACAGCAAGCAAGCGCCAGCCTAAATCTTACTTCTACCGACGAAGTCAGCAGCGCAGCTAAACAATAAACAGTTTTTAAAGATTAAGTTTTATCTTCGGTAAAACGATCTTAACGTACGTTAGGAACAACAAACACAATGAAATTATTACTCATTCTTTTCTCCCTATTTCTCTCTCTTAATGGGAATACGCAACATTGCTTTGAAGTCCATAAGATAAAATCTAAAGTTCTAAAGGAAGAAAGAAGTATTTGGGTGGGACTTCCCGCGAACTACCATAAAGATAGTTCTTATGCTGTTGTTTATGTTTTAGATGCTGAATGAAGATGTCGTAGAAATTATGACAATCATTTGGCGACAAGATCTCAATCAAATGATTTGATTTAAACGCTGCATAACACACGTCTAGCTCAAAAGCCCTGCCCCGTAGCATGTTGAGTAAAACAGGTCCTCGTGCCTGCGAGCATGCCATTGTGCGAAATTCTTTTAGAATCAAAAACAATATGTTCTTAGCTCAATGCGTTAAAGCATGAAATTCATGGTTATGTCTCGCATATTAAAATCCGGTTTCTTTTTATTTCTTTTGATAACGCTATTATCATGTAAGAAAGGAAAATTCAAAACGAATGATTCAGATTTCCAACATATATTCAACGACCTTGTAAAATCTGGTCACAAAGCAGATGTTACATGGGATGCTGAAGTTCATTCCTATACTTTTGTTTTAAATGAGAACAAGTCTATTAAATCATTTGGTTATCAAAGTCATTCAAGTTTAAGTTCAAAAGATTATCTAATTGAAATCATAGATAATACCGATTCATCGATTGTGTATAGCGGAGGTCATCAATTCAGTTCTACGGATATCTCTTATGTTACGCCAAATAGCCAAATAACCCTACAAAGTGGTGTACATTACACTTTAAACAGAATCCAAACAAACTGGGGGCAATATATAACCGAAACTATTGGACATATAGTTAAAACCGAGCAATCTGATTATCCTATAAGTTATGGATCATTAACCATTACAGAATCTAACTTTCATGATTATGGATCTTCAAGTTCTTGGCAAAAATTCAAGGCGCTACCAAGGGTGGATCTTGTGTTTAATTAATTTTTTTTGGACTTTCAAGACAAAAGACTTTTAGATAAAAGACAAAAGATTTGAACTTTTGAACTTATTGAACATTTTGAACGCTCTTTAAACCCTCTACGCCTGTTCCGCGGCGAACAAGAATTTATTGGGAGATACTAAATTGGTTTTAACAGCATACATGACAATTCCTGCGGTGTTCTTAACACCCAATTTTGACATGATGTTTTTACGGTGGGTATTTACAGTATGGTTGCTCAAAAATAGTTGCTCGGCAATTTGTGCATTCGTCAAACCCTCTGAAATTAAAACGATGATTTCATTTTCCCTTTCTGACAGCACCACTGGTTCGCATGAAAATGATTCAAAATCGATGTCATTCACATCAATACAAGCGCGCTGAATGGTCTCCAAGATTTGACCACAAAAGAATTTATTCCCTCTCCACGTTTCTTCTACCGCATTGATGATTTCAGCTAGATCACAATCTTTTTTGACATAACTTTTCACACCTGAACGCAGCGCATCGACAAGTGTTTGTGCTGATTGCTCGGGAGTGATTGCAACAAAACGTATTTCCTTGTTTTTTAACAAGGCTTTTGGGATAACATCTATGTCAAATCCAAAGGCTGTATAATCAATTAAAATAATAGATGCCTCAAAGTTCTTGATTAACTCCAATAGTTCTTTGTTATCACGGGCCTCACCCACAATTTGAAATCCACCATGAGAATTCAGTATCGTGCGAAGTCCAACCCTTACAAGATCATTGCTATCTGCTAAAATGATGTTCACCTTATTTAGAATAATTTTAAACAAAGATAAAAAAATCCAAAGTTTCAATGCTTCTTAAACGCTCAGATTTTTCAACTTATTACTTTTTAAAAACAAAAAAGCCCAGAAAATCTGGGCTAATCTTACTTAAGAATGTTTACTTATCGCGTAAAAAGCATTTCACGGAATTTCGGCATTGGCCAAAGCTCATCGTCTACCAACATTTCCAATTTATCCGCATGGTAACGAATTTCATCAAAATGGATTCTCACCTTGTCGCAATAGGCGAATGCCTTATCCTCAGCATGAACAAGTTTATTTGCAGCCTTACGCTCCATCAACATGGCATCCGCAGTAGCTTTCATCTTATTCAAGTGAATAGAAATTCGCTGAATCAATTCGATTTGAATATTTGCCGCTTCTTTTCCAGCCTTGCTACCCAACACATCAATCAAACCTTGCACATTTTTAATCAATGTATTTTGGTATTCCACAACAGCAGGGATAATCATTGAATTTACAACATCGCCCATAATACGTGCTTCGATCTGCAATTTCAAAATATAGTTTTCAAACTCAATTTCTTTTCTTGCTTCCAATTCACGTGGCGTTAAAACGTTCATTTCATCAAACAACTTGACAACCTTTTTGTCTCCCCACACTTGAAGTGCTCTTGGTGTATCTTTCAAGTTTTTCAGTCCGCGTTTTTCAGCATCCTTCACCCACTCGTCACCGTATCCATTTCCTTCAAAACGAATCTTTTTAGATTCTTTGATCAATTTTTGAAGTTCTTTCAGAATCGCTTCATCCTTCGCCTCTCCTTTAGCAATGCGATCGTCAACTGATTTCTTGAAATCTTTCAATTGCTTCGCCATAATTGTATTCAACACAATCATAGCTGACGCACAATTCGCAGAAGATCCAACAGCTCTGAATTCAAACTTATTTCCAGTAAATGCAAATGGTGACGTTCTATTTCTATCGGTATTGTCCAACATGATTTGTGGAATCTTACCGATGTTCAATTTTAATTCTGTTTTGTCTTCTGGCGTCATTTTTCCTGCCTTCACATTCTTTTCGATGTCATCCAATAATCCAGACAATTGTGAACCGATAAATGCCGAAATAATTGCCGGTGGTGCTTCATTTGCACCTAAACGGTGATCATTACCCGCAGAAGCGATGCATGCACGCAATACATCATCATAGTCATGAATTGCTTTAATCGTATTTACAAAGAAAGTAAGGAACTGTAGATTAGATTTAGGATTCTTACCAGGAGCCAATAGGTTTACACCTGTATTCGTGCTCAACGACCAGTTGTTGTGTTTTCCTGAACCATTTACTCCAGAGAAAGGTTTTTCATGCAACAAAACGCGGAAATCATGCTTGCGCGCAATCTTTTCCATCAAATCCATCAACAACAAGTTATGGTCATTTGCCAAGTTACACTCTTCAAAGATTGGGGCACATTCAAACTGATTTGGTGCAACCTCGTTGTGACGCGTTGTAACAGGAATACCTAATTTAAGTGATTCTGTTTCAAATTCGCGCATGAATGCATTTACTCTTTCTGGAATTGATCCAAAGTAGTGGTCTTCCAATTGCTGACCTTTTGCTGGAGCATGTCCGAAGAGCGCGCGACCTGTCATCATCAAATCTGGACGTGCATTAAACAGCGCTTGATCAATCAAAAAGTATTCTTGCTCCCAACCAAGTGTCGCATTAACTTTCGTTACATTTTTATCAAAATATTGGCACACCTCAACAGCAGCTTGGTCAACCACATGCAATGCTTTCAAAAGTGGCATTTTATAATCCAAAGATTCACCTGTATACGAAATGAAAATCGTTGGAATGCACAATGTTTTACCAATAACAAAAGCAGGAGAAGATGGATCCCATGCTGTGTAACCACGTGCTTCAAAAGTATTTCGGATTCCTCCATTTGGAAACGAAGAAGCATCTGGCTCTTGCTGTACCAACAAGTCTCCATCAAAACGCTCAATCGCCTTTCCGGGACCAACCGGCTTGAAGAAAGCATCGTGCTTTTCTGCTGTGCTACCAGTTAACGGTTGAAACCAATGCGTATAATGTGTTGCACCTTTCGTTAGCGCCCAATCTTTCATTGCTGAAGCAACTTGATCTGCCATTTTGCGATCTAAACGCGTACCATTTTGAATGGATTCCATCATTGACTTGAATGCATCAGATGGCAAGTATTCACGCATTACTTCTGAATGAAATACATTTTGGCCGTACAATTCAGAAATTTTACCGTCAAAATCAATGTGTTTTGGAGTACGATTCAATACATCCTGATACGCTTTTTGTCTAATGGTCGCCATAACTTTTAAAATTTTCAGCAAAATTACACCATTTTAGGGGTGTCAATCAAAATTTTCATATTATTTTTCAACATACCCCCTCTAAAAAGATAGCTTACTTCATTTTTTTTGAATTTTCATGGATTTCAACCCTAAAAACAATTAAAAAATTTCAATAAACAAAAAAAAGACACACTTGCGAGTGTCTTTTCCGTTGCTAGAGAATTTATTTACTACATGGTAGCTGCCCTTCATTCTCTAGCAACTTGCTTTCAATTCGGATGTCCACTTTTTGGGATGATGGACAACTTAAACTGAAAACTGCTTCTAAACCTAAACTAATCTACTACTATAACCATTAAACTTGAAACGAAGATAGGTCAGCAATGCCATCACAGACAACTTTGTTCAACGAACGTGCTGATTGAATCAATGAAATGCGAAAAAATTCAGTTTTGAATATTAATTTGTGTTTTCGGAGAGATCGAAAATCAATTCTGAATAGTTATCGTCGGAAAAATAAGTGTTTGCAATTTCCATGAGCTCACTTTCTGTTAACTTATCAATACCTTGATAAATTTCCTGAATAGTATCAATTTGATTAAACAGGAGCAACGATTTACCTAAACCGAGCATCAGGCCAGAATTACTGTCCATGCCCAATGCCAGATGACCTTTCAATTGTTCTTTCGCTCTATTTAATTGCAAAACGCCTAATTTCTTTGTGCGCAATAATTTGAGTTCCTTTCGAATGAGCGACAACGATTTATCAATGTATTTTGGATCAGTACCTAAATAGACACTCCAAAATCCAGTATCCACATAAGGTGTATAATTAGCTTCTACATTGTACGAGTAACCATATTTTTCGCGAATAGAAAGTGTTAATCGAGAATTTAATGCCGGTCCACCTAATATATTCGTCAACAAAGTCATCCCTCGACGAGCTTCCTTCTTGTAACATGGCGCCAAGCCTCCTACAATTGCATGCACTTGATAATTGGCTTCTTTGGATCGAATACGAAAGGTTTTACGCGGTTCAAACTTTTCAATAACAGGAACGTGATTTCCTTGAGGACAACTTTTAAAATCCTCCTCCAGTATTTTTTCCAATTTACCTTTCGACAAATCTCCAACAAAAGAAATCACCATATTATCTGAGGTGAAGAACCGTTTCACATAATCCATCAAATGGTCGCGATTAAAGTTCTGCACACGCTCCTTTGTACCTAAAATATTATTCCCTAGCGTGTGCCCTTCGAATAAATAAGCTTCAAAATCATCGAAAATTTTATCGGAAGGACTATCCAGATAAGAATTGATCTCATCGAGAATGATTTCTTTTTCCTTGTTAATTTCCTTTACCGGAAAATTAG
>JBIIQP010000057.1:0-13787 GCA_044341975.1 Crocinitomicaceae bacterium
AGGCCTATAAAAAGTGACAGAAGAGAAAATACTTTCGTTTCTTGTAGAAGGTAGTACGAGCATGGCTCGTTCAAAATTAAAATATCATCCCATTTAGTTTGGTCTTTTTCCATTGATGAAGATTGAGCCTTGCTCATTCTTCTAACTTATTTCTTCTAAGCGTTGTCACTTTTTTCCTTGATAAAAAAAGTAACCAAAAAAATCAAGGCTTCTCATTCAATTTGACTCACAAATCTTTTAATGCGCCTACAATCTTGCTTCGAAGTGAGTCATTTTTCACTCTTCTGAATTCGCTAAAATGTCGATGATCTCCTGCGGAGCTTTCTCCATTTTTAAGCGTTTCAGTGCGAGAGAAAAACCATTTCATGAAATGCCGATGGCGGAGAATGAGGATTATTTGGGGGCGTGGGAGGAGAGTTCAATGAAGTTCAAGAGTTCAATTGGTTCAAAGAAGTTCAATCTCGGTACAATTTTTCAAATGAAAAATCACTCGATTGCCTTCGAAGTGAGTCATTTTTCATCTCATGAATGCTCTGAAAAATCACTCGATTGGCGGGACTTCTGATTTCAGCTTAAGAATGTTCAGAAAAAACAATTTTAAGAAATACAGGCGGAGAGAATGGCGATTCTATTTTGGGGCAAAGAATTATTTTCGTAACATTGTATATAAGTAAATTTAGAATGAAAATTGATTTTGCTGATAGTCAAAAAGAACCTACTCTGAAAAGTCTGAATTTAATCATGCGTGAGGTTGCTGAAGATGCCAAAAATGAGCAGCTTTCATCGTCAAAACTGATTAATGACGCCATTCAATTGCACATGGCTGCGCTCAAAAGAAAATACAAGTTTAAACAGTGAAAAAGCCTACGCTGATTGTTGTATGCGGTCCAAATGGATCAGGCAAAACCTCCATTACCAAAAAGATTTTAAAACACGATTGGCTAGACAATTGCACCTACATCAATCCAGATGAAATTGCGCGAGATATTTTTGGAGATTGGAATTCTCCAGACGCAATAAAACAGGCAGCGAGCTATGCTGAAGATCTAAGAGAAAAGTTGGTGCTTAAAAAAAGCAGTCTCATATTTGAAACTGTTCTTTCTAGTCCTGACAAAATAGATTTTATTCTCAAAGCTAAAAAATTGGGATATTTTATCCGAATATTCTTTGTTTGTACAGATTCACCGACGATAAATGCTGCGAGAATTGCCAATCGCGTAATACAAGGTGGACATGACGTACCTATACCCAAAATAATCTCTCGATATAGTAAATCAATTGCGAATTGTGCCATACTTTCTGCACAAGTTGATCGCTTGTACGTCTATGATAATTCAAGAGACAATAAAGAACCATTGCTTCTATTTAGAGCCTCGAATGGTGATATGAAAAAAAAATATCATACCATGCGATCATGGGCAAATGAGATTTTTGGGCAATTGAGCCCAAAATTTTAGTCCTTTCCAAGCTCCTAACTTTTACACAGAGCTATGCTGCGAAGTGTGTTATTGTTCATGAAATGCCGGTGGAGGAGAAGTTTTTTTGGGGCGCTCCCTACCCTATAATTTCAGTAAAATAAATATACTTTTTATATACAACATAGGTTCGAAGACCGTTCAAGAGTTCAAGGAACGTTCAATGCGTTCAAGAGTTCAATGAAGTTCAACAGTTCAATTGGTTCAAAGATGTTCAAATGTTCAAAACCGAGAAATATTAGTGTTTTACTGAAAAAAACTTTTACACAGAGCTAGGCTGCGAAATGAGCGGAGATGCGGCTCGTCTCGATACACCTCCTGCGTCGGCACTTCAGCCGCAGCTGACAGGCGACGGCCTCAGATGTCTGGTGACGGCCTCAGATAACAGGCGAGCATTAGAGCCAAAGCACGCAGCGAAGGTTCGTCAGCGGTGCCTGGTGAAACACGGTGGAACCAAGGCAAGCTCCTTGTAAAAGTTTAAAAGGCGTTTATGGTTACTTTTTAGGCCTATAAAAAGTGACAGAAAAGAAACTACTTTTCCTTTTTTTCTCAGGAGCGAGCTAGCTCACTCCTATTTGGGATATTTTAAATACTTTGTCACTTTTTTCCTTGATGAAGAACAAGCACTGCTTGTGAAGACCAAGCGATAGCACCGGGAAGTAACCAAAAAAATCAAGGCTTCTCATTCAATCTCGGTACAATTTTTCTAACGAAAAATCACTCGATTGCCTTCGAATTGAGTCATTTTACTTCGTATAAATGATCTGAAAAATCACTCGATTGACAGCTGACCGCTTGTCAGCCGAGGCTGGAGTGGCCGCTTCAGCGGCTGTATCCACCACTGCGGACAGGTCGAGGACAAGCTTCGAAGTGAGTCATTTTTCACTCTTCTGAATTCGCTAAAATGTCGATGATCTCCGATGGAGCTTTCTCCATTTTAAAGCGTTTCAGTGCGAGAGAAAAACCATTTCATGAAATGCCGCGGGAGGAGAATGACGATGTTTTGGGGGCGTGGGAGAAGAGTTCAATGAAGTTCAACAGTTCAATGCGTTCAAGAGTTCAATTGGTTCAAAGAAGTTCAAGTGTTAAATTTGGAAATCTTATAAAAAGAAATTACATTTGATAATGATGAGAATACAAGAGGAAATAAGCCATAACATCAGTAGATTCCACAAATTGTGTGCGGATCATAAGGTAAAATATCTCTATGCATTCGGGTCGGCAACAACCAACGCATTCAATCCGTCGAAAAGTGATATTGATTTACTTGTAGATATTGAAATAAGTGATCCTCTCGAAAAAGGAGAATTACTTATTGACTTATGGGATCAATTCGAGTTGTTTTTCAGCAGAGAAGTTGACCTGCTCACGGAAGAATCAATACACAATCCCTACCTAAGAAAATCAATTGAGTCAACCAAGGTTTTAATTTATGACGGACAAAGGGAAAAAATATCTTTCTGATGTGTTAACTTCCATTCAATTAATTGAGGAGTTCACCGAGTCCACCGCTACATTTGACGCATATCAATCTGATAAAAAAACGCAAAGTGCAGTCGAAAGACACTTGGCAATCATTGGTGAAGCAATAAATAAATTACGCCTGACTGAGCCTGAAATATTACTGGTTCACGATGTGAAAATAATATCGCTTCGTAACAGGTTAGTTCATGCCTATGATTCTATTGACAACACCATTGTCTGGGCAATTCTGAAAAACCATCTTCCATCATTAAAAATTGAGATTTCGGCTTTACTTTGATTTAGGATGAGGAACGTTCAAGAGTTCAATCTCGATACAATTTTTCTTATGAAAAATCACTCGATTGCCTTCGAAGTGTGACATTTTTTCATCGCATGAATGCTCGGAAAAATCACTCGATTGGCAGCTGACCGCTTGCCCGCCGAGGAGGGAGTGTCTGCCTCGGCAGATGTATCCACCACTGCGGACAGGTCGAGGGCATGCTCTGAAAAATCACTCGATTGACGGAAGTGTTCAATAGTTCAATCAAATTTACCACAAGGACACAAGGATAAGTTTTATTCACGAAGTGTATTAAGGCACTAATTCAGAAAAACCGACGGCTTTTAAGTGCGCAAAGAAGATTTATATTGAATTAAAAGATTTCTTTGTGACTTATGGAGAGATTGGATCTCCTTAAACTCGTGTCTTTGTGGTCAAAAGGTTCAATGAGTTCAATTTAGTACAAATGGTCAAATCGATTGGTTGATTTTTGATTTTAGGGTGCTTAATTCAATTACACCACTTTGTCGCCAGAGAATCTCACCTCCTTTGAAAAGAACGAAGGTTGGTACACCGCGCACTTTGAATTTTTCGGCAACATCCTGGTTTTTATCTACGTCAATCTTTAAAATACGAACCTTACTTCCCATCTGGTCTTTTAACTGATCCAAAACAGGATGCATCATTTTACAGGGTCCGCACCAGGTTGCATAAAAGTCGACCAAGGTAGGTGTTTCAGATTTTACAATATCGTTGAATTTTCCCATGTCAGGTGCTACTAATTTTCTAATTCTTTCAAAATTTGATTCACGTCTTCCTCAGTTGTTGTGAGTTTTTGTTTGCAAATTTTAATCAATTCTGCAGCGCGCTTCACCTTCAAGGATAACTCATCAACTGTAATTTCACCGTTCTCCATGTGCTTCACGATTTGTTGCAGTTCTTCAAAGGCTTCGGTGTAGTTCATCTGATTTTCCATACATCTAATTTATAGCTTTTCACTAAATAGTGAACGACTGTGGGTTTGTTTTAAAACGAAATATTGGATTTTTTAAATAAATACTGCTCACTTTTAATTGCGAGAAATGAAGTTTTTGCTTAACTTCAATTAAATGAACACGACAAACACCACACTTTCACTGGAACCGGCTGAATTCACAGAACGATTTATCAATCAAACCAAACAACCAATTTTTCTTACCGGTAAGGCTGGAACAGGAAAAACGACTTTACTTAAAAAAATCATTGGGTCAACCTTCAAAAACACAGTGATTGTAGCTCCAACAGGAATTGCAGCGCTGAACGCAGGTGGCGTTACCATTCACTCCTTTTTTCAACTTCCCTTTGCCGGATTTATCCCTGAGTTTTTAGCTCAAACTCCATCTCAAGAAACGGTGCGTATTGAAAGTAAAGATTCGCTGTCGCGGCATTTCAACATGAATAAAACGCGTTTGCAGTTGATGCGTAATCTGGAGTTACTGATCATTGATGAAGTAAGTATGCTCCGAGCAGATTTGCTTGATGCAATGGACTGGACCTTGCGAAATGCGCGGAAAATTCATGAACCTTTTGGTGGTGTCCAAGTGCTTTTTATAGGTGATTTATTGCAATTGCCACCTGTTGTAAAACCAGACGAGTGGAATGTCCTGCGGAATTATTATGCTGGCATGTTCTTTTTCAATGCCCGTGTCATCGCTGAGCAACCACCTGTGTATGTCGAATTATCGAAAATTTTCCGTCAAACAGACGATGCTTTTATCGCCGTGCTCAACAATTTAAGAGAAAACACGATCACCCCTGCGGATGCTGAACTTTTGAATCAATTTGTAAAACCAAATTTTGACCCTCTCAATGAGGATGGTTACATCACCCTAACTACCCACAATAATAAAGCGGATGAAATCAACAGACGTGCTCTTGGTCAATTGGCGGGAAAAATAGTTTCCTACGCTGCCGAAGTAACGGGTGAATTCCCCGAACACATGTACCCTATTGATGAACAATTGGACCTAAAAATTGGGGCACAAGTCATGTTCATTAAAAATGACGTCTCATTCGAAAAGCTCTTCTACAATGGTAAAATGGGTACAATCACCGCGTTAGACAAAGACGAAGTAACGGTGAGTTTTCCCGATGAAAAAAAACAAATTACGGTAGAAAAATACGAATGGAACAATATACGTTACTCCGTAAATGCCCAAACAGGAGAAATCGTTGAAGAAGTGCTAGGAACCTTTGTTCATTATCCCTTGAAATTGGCTTGGGCTATAACCGTTCATAAAAGTCAGGGATTAACCTTCGAAAAAGCTGTCTTGGATGTGTCCGACGTTTTTGCACCCGGACAAGCTTACGTTGCGCTTTCTCGCTTGCGATCGATGAATGGCCTGGTGCTATTAAATCCTATTCGCTTGAATGGTTTGGCCAGTGATCATCATGTCGTGAACTATGCGCGCAACAAAGCGGACGCTGTGCAATTATCAAAACACCTCGACAAAGGGACGTCGGAGTATGTACAAGCATTTATTCGTCACGCTTTTGACTGGTACGAACTGAACAGCAAATGGTCAATTCATGAGGCGACTTACAAGAACGCAGGTTCTAAAACTGAAAAAGGAAAAAATCTATCATGGGTGACAGCTCAAGCTCAAGCTGTGTCAGGGACGATGGAGCACGCCAAAAGATTTCAAGCACAAATTGAAAAGCTTTTTGCCAGAAACAGTGAGCTCGACTTTGTGCGGGAGCGCGTTGAAGCAGCTTACGATTATTTTTTCAAGATTCTCGATGGCGTTTTGACTTCTAATCTGATGAAATTGGCCGAACTAAGCCGCATGCGCAAAACCAAACAATACGCTGATGAGTTGCGCGAATTAGATGAACACCTCACAGAAGTAATCCTTCGCCTTAAGAAAGCCAAATTGCTGGTCGAACACATTGCCTTTGGAAAGGAGATAACGAAGGAAAGTTTGTTGACAGAGGAAATAAAAAATTACAAAATTGCCAGGTTAGCATCTATTCAACAAAAGTTGCGCGAGAAAAATGGCTTGCTCTATGCTGCAATGGAAGATGAGCCTATTCTGTTGTCATCTCCCAAGAAAAAGGAAGAACGGAAAGAAAAGAAATCTACGTATGAGCAAACGCTCGAATTGTTGCACGAAGGTCTGGATGTTGGAGAAATTGCGGCACGGCGACAAGTTTCAGAAAATACAATCTACAACCATTTCGTTGTTTTATTGAAAAGCGAAAAGATCGAATTGGAAGATGTTTTGACTCAAGAACGCATTTCGAAATTGCAAGATTACTTTGCTGACTTTGAAGGTGCGTCACTTTCACAATTGAAAGAAAGACATGGAGACGAAGTAACTTGGGAGGAATTAAAATTGATGCAAGCTTCCAAAATAATTTAAGAGTAATATATACATTTTATATATCAATCTATTCCTCTTTCTTTGTTTCTATGGCCGTCAATTTTGCCGTAAGTTGCTCACTAAACGTTTCTATTGAAATATCCTGACCTGGCTCAGGTGCATTGTGTTCACCAATTGTTCGACCATTTAGTCGGGTTATGGAGAAACCTCTCTTCAGCACGAGTTGTGGATCCAGTATGCGACTCAAATCTTGTAGATGCTTGACCATCTGTTTGTCCTGGTCCAATTTTCGAGAAGCAGCGCGCTGCAATTCCTGAAACGCCAACTCCATCTTTTCTCGTGATCGCTCAGTAGTTCCGTAACTTAAATTAGAAATACCCGATTTCATCATTGACAGATTTGTATGTTGAAGATTGAGGGAATGTTGAACTGCCCTTCGCATCACTTCAGCCGTCCGCATTAGTTGCCCATTTCGTCTTTCCAAATAAAGCACTGCATGCTGTCGTACTTGTTTTGCAGTAGATTCAAAATGCTGCTTATTGAGTGTAATTAATCGTTCAGAATAAGTTCGTAAGAGCTTACGAGCTTCAGTTACAGGAACGCTGAAATCATGGAACGTCTGAATTAAAAAGTCAGCTAATTCGGTGGGCGTTATTGCATTCCGAAACGCAACCATTTCAGCAACCGTCATGTTCGTTGAGTGTCCAATGCCGGATAAAATCGGCAATGGAAATGTGGCAATTGCTTTACACAATTCATAGTGATTGTAGCAAGACATTCCAACTTCAGCTCCCCCACCTCTTACAATTACAACAACATCAAAATGATGCTTGACTTTTTCAATTTTTTTCAGTTGCTCCACAATACTAGAAACGGCAACATCCCCTTGCAAATAGGCTGGAAAGAGCATTGTGAAAAATTCATAGCCCCATGGATTGTTGTCCAAGACCTTCATAAAATCAGACAAGCCTTTACTCGTATCCGCGGATACAATTGCAATGCGTTGTGGCAGTAATGGAAACTCTAATCGTTGATTCGCATTTAAAATTCCCTCTTTCTGAAGGCGTTTGAGTGTTTCTTCTCGTTCGCGTTGCAATTCGCCCAAGGTAAAACTTGGGTCAATGTCAAGAATCTGCAAGGACAATCCAAAAGTCTCACTGTAGGTTATTTTGACCTGCAAAAGCAAGGTGGTTCCTTCCTTCAAAGGCTCCTTTACAACATCTACAAATTGTTTATTGATGCGCTGAAAATTCTGTTTCCAAATCGCACCACCTATTTGTGCAACAATTTTATCGTCTTCTTTTTGAACTAATTCCGGAAATGCATGTCCACTCGGATAAAGATTCAGCTTGTGCATTTCAGCTTTCACCCAATACAATTGCTTGTATCGCTCCTCGATTGTTTTTCGAATCGACGAAACAACTTGTTTTAAGGTAAAAATCTGACGTTCGTTAGACATACGTTGAAGGTATTTAAATTTTAGGTTTAAATTTGTCCTTTCAAAAAAAATAGTTCTCATGGCTGACATCCACAATTATGATTTTTCAGGAAAGCGCGCGTTGATTCGTGTTGATTTCAATGTTCCCCTGGATAAAGAAACAATGGCTGTAACAGACGATACGCGTATTCGTGCTGCTGCGCCAACTATTTTGCACATACTGAAAAATGGTGGAAGTGTGGTATTGATGTCGCATTTAGGTCGCCCAAAAGACGGTCCTGAGGAAAAATATTCCCTGAAACACATTGTTGCTCATACTTCAAAAGTATTGGGTGTTGACGTAAAATTTGCATCGGACTGCATCGGAGAAGACACGTACGCAATGAGTTCAGCGTTGAAACCAGGTGAAGTATTGATGCTTGAAAATGTACGTTTCTACAAACAAGAAACAGCGGGAACAGAAAGTTTTGCAGAAGCATTAGCGAAACATGGAGATGTTTACGTGAATGATGCTTTTGGTACAGCGCACCGAGCTCATGCGAGCACTACTGTTGTAGCGAACTATTTCCCGAATGATAAAATGTTTGGTTACCTCATTGAGGGCGAAATCAAAGCAGTAGATAAAGTGTTGAATTCAACTGAAAAACCGCTTACAGCTATCGTTGGTGGCGCAAAGGTTTCTTCCAAGATCACAATCATTGAGCGCCTTTTGGATAAAGTGGACAATCTTATTGTCGGAGGCGGGATGGCCTATACGTTTGTCAAAGCGATGGGTGGACAAGTTGGAAACTCACTTGTTGAAGATGATTTTCTTGATACTGCCCGAAAAATAATCGCTGACGCTAAAACAAAAGGGGTAAATCTTTACATACCAACCGACACAATCATTGCCGATAAATTTGACAACAATGCCAATCGCAAAGAAGTCAAAATTGGAGAAATTCCTGCAGGTTGGATGGGATTGGATACAGGTGCTGAAACATCAAAAGCATGCAGAGAAATCATCGCGCATTCTAAATTGATCTTGTGGAATGGTCCTATGGGTGTTTTTGAAATGGAAAACTTTCAGCAAGGTACAGCTGATGTTGCAAATGCCATTGTTGAAGCGACTGCAAAAGGTGCATATTCACTGATCGGTGGTGGTGATTCAGTTGCTGCTATCAATAAATTTGATTTAGCTGACAAAGTTTCTTACGTTTCTACGGGCGGTGGTGCCATGTTAGAATACTTAGAAGGAATAGAACTTCCTGGAATTAAAGCAATTAAAGGTTAATAATACACACAAAGAATTACCAGCATAAATGGAACAGAAAGAGGATAAGTTGAAAGAAGTCATTTCTCACGCGAAGGAATACGGCTTCGTTTTTCCATCATCAGAGATCTACGACGGATTAGCTGCCACATATGATTACGGTCAGTTGGGTGCTGAACTTAAAAACAACATCAAATCCTATTGGTGGAAATCGATGGTGCAGATGCACGAAAACATCGTGGGACTTGACGCCTCTATTTTCATGCATCCAACAACTTGGAAAGCTTCCGGCCACGTTGATGCGTTCAATGATCCATTGATTGACAATAAAGACTCTAAAAAACGTTACCGTGCTGATGTTTTGATCGAAGAACATATTGAAAAGATTCGTCAGAAAATTGAAAAAGAGGTTGAGAAAGGCATCAAAAAATTTGGCGAGAGTTTCGATGAAACACAATTCAGAGCAACGAATCCAAATGTATTGCGCAACATGGAGAAAATTATCTCCATTGAAGACCGCATGCGCGTTTCTTTGGAAAACAATGATTTAGAAGGAGTTTACCAGTTAATCATGGATTGCGAGATCGTTTGTCCGATTTCTGGTTCACGCAACTGGACGGAAGTACGCCAATTCAATTTAATGTTCTCAACGGAGCTTGGTTCCGTAGCAGGCGATGCTGCCACTATCTATCTTCGTCCTGAAACAGCGCAAGGCATTTTTGTCAATTTCTTGAATGTTCAAAAATCTGGTCGCATGAAGATTCCATTTGGGATTGCCCAAATTGGAAAAGCATTCCGAAATGAGATTGTTGCACGTCAATTTATCTTCCGCATGCGCGAGTTCGAGCAAATGGAAATGCAATTCTTTTGTCGCCCGGGAGATGAAATGAAATGGTATAGTTACTGGAAAGAGACCCGCGAAAAATGGCATAAAAAATTAGGTCTTGGAGACAAAAACTACCGTTTCCACGACCATATAAAATTGGCACATTACGCCAATGCTGCGTGCGACATCGAATTCAATTTCCCAATGGGATTCAAAGAATTAGAGGGAATTCACTCACGCACCGACTTCGATTTAAAACAACACGAACAATTTTCAGGCAAGAAACTACAGTACTTCGATCCTGAATTAAATCAAAACTATGTTCCGTTTGTTGTTGAAACATCTGTTGGACTTGATCGCATGTTCTTGGCAGTTTTGAGTTCTTCCTACAAAAATGAAACACTTGAAGACGGTTCGGAACGCGTTGTTTTAAGCATTCCTCCTGCCCTTGCGCCTTACAAGGTTGCTGTGATGCCATTGACCAAAAAAGATGGTTTACCAGAAAAAGCAAGAGAGATCATCGATTCGTTGAAGTTCGATTTCTTGTGCCAGTACGATGAAAAAGATTCGATCGGGAAACGTTACCGCCGACAAGATGCAATTGGAACACCTTATTCTGTTACAGTTGATCATCAAACATTGGAAGATAATACTGTAACGATCAGAGACCGCGACACCATGGAACAAATTCGCATCAATGTGGCTGATTTACACCGCATGATTGACGAAAAAGCGAATATGCGGTCTTTATTGGCTTAATCAATGGTTTTCAAAGAATCGTTTTCCTGATTATTTTTTCCTAAATGGATGCGGTAGGCAATCAACCCTGGAATGCCAACTAATAGAATTGCTGCAAGAATAAATCCTTTGGCTGTCAGATAAAAATCTTTTACTCCGGTCATATCCACTTTGTTGTAGCCTAAACCTATGAAATAAGAAAGGCTCAATGGTGCTTGTACCTTTTTCTCCATTAAGCCTTGGGCATAAACAATCTCTCCCTGAAAGAAATTAATGGGCAAGGTGAAAAGTGGTAATGCAATCGTTGCGAAGCACACAGCAAATACAACTAATGGATTTTTAAGACGTCTGATCATACCGAAGAATTGATTGTAAAATTAGGGTTTATTCTTTTTTCAGCGTTAAAACTTCTTACAGGCAATGTGAATACCAATTTCTCGTTACATTCGTGTACATTCGCATAAATGAATCTCTATTCCAACAAACAAAAATGGAAAATCGCACTTATTGCGATTGCACTGATCATGGTTGGCGCGTCGCTCTTCGTGTCAAATACCATTGTTTCCAAAGTTGGTGAACGCGAGCGCGAAAGAGTAAGACAATGGGCAGGCGCTATCCAGAAAAAATTGGAGCTCGTTCGGTTGACAGACCGCACATTTTCACAGTTAAGAGAGAAAGAACAAAAAGAAATGGCTTTGTGGATTGACGCCACGAAGGAAGTATCAAAAGCAACGCCGCTGGATCAAATACCCGACTATACTTTTCCACTAAAAATTATCAAAGAGAACAAGGATATTCCCGTCATTCTTTTTGACAATGAAAAAAATATTTCTGGATACATCAACCTTGGATTCGACACAAGTGAACTCCGTAAATCCTTTCCAACACTTGAAACTGCTGCTTTGTACAGCTACTTTGAGGATTCATTGCGCATACTGGCCAATAATTGGAAAAAAATCAACCCATCCTTCACAGTAGAAGTTTATGAAGGGCTTTTCATGACTTACGTTTACAACGATTCCAAAGAAATTTTAAGACTTGAACGCGAACGCGATTCTCTTATCAATTCGTTCAATCAGGAATTGATCAACAACGATGGTCTGGTACCTGTGCTATTGATAGATGCCGAAGACAATACAATTGTAGGGAGTAACTTAGCTAAAACCAAACTTACCTCATCGAATATTGAAACGACGATCGCTTCATTGAAAATTCAAAATGATCCTTTGGTTATCGACTATAGAAATGGCGAAAAAAACTTGCTTTATTACGACAACAGCGAAGAACTAAAACAACTGCAATACTACCCTTACATCATTTTCTTCATCATTGGTTTATTTGTCTTAATCGGCTACCTCATCTTTAGCACATTCCGTAAAGCTGAACAAAATCAAGTTTGGGCAGGCATGGCGAAGGAAACAGCTCACCAGCTTGGAACACCTTTGAGTTCATTAATGGCATGGATTCAACTTCTGGAAAGTCAGGGCATCGACCCGATGATGACAACAGAAATGCAGAAAGATGTAGACCGTTTGGAAAAGATTACTGATCGTTTTTCAAAAATAGGTTCAGGTGCAAAATTAGAAGAAAGCAATTTGTGTGATACGGTGCAAAATGTTTTGGACTATCTAAGACCAAGGATTTCAGATAAGGTTAGTATCGATTTAAAGTGTTCAGGACCGATAATCGTGCGTCACAATGCGCCGTTGATGGAATGGGTCATCGAAAACATTGCAAAAAATGCTGTTGATGCAATGGAAGGAAATGGTCGTTTAATGGTCAATGTGCAAACATCCCCTGAATGGGCACATATCGACATTGCCGATACTGGAAAAGGCATTCATCCAAAACAAATTAAGACGATATTCCAACCTGGATTTTCGACTAAAAAACGCGGTTGGGGCTTGGGACTTTCCCTCGTGAAGCGCATTATCAAAGAATACCACAAAGGCAAAGTATTTGTTCTTGAATCTGAGATCGACAAGGGTTCAACATTCCGAATCTCGATTCCAATCTAAATCAAAGATTCTGTAGGTCCACCGTTCGCATTGCAACAAATAACTTCAAAATCTTCTCACCAACATTTGGAATAGCAACGTGTATTAAATACACACCTGAAGCAACGGGTATATTGGCATGATTCGTCAATGTCCAATCTTGATACGTCACTGGACTGTCTTTCTTAATTTTTTTAATCAATTTCCCATTTGAACTAAAAATACTTATCGTGCATGTTTCCGGTAGATTTGTAATCTTTACACGATTGTCTAGTTTATTGTTTTCGTATTCTGAAAAAGCATTGTATGGATTCGGAACAACATTGATCAACTTCAAAGCATCCACCAATGCCTCTTGACGTCCAGTTACCGTTCTATCCTCCGACATGTTCCAACTGAACATTGGCCGACCATTATTCAAGCCTGAAGCAGCATAATTCTTGTATTCTTTGTTTATCCTCAATTTGATTGTAACATCCGTTGAAAGGTGCTTTTGTCCTTGCTTTAGAAGTGGGTATGCGACCCAACTCAGACTGCCGTACACTTGTCGTTTCGAAGTTGGATTATCTGCTTCGATTTCCTGCATTTTCTGGAAGAGGAAATTAGTGGAATTGGATTCAGCCAAAGAAGGAATATATTCCGGAAAATCATAACCCAGCGCATAGCCATTCACCTTTGCCTGATCATGACTAAACACATAGATTGGCTGCACACCACCCATCAATGGCACGCCGAGTGAATTAACCATTCTGTCTGAAGGATTCCAAATCATGTCAGCACCATTTTCAGCTCCTAAGAACGAATTTTCTCCAAATGCAACATACAAGCGCGCGCCTGTTTCCAGATCCACCGCATAACCCGGGAACCATCCCATTCCTGTGCCCGTGCCGTCGGGATTTCCTTCCTTATCTACGCTTGCACTTTTTCGCATTGCACCAGGCTCGCAATCACCAAT
>JBIIQP010000058.1:0-13781 GCA_044341975.1 Crocinitomicaceae bacterium
TAGAGAACGGGGTCTATCCCTAAAATTGGAATTAGATTTCCTTTAGAGCTTGAGCAAAAGAAGTGAAATTTGTTTCCGCGTTGTAATGGTTTTTCCAAACTTCATAAGCTTGCTCAGACAGTTGATTCCAATCGGATAGCGGTTTACTTAGTAAATTGATCAGAATCATTTGAATCTCTTTAGCAGTAGCATGCGGATCAACCAACGCACCGACATGGTTGGATACAATTTCGGGAACCCCTCCAACCGCAGTTGCAACAGCGGGAATCCCTATTGAGAATGCCTCCATGATAGAAACCGGAATCCCTTCGGATGTACTGAGATTCATGAAAAAATCAGGGCTTTCTTGCTTGTAAAATTCCAATACTTCTTCATTGGAAACCCTCCCCCTCAATTCAACGGTGAGGTGCAATTTTTTTTCCAACGCGATTTTTTGTTCTAATTCTGCCAAATTTTGTCCATCACCAAAGTGGACCCAACGGATTTCATGATTCACTACACCATTCACTACTTCGAAAATAAGTTCCACTCGCTTGAGTGGAATAACATTTGAACAACTGACAATTAATCTTGGCTCACGCATAGATTCACGAGTTAACCAATGTTCCATTTGGGTTGCGGTACCTAACCGCGAAACAGATATTTTGTTCGGAAAATCTATTTCCCATCTCGTTCTTGCATAATTTAAACCTGCATTAGAAATGGCAAATTGTTGGGCCAAGTGATCATTGATAAACTTCCGGAAAGGCAAATAACCAATTGCACTTGCTTCAAAGTAGACATCCCATCCGTGAAAGCGAGACACACATTTAAAGTCAGGATTTTCAATTTTCAATTGCGCCAAAGCCAAGGAGGAATCATCCGTCCAATAGGAATAGGCAATCGATTCCGAATTTAAATGCTTTCTAATTATTGATTTTAATTTTTTTGCTCTTGCCCAAGAAACTAGGATGGTTGAAATGATCTGAAAGTTAACTTTTAACTTATAAACACTCGTCACTCGTTTCAATTCTACCCTCACTTCTCTTAATAACAAGTACCTCAAAGCAAGTATTTTCTCAATTTTCGATAAAGAAACAGGATAGCGGAACACCTCACAAATAGATGGTATTTCTCTCGTATGCTCTGAATTCTCGCTTAAAGAAATTATTGTAATCTTGTCAAAATGCTGCGATAAAATGGGCACTTCATTTTCCAAAAACGTCTCCCCTTTTCCATAGGGATATTCAGCGGTAAGGAGGAGTAAGTGCTTATGAGGCATTGGTTTTAACTCTTTATTGTCATTTAGTCTACTCAGCCCCAAATCCCAGTTATTCTAAAAGTTAATAGTGCTTTCTTTATTCGTCTGTATTGCCTCAAAGATATTTAAAAGTTAATGAATTGACCATTTCACCCACTATGATTCCTTTTAAATCTGAAATCCTATCTTTGGTAAAATGAAAAAAGTACTTATTCTGGCCTATGATTTCCCGCCCTACGTTTCAGTGGGTGGTTTAAGACCATACAATTGGTACCGTTATCTGAAAGAATTCGGTATTGAACCTATTGTTGTTACACGTCAATGGAGCAATACGCATGGAAATCATTTGGATTATGTTTCACCAAGTAATTCAGCTCAGACAATAGTAGAGAAAACTGAATACGGAACAATCATTAGAAGCGCTTACCAGCCAACTTTATCCAATAAAATATTACTAAAATATGGGCCGATTAAATATAAATCTCTTCGTAAAATCAACTCCATATTTAATGAATTAATACAATTCCCGTTTTCTGTTGGGCCGAAATATAAAATCTATTTAGCTGCAGAAGATTACTTAAAACAAAACAAAGTTGATTGCATTATTGCTACAGGTGATCCATTTATCCTGTTTAAATATGCCTCAAAACTGGGCAAGAAATTCCAAACACCATGGATTGCTGATTACCGGGATGCATGGGTACAAGATAAAACAAGGTCGAGAAATATTTTTTTAAAAGCATGGAATTCTTTTTTTGAAAATCACTATTTGAAAAATGTTTCGAAAATAATTACAGTCTCAACATTTCTCCAGAAACAGGTTGAAAGAAACTTATCAAACAAAAACTTCTCATTGATCTTAAATGGTTTCAACCCCGAAGCAATTGATAAAACGTTTAGTATAGCACAAAATAACGATTGTTTTACCATTTCATTTGCCGGAACTATTTACAAATGGCATCCGATTGAAAGTTTTCTTAGAACCCTTGAAAAATTTGGCGAAACAACCAAAACAAAAGCCATTCGCGTCAATTTTTATGGAATAAACAACCAAGAAGAACTGCAAAAAATTATTTCTAATTCGAATTATTTAAAGTCAGTCGTTCATTTTTTTCCAAGAACAGAAAATGAGACTTTAGTGAAAGAATTGGCAAAGGCAAATTTATTCTTGTTGTTTAACGATTATTCCATTTTAGGAACAAAGATCTTTACCTACTTAGGAATAAAAAGAAAAATTATTTTGTGCTATTCTGATGATTTTGAATCAAAAAAATTAAAATCAACTTATTTTCATCTAACTGACATAAAAGACGAAAGCAACCAATTGCAAGCAGAAATAATTCAATCAACAAATTCTGGCATCATAGTGAAAGATGCCAATCACTTGTTGGAAGTCTTGGGTGAGCTTTACCAAGAGTTTGAAAACACAGGGAGTATCGCCTGCAATTCTAATGGAATAGAAAAATATTCTCGGAAAATTCAGGTTGAAAAGTTGGCGGAGTTGCTAGCCTCGATACAACCGCTAGCCTCGATACAGCCGCTGAAGCGGCCGCTCGGCTAGCTCTTAACTCAATTATACAGGTCGACCGAGTGCTAGTCTCGATACATCCTCCTGCGTCGTACACTCGACTAGCTCTTAACAAAAGTATACAAGCCGACCGAGTGCTGGTCTCGATACATCCTCCTGCGTCGCACACTCGACTAGCTCTTAACAAAAGTATACAAGCTGACCGAGTGCTAGTCTCGATACATCCTCCTTCGTCGGACACTCGACCAGCTATTATCTCAATTATAGAAGCCGACCGAGTGCTAGTCTCGATACATCCTCCTACGTCGGATACTCGACCAGCTCAAAGCCGACCGAGTGCTTGGAACGAAGTGGAAAGTGTACCGAGGGTGGATTGCTGGAGTGCTAGTCTCGATACATCCTCCTTCGTCGGACACTCGACCAGCTATTATCTCAATTATAGAAGCCGACCGAGTGCTTGAAACGAAGTGGAAAGTGCACCGAGGTCGGATACTCGACAATCATTAATCATGGAATATGGAAATAAATCAAAAAATTTGCTTATATTTCAATATAGCTTAACCTAAAAATTCATGACTTGTCATATGTATATCTTACTTTGTGGAGATGGAAGCTACTATACAGGTAGCACTAGAAATTTAGAACGAAGACTTCATCAACATCAAAATGGAGAGGGTGCAATTCATACAAAATTGCATCAACCCGTAAAACTTGTTTATTCAGAAGAATTTAATATAATCGATTATGCTTTTAATCGTGAAAAGCAAATTCAGAAGTGGGGTCATGAAAAAAAGAGTGCTTTAATTGATGGAAGAATTGATTTTTTGAAAAAACTTGCTAAGAAGAAATTTATCCGCTAGCCTCGGTACAGCCGCTGAAGCGGCCACTCGGCTAGCGTAGAGCGGGGAGCGCTAGTCTCGATACATCCTCCTATGTCGGACACTCGGCTTGCTCTTAACAAAAGTATACAAGCCGACCGAGTGCTAGTCTCGATACATCCTCCTGCGTCGGACACTCGACTAGCTATTAACAATAAATCGAGGTGGACACTCGACTAGCTTTTATCTCAATTGTACAAGCCGACCGAGTGCTTGGAACGAAGCGGAAAGTGTATCGAGGACGGCCACTCGGCTAGCTTCAAATTTTAATTATTATCTTCACATTATGATCGTCATCGTGAATTACAACATGGGGAATTTATATTCCGTGAAGAAAAAACTGGATCGCTTACAGATTGAATCCATCGTTTCATCGGATCCGGACGATATAATGAATGCGGAAAAGCTAATTTTACCAGGTGTTGGACATTTTGGGAAGGCCATGAATAACCTGCAGGAGTTGGGATTGATTGAAGCGCTTAATCATGCAGTGCTGAACAAAAAAATACCAATTTTAGGAATTTGCTTAGGAATGCAATTGATGGCAAAAGTTAGTTTTGAAAGTGAAAACAACTCAGCATGTGAAGGTTTGGGATGGTTGGATGCAGAAGTCGTCAAATTTCAGGTGAATGATACACTTCGTTTCAAAATACCACATACGGGATGGAATACGATTCGAATTCATAAAGAATCACCACTCATGAACAACATCGAAAATGAATCAGAATTTTATTTTGTGCACTCCTATCAATTTAAGGCGAATGATCCTTCGATCGTTTTAAATACAACTGATTACTGTGGCAACTTTGTTTCTGCAGTTTCGAAAGACTTAATTTTTGGGGTTCAATACCACCCTGAAAAAAGCCATGATACTGGGATTCAACTGTTGGCGAATTTTGTAGGTTTGGGTTGATAATAAATTACAGATTCAAGATTACAGATTCAAGATTACAGATTCAAGATTACAGATTACAGATTCAAGATTACAGATTGAAGATTGAAGATTACAAATTGAAGATTATAAATTAGAGTATAAAAAAATGCACCGTCCTCGCGTCATACCTGTATTGCTGCTAAAAGACAAAGCCCTATACAAATCGATTGGATTTAAAAATCATCGATACATTGGCGACCCTATCAACGCTGTCCACATTTTTAATGATTTAAGAGCAGATGAACTTGTTTTTCTAGATACTCAAGCCACTAAAGAAAAAAGAACAATCGATTTGGAATTTGTTCGGATTATTGGCGAAGAAGCGGACATGCCATTTTCAGTTGGTGGAGGAATAAGAACGCTTAACAACATTCAAGAAATAATTGCTGCTGGAGCTGAGCGTGTTATCGTTACTTCTTATGCAGCAGAAAATCCAGATTTTATTCAAGCAGCAGCAGCTGAATTTGGATCTTCAACAATTTCCGTTTGCATTGACGTTAAGAAGAAATTTTTGGGTGGAATCAAAACATGGACGCATGGAGGGACAAAATCGACGCGTTACGATCCGGTAAGCTTTGCAAAACTCATGGAAGAAAAAGGCGCAGGTGAGATCATTGTGCAATCGATAGAAAAGGATGGCGAAATGAGTGGTTACGATATCGATTTAATTCGAAGTATTTCTGAAGCGGTTGCCATTCCAGTTGTAGCACTAGGTGGTGCTGGTTCCATTTCAGATCTTCAAAAAGCGCACCATGAAGGCTTTGCCAGTGGATTGGCAGCGGGGAGCTTGTTCGTTTATCAAAGTAAAAAACGCGGCGTATTGATCAATTACCCTGAAGAGTCGTTAAAAAGTTAATAAAAACCACTTTTTTCTTTCAGAGCTTAAAATCATGCTTAATTTTGCACAATGCATTCTACTGAATATCGCCAATGCACTCGTTGCGTTATGGATACTTCCGATCCTGATATTACTTTCAATGAGAAAGGTGAATGCAACCACTGTACAGAATTTCTTGACAAACGTGAACGCTATAAATACCAAGGAAGAAAAAGTGATACAGAACTTACTCATCTGATTGAAGAAATTAAATTAGCTGGTAAGGGCAAAGAATTCGATTGTGTTGTTGGTTTAAGCGGAGGCATTGATAGCAGTTATGCTGCCTACATAGCGCGCCAGCATGGTCTGCGTGTTTTAGCAGTGCACATGGACAATGGCTGGAACTCTGAAGAAGCTGTTTTAAACATCAAAAACATAGCAAATAAACTACACGTTGAATACGAAAGTTATGTGCTCGATTGGGAAGAATTTAAAGATCTTCAAATTTCATTTTTAAAAGCATCTGTTCCGGAAGCTGACACACCTACCGATATTGCAATTTTATCATCACTCCACAAGGTTGCCGTTAAATATGGAATTAAACACATTATCAGCGGTGGCAACTTCGCAACAGAAGGTATCTTGCCAAAATGCTGGCATTACAACGCAAAGGATCTTACCTATTTCAATCATATTCAGAAGAAATTTGGAAAACTGAAACTGAAAAAGTTTCCCACTTTCGGATTCTTAAGTGAAATGTACTACAAGCTTTTCAAAGGAGTAAAAATGGTTTACCTACTGAACTATGTTCCTTTTGAAAAAGCGGAAGCCATGGAACTTTTGGAAAAAGAATTGAATTGGAAATATTACGGAGGCAAGCATTACGAATCAAAATATACTGGGTTCATTCAATCCTATTACCTTTTTAAAAAATTCGGAATTGATTACCGCAGAGCAACGTTCTCTTCCCAGATTTGTGTTGGTGCCGTTTCAAGAGAAGAAGCGCTTGAGGTTTTAAAAAGCAAACCCTACATTGAAGAAAAAGCGGAAGAAGAAAAACGATACATTGCGAAAAAGCTTGGTTTATCCATCGAAGAATTCGACTCAATTATTCAACTTCCACCAAAACTTTACCGCGACTATCCTAACGATGAAAAGCGATTGAGCTTTATCTATGATACGTATCGTAAAATCTTCAAGAAAGAGAAGTTGGGATCGTTCTAAAAACCAATTTAAACCAAATCCTATCATTTTGTTATACATCTTATTTATTGGAGTTACCCTTATAAAATTCACATCTAATTCCATAATACAATTTCAATTGAGTATTTGAAAAGTCTTTAGGACTTTTAGAAACATCGCAAAAAACTGTTATTCCAGAATCCGGCAATTTGTTCAGTGGCACAACAGAATCTGATTCAACTACCGACTTTAGTAATTCTAATCGTTTTAAATATGCTGTTCTATGGTATGTTGTCATTTTAACTTGACCGAAAAAATAATTGAAAAAGTATGGAATAGAAAGTATTAGAAAAATTAAAGAAACTTTATTTAAGTGATTTGACATCTTACCACTAGCCAACTGCAATACAACTGCAAACAAAAATAGGGCCGTGACTTGGTTCAAATTATTAAAAAGTCTCAACGAACCTGATCCCTTAAATATGAAAATGTTCAGTGAAAAACTAATCAAAAAAGAAGCTAGCAAAATCATCCACCAACTTTGACGATAAAGCGGAAAATTAAATTGCCAATTTTTCAATTTCAACTCTAAAAACAAAATTAACAACAGCAAAAGCGCTAAAAAATCCATTCTGTCAAAATGCAGATAAAATCCTCTTAAATCATAGAATAAATCAAATCTGAATTTATTGTTTTCTGTTTCAAACTGTAATCTATTGTTGATTTTTAACGTCAACAAATTCAAGCAAATAGGTAACAAGGTGACGAAAGTTTCCGTTAATCGACACCTCTTTTCTTTCCAAGGTTGATTAGCAGCAGCTAACACCAAAAATTGAATGAAAAACCATGTCAATGCAAAAGATTCAGAGGAACCGCCAATATAAAAATTGCCCAGCACAACAATCAATATTTGCTTCCATGATCTTTGCTGTTCAATGAGGTAAACACTTATCCCTATTGCAAAATAAAAAGGTAAGAAGTAGGTTAATATGGCATTTGACCAAAACCAGGTTTCTCCTAACGTTTCAGAAAAATAAAATGAAAAACACAAAAAATAAAGGCCAATCTTTATCCTTTCCCAAAAAGTCAGTTGACTTGCTTTGAAAAAGCCTTGGTATTTTTTTAAGGCAAACTGCATAATGAACAGGCAAAAAAGAAAAATACCTACAAAATAAAAGCCTAAATAGAATTGCAGATTCTCCGGTCTGACATACTTAAAAATGAAGAAAAACAACGTATAGCTGCCTATTCTAAAATTATGCGGGAACTCCTCAAAGGAAGCTAACAATGTGTGACTCTTAAATAAATTAAGCAGATACAAATCATCAGTATTCAAACTCACATTACAACCAATAATAAAAATAAAAACTAAGAAGCTTATCAATAAAAGCCAAGTCAAAAAATCAAATATTCGATCATTCATTTGGAGTATTTGCTTCATTTGATTCATTTTCATTCTTTCCGGCTTGATTAATTATTAGTATTGGTGCTATGACATCCTTATTGCAAATCAGTGTGCTTCCATTGAATCCAGTACTCCTCCAAACCTTCCGGTGTTTTGTAAAGTGGACTAACGTATAATTTTCTGTTTTTAACTATACGGCCTTTTAATAAATCACGCTTCCGTTTTTTAAGATCCGGTGTATGTCCCCAGCCTCCAGAATGATCAAATCCTGTCATTGCTTGTCGTTTCTTATCAACTCGAACAAAAGGAATATATACTCTGTATTCCACATACCGATCCCCATCCCCCATCCCATAGGTGGTCATCTTGATCTTTTTTAAATCTACTTTGGCGTATTTTTTTGATCGATAAAGTTCTTTTAATTTATCACCAACATAACGTGCCATCACATTTGAATAATTATGAGCGATATCTGTTCCTGTGAGCTTTAATTTTTGCATGTATTCAACATCTACGAATTCTACTCCTTTGTAAACACCTGAGCAGCCCTCATCCGTGCAAACTGGCGTATCAATGTAATATTTGTAACGCTCCAAAATACGAGTAGAAGTGTCTTCAGGATTCTCAAAAGAAAAACCATTGCTATTTGACTTTTGAGAATCACCACAACTCACAATAAAAAGCAATAACTGCAAAACAAGAAGATAGCCAAACAGCTTTCTCATGGTCTAATTAATTTGCATTCTTATCCGCCATTCTTTCGGATATAAATTATTGAATCGCTTATTCACTCTTTTGATCCAGCCCAAAGGTTGTTGCTCGAAGGTTACCAAACAAAATCCATTTCCTTCACCTAAGTCAAAGGTGTCACCATGTAAATAGCTAAGCGCATCCTGCCGGGATAAATCTGTTTTTTTATTGAACGACAATAAATTAAAATCCATCGCGAGTTCTTCCGAAGGAATCAACCCTTTGCGCGAGTTTTCCCCTACCATTGTTCCCATTTTCAATAATCGCAGAGCTGCTTGAACGTGCAACATTTCTGCTTCCATTTTTGCCGGCAAGACGAGCATGCGCTCATTCCAAGCATAGAGAGCGGTATCATCTAAACGCACAAATTCCTCCAAACCAGCACTCTCCTTTTGCTTTCTAAACTCAGGGCGTTTATTCCATTTGACAGTTCGAAAATCTTCATCAGGTTTCTGTAAAACTGCAACATAAAAACCCTCCGTTTTATTTATTCCTGGAAGGCAATAATGACCATGTCCACCCCTACCTTTATGAACTTCATCTGGCATTTTCATACTTATTTCTTCAGCTCCAAATTCTTCGCAAAGCCAAGACACATTTTCTTCATTCTCACTTGAATTGAATGTACATGTTGAATAAATAATAAATCCTCCAGGTTTCAAAGATTCCCAAACATCAGCGAGTATCCGTTTTTGTCTAGCGGAACATACCATTACATTGTCTTCAGACCATTCATCACGTGCTGCCTTGTCTTTCCGAAACATTCCCTCTCCAGAACAGGGGGCATCAATAATTAATGCATCAAAAAAATTAGGAAGTCGGGAAAAATCTGCAGGATCATTGCTTGTTACAATTGTATTTGTATAGCCCCATTTTACAGTGTTTTCGCGTAAGATTCTAGCACGGTTTTGTATCACCTCATTGGAAACTAACAATCCTTTACCATTCAAAAACGATGAAATGAGGGTACTTTTTCCTCCAGGTGCTGCGCACAAGTCCAATAATATTGGATCAACAGGCAAATCTATTTGTTTTAAAATTGTATCTAAAATCATGGAGCCCGCTTCTTGCGGATAATAGCTGCCCGCATGAAACAAAGGATCCAATGTGAATAATGGACGTTCTTTCAGATAAAATCCATTTTCACACCAAGAAACTGCATCTAACACTTCCAACTTAGATTTAACTTTTTCAGGATGAAAACGCACGCTCACAGGTGGTGTGGAATCAAGATGCGCTAAAAAATCCGAATCGAAAAAGGAATCATTATTTATTCGTTGAATGAACTTATCTGGAAGCGGATGTGACATTTGGTAAATTTAACACCTCTAAATTGAAGAAGACCATTTACAGCATGAATTCTTCGATTTGGATCTTTAAATCATCAATAAAAGGAAATTTTACGGATGAGATTTATTTTGCTGTTATCTGTAAGTCGAAATAAGTATTCTCCTTTTGCAAAATTGTCCAACTCCAAATTCTTTCCAGAAAACTGCTTGAACTCTTGCACTAATTGACCGTTTAAATTGAACAAACTCAAATTTACGACACCGTCAAATGTCCAACTAAGATTCATTTTTTGATTCGCTGGATTATATTTAATTGTGATATCCTGATCCAAGGTTTGAGCATTTGAAAGCCCAACCTGTTCTGCTGATGACAATAATTCAGCTGGTTCATTCATTTCGTCAAACGGAGATGCTAATGCAATAGTTGTATTTAATGACAATTCACAACCGTGTGCATCCAAGACGATGACTTCATAAAATCCTGTGGGTAAATTATTTAAATCTTGGGTACTTGCGCCATTCGACCAGAGATACGAATATGGAGCTGTACCACCTGAAACAGTCAAATCAATTGATCCACCTGCAGAATAAAAAATATCCGTTTTCTGTAAATCGACCAACAATTGTGTTGGTTCATAAAGTTCATAAATTTCAGCACCACTGCAACCTGCGCTATCAGAAACAATCACAAAATAAACTCCGGGAATCAATCCTTGTATACCAGAAGTTGTTTCCCCGGTATTCCATAAATAATTGTAATTCCCTTGACCTCCAGTTACACTCAATGTAATCTCACCATTTGGCGCTCCAAAGCAAAGAGGATCATGCAATTGTTCATTTAAAAAAATGGGTGCCACTGTACTAATTTGAGCTGAGTATGCTGACACACATCCTGCGCTATCTCTAACAATTACACTGTAGGTACCTGGATTCAGATTTGTAAGGGCAGTCGCGGTTGAACCATTACTCCAATGAATTGAATATGGAGCTACTCCTCCCTGATTGAGATTCAAAGAAATCCCTTGCGACATATTGGAGCAATCAATCGTTTTTGATGCTCCCATGCTGAAAGTATTGAACGTTGATGCCATCTGTACTGCAGCCTGCGCATTCAATCTTCCAGCACCTAGAAGGCCAATATAAGCTTGATTTTGCCCATCAATATTTGCTGCAGTTTCTTTTAAAATATACTCAACCTCATCCGAATTGAGACATGGGTTAACTGCCAGCATCAATGCCACCGTTCCAGAAACATAGGGTGCAGCAAAAGAGGTTCCGTTACCTGTTGTATAGGTTCCTGGTGAAGTAGAAAGAGCAACATCATATCCTGGTGAACATATATCGACACCTGTATTGTGCTGGTGTGTAGAAGCTGCATTACCTTGGTATCGTTCGTGGTTGTCGTATGGCCCAACACTTGATACAGAAATTACATGATTGAAGGACGCTGGATAAACAAAATTTCCGGGTGCTCCGCAATTCCCACCATTACCCGCAGCAGCAATAATAACAGTACCATTGGCATAAACCTCATCCATCACAGCCTGCAAGTAATCAACAAAATCACATCCTGATGCCCAACTTAAATTGACAATTTGAGCACCGGCATAACTGGCGTCAAGAACATCGTTGTAACTCATTGCTCGCAAGTCTAAACGGGTGTCATAGCCAATAGAACTTTTTCCTATGCCATTGTTTGTGTTTCCAGCAGCAGTAATTGCCACAACGGTACCATGTGTGTAATCAGTAGCGGAATTCGGAGAAACATAGTTTACTTTCCCAACTAACTCTTCATGGTTTAAATAATAATTCGCATCGGTAATCGAAATGACAATAGAAGGATCACCATGTGTAATATCCCACGCTTGCTTTGCCTTAATCAAATCCAATGCATAATCTGTCGCGAAAGAAGTATTGTAGTCATTCGGCACGCTTAACGATTCATATTTTGGTCCAATTTCAGGTTTTGAAAAAGGTAAATTTGACTTAGTTATAGCTTGCATTAACTCATGCTCATTGCAATCACATGACAGCTCATAGACTTTTAAAAGTTCTTTATTCCGAGAGCTAGGCAAAGCTTGATGAAAGCCATTTATTGAAAACGCTCGAATTAACTGAGTAAAATATTCGTCTGAAGAAATTAGTGCCTCACCGTTGATTGCATATTTATTGTGAAATGCTGAATCGCTTATGGTTACCCATACCTTTCCTTGCTGGCTATGCACCAGTGAATATGAAAAGGCAATTAAAAGAGCAAACAAAAATCCCTTCACAATTTTCAAATTAAGTAAGTGATGAGCACTATTTAACGAATTTACAAAGATGTGGGATAATAACTATGAAACAAGGTGTTTTTTTATAGAGATATGTAAGATTTAAAGCATTTGAAAATAATTGAACATTTTGAATTTCTTGAACCTGTTTGAACTATTTAAAAAAAAACGAGAGCCTCCTCTACAAGACTCTCGCATTCGGCGATCTTTCAACATGAAACCAATCTACTATAGGAAGATCACCTTTCTAACTAACTCTTTTCCGTTTGCTGTGTATAGCTTCACGAAATATTCTCCTTGTGCAACTCCTGTCAATTCTACTTTTTGTAAGTTCATTGCTTCGATCGTTTGAACTTGCTGACCAGTGATGGTCATCAGTACTACTTTTTGAACGTCCTCTCCATTCCAAGCTACAGTAGCATTCTCAGTTGCTGGGTTTGGGTAAACATTTAATTCTGTCGTTGCAACTTCATTCATCCCAAGCATATATTGTGTAGGATTTCCTTCTTCCACACTCAACTCTGGTGCAATGTTAACTTGACCAATTTCAGCCGCTTCATGTGCATCCACAATTGCGTTCGCAGATACTTGACAACCATTTGCATCGGTAATCAACACTTCGTAAAATCCACCATCAACTTCATTTAAATCTTGTGTTATTGCGCCATTGTTCCAAGTGTAAGTGTAAGGAGCGGTTCCACCTGCAACTGTTACATCCACATTCGCATGTTCCACATAAAGTTGATCAACATGTGCGATAGCAACAACAAGTGCTGTAGGCTCAGCTACATGGAACGTGTTTAGAACTGAACAACCATTTCCATCTGTAACCGTTACTGTGTAAAAACCTTCTTTTAAACCTTCTAAATTTGCTGAAGTTTCACCATTTTCCCAAGTGTAATTATAACTACCATTTCCTCCATTTACTAAGGCATTCAACGTTCCGTTTTGCGCACCATGGCAAAGTGCAGGCGTCATTTCAGCATTCACATTCATTGGTTCAAGTGCTGTAATGTATGCGCTGTAAGTAGCTACACATCCTTTACTGTCATGGATTGTCGCAACATAATTTCCTTCTGATAAGTTATTCAATTGTGCAACAGTTGCACCGTTTGTCCAATTAATTGTGAAGGGTGCTGTACCGTCATAATTTGTATTTAAAGAAATGCTTTGAGCCATTGTTGTGCATTCCACATTTACAGTTCCTGTAACAGTCATTGTATTGAATTTAGCGGCCATACTTACTGCTTGACCTGCATCCATTCTTCCAGCACCAAGTTTACCAACATAAGCAGGATTGATAGCATCAATGTTCACCGCTGTTGTTTTCAAGATCAACTCAATGTTGTCTGGTGTAAGGCAAGGATTCACTGCGTACATCAAGGCTACCGTTCCTGAAACATAAGGCGCTGCGAAAGAAGTTCCGTTACCAGTAACATAATATCCAGGAGAAGTTGACAATGCGATATCGTATCCTGGAGCACA
>JBIIQP010000059.1:0-13747 GCA_044341975.1 Crocinitomicaceae bacterium
TTTTAAATGGAAATCAAAGTTCCGTAATCATTAAATTTTCGAGGTATTTATCCCTTTGATAATATGTTTATAAGTTTTAGCTGTAATATCAATATGATCTATTTTTAGTTAAAACAAATGACTAATTATAACTACATAATGAAAACAGTAATTCTTATACCCGTTTTGTTGATGAGCTTTAAGTTCGTTGCTCAGAGTAATACAAAACAAACGCTTGATGCAAATAAGGTATCTGCACTAATTAATAGTAATGGCATACTCTTTCAAAATCAGTCCGCTGGAATTGCAGCATACGAAATACCGAAAGGAAGTGGCTTGTCAACCTTTTTTAATGCTTCAATTTGGATTGCAGGTAAAGATGAAAATGACAGCCTTCGTGTGACAGCACTCCGCTATGGGCAAGGCAAAGATTTTTTCCCAGGACCCCATTCAGAATTATCGAATCCGAACCAAAATTTAGATTTTGTCAATCAATGGGATAAACAAATTTGGAAGGTTTCAAAAAGTCAAATAGCATGTCATCAATCAAATTACACGAATCCAAATTATATTATTCCACAAGATATTTTAACATGGCCAGCACATGGGGATACAAGTTTGGGAATCTCCGCGAATCTGGCTCCTTTTGTAGACTTGGATGGAAATAATATTTACAGTCCTGAAAACGGAGAATATCCCCTAATTAAAGGAGATGAAGCGGTCTTTTACATTATGAATGATGCTGGAGGATTGCATACGGAAACCAATGGCCTTCCTCTTGGAATAGAATTACACGTAATGGCATATCAGTTTACAGAGACTAATAGTTATTTGGACAGTACCACTTTCATCAACTATAAAATCATCAATAAAGGTGTTCATACATTTGATAGTTTACGAATTGCTTTTTATGCAGATGCTGATATTGGGGTTTATGCTGACGATTACTATGGTTGTGACGTATTGCGTAATATGATCTATTTCTACAATGGAGACATGATTGACGAATCCAATGCGGGGCAACTGGGATATGGTGAGAACCCTCCCGCTGCAGGAGTACTTTCGTTAAATCATGTCATGAACCATTCGAGTTATTTTAATTCTGCCTCCCAATTCCCATTCTCGGATCCCGTAATTGCAGCTCAATACTTCAATTTTATGTCCGGAAAATGGGCTAATGCCTCTTCATTTTTCTATGGAGGTTTGGGTTATGAGGGTTCTACCGGAGTTACGGATACTTTGACTAATCATATGTTCCCCGGGCAATCGGATCAAAATGGCACCTTGTCAACTAATGGTATTGATATGTCATCTGTTTTCCCAACAGGATGGAGTGAATTAACAAACAATAATCCTCCAGGAGACAGGCGCGGATATTTGTGTAGTGAACCTTTTGCTTTATATCCTTCTCAGGAGCATTGTGTAGATTATGCCATTCTTTATGCACGATCAACGGCAGGAACTTTATTAGGAAGTGTTGATCGTTTAGGTTCGGTTGCAGACTCATGTAAACAATTCTACACTAACAATTTGCTGTCGTCTAGCTGCATGTCTACAATTGTTTCTGATAATAATTCTTATCCATTATGTAACATAAATTTTCTACCTCCTGTATCAAACTCATATTTTGGTCCAAAAATTAAACGGATTGATGGACATGGTAATGGCAATAATTATACTCAACTCACACAAAAATCTATTGATAGTATTCTTGTGAATGGTTTTTTTCCTGAGGTAGAATATGAAAACGGTATGGGCCCGATTCATGTTGAAATAATTGACTCAAATGCATATCTTCCAGGTAATTACCGTATTGAGTTTATTGATAACACCCCGTCTAGTGTTGGAATTGCTGATGATTCTACAAAATGGGTTCTTTATAGAACCTTTAATACTCAAACAACAAGTTATTATGGATACGACAACATACTTGTTGATAGTGCTAAAATTATTAGTGAACTTGGGTTAAAAATAAAAATTCACCAAAAAAAATACGAGGGTGCTACGACTATATACGATAAGAAAACGAGTATTATAGATGCTCAAATTAATTTTTCGGGAGCCTCACAATGGCTGACTGGAGTTAAGGATAATGACGGTATGTTGCCGACAAATTGGATTCGTTCAGGTGATTTTATACCCAATACTGATTTTGATTGTTTACCTGATAATTTAACTCATCTAAATCCTTGTAACTATAAGGATGAAATAGGTCAAGATGATGAGGAAAACTTTGAAAATTTGCTTCAAGGAATTATTGCTCCGCATCGCCTAACAGGATACCAATCTGACTTCATGCCATTGGCTTATTATAATACTACAAATCCTGGTTCGGCAAGAACTTTTGCATCAATAAGCTTCGCGCCGAGTGTAGATATTGTTTTGACCAATGATCAATCTAAATGGACTCGTTGTCCAGTAATAGAATTGGGCAGGGATATAACTTCAACGATTGGCAACGCTGTATCTGGCGGCTTAAGGCAAAGCCCGAGTGTAGACAAAAATGGAAATCCGGATGGCAACGGAGTTGGCATGGGGTGGTTTCCAGGTTATGCTATCGATATTGAGTCGGGAGCTCGATTATACATGGCATTTACTGAGAATTCCACTCTCCTCGATCAAAATGGTGGCGATATGTTATGGAATCCTACAAGTGAACTCTTTGATAGTCTTGGCAACCCGCTATTCGGAGGCCAACATTCCATTTATATATTTGGATTTAATCAAAAAACGATAAATGGATTTTCATTAGGTTTCGATTTTCCGTCTTACGTTCCGTCTATTGCTGAAACAAATTCAGGCAACTTTGCATTGAGTAAGATTCAGGAAGTAATGGCCAATATTTCCGTATCCAAAAGAGAATTTTATGGGAGTATCGCTTGGATAATGAATCCCCTTTTGACTCCGGGAGCAACTCTATTAGAAAACGAGGCGAAAATCAAAATACGGGTAAATAAGGAGTATAAATATTTTTCAGCGACAAATACAAATGCTGGTTTTCCTACCTATGAATGGCTAAATTATCCATGTTCATACTTCACTCCTCCCATTGTTACGACCTCACCTTCTGACTCTGATTTATGTAATGGTACTGGCAGTGTGACACTGGATCCCTCGGGAAGCTTTACTGTTGAATGGAGTAATGGCTCCCAGGGAGTAAACGGAACAGGACTGTGCCCAGGTTCAGTATTGGTTGTTGCAACGGAGAATACATACGGCTGTATATTCAATCAATACGGTTTTGTGGATCAGGTTGGAAGTGTATATCCATTGAGTGTGCAGCTTAGTGTTCAGGATGTCAGTGAAGATGGACTCTGCGATGGCTCGGCACAGTTCTTCGCCTACGGCGGTGTGACACCTTACAACTATGAGCTCTATGATGCAAATAACACATTGGTTGGCAGCAGTGAGAACGCAGGATCGTTGTGCTCGGGTGTCTATCAATTGATCCTTTCTGATGCGGTGTCAAACACAGACTCGATTCAATTTTATGTGGCAGAGCCGAGCAATTTTTATTCTAACGTTATTATTTCGGTTGACTCTACCATTATGGATACCCTAGTGACGAATGTGCTGGAGGAATGTGTGATTGATTTTGCCACAGTAGACACTGCTTGGATTTCAGCGGTGAATTATATCAATGCTGACACGTTGGTGGTCACATGGGTTCTTCAGGATACAACAGGTATCCATTATGTGGATCAGAGTTATGTGATAACGAACTTTATTGGAAACTATGTGATTGAACTTAGCTTGTTCTGTCCTGGTAAGGCACCGGGAGATCCTTATTTGAAGATTTTGTCATCACTATATGTTGATTACAACGGTTCATCGTCAGGAATAGATGAATGGAAAGATGATAAGCTGATTATTTATCCAAATCCAAGCACTGATGTAATCTTTATTAAAAGTACAGGCGCAGACCTCGGAAGAGTCATATTATATGATGCTCAGGGAAAACAAATAGCCACAGAAATTCAATACTTCGGGGATAAAGTAATGTTAGAATTACCGAAACATTCAGGAAATTATCTCATCAAGATTGAAACATTGGATGGCAGCTATGTCCGACGTGTGATCAAGAGTCAGGATTAATATCTTTTGAAATACAAGTCAAATCCTCATTATTGTTAAAGTAATGAGGATTTTATTTATTCTATTTTCCCTCTTTAATTAGAAAGAAAAATCATTGACCTTTTTTATTCTAAGGATAATTATAGATACGCTTTCCGCTAAAGCTTACAAAAAAGTATTCGAGATAAGTATAAAATCATTATTCTTAATAAGGTAAATTACCTTCCAAAAGGATACACCTATGAAAAGCTCTAAATTCTTTCAACTTGAACTGATTATACTCTGCTATTAGGCACAAAACTGATTTTGCAAATGCGGCAAGAATTGAAGCAGCAAAACTTCAAAAAGAAATGTCGATCATCCTGAAAAACAAAAGTTTCATTCGTTGATTTTACTGCCGTTTTCAACATTCATCCACTCATAACTAACCGTTCTCTTTCTAAGATCTATTCTGCTCTTTCGTAGTTTTAGTGTTGTTTTTTAACTGCATTATGAAAGGAATCAAACTATTTCAAAGAATAATGATCACATTGCTAATCGTTGTAAATGTGACAGTATTAATGCTAAACTATAGTATTTCGAAAGGAGAAATACTTCTTTTCCACCTGTCATGGATATTGCTTTATACCCTCATTCGGTCTTCTGTTCTTTATGCCCGTTCGCATGGGTTCAATGAGCAGATTGAAAAACAAATGCAATAATCGCCAAAAGATCACCTCTTCCTATGAAAAATTTTATTGTTGCAGGATTTGTCCTGCTTGCTCATTTTTGTTCGTCTCAGGAATTACTTACACCTGAATTACTCTGGAAAATGGATAGAATTTCGGGTGGAACTGTATCTCCTGATGGTCAATTCCTGCTATACAGCCAACGCAGTTATGACCTCGAAGCAAATAAAGGAAATACAGATCTGTTCGTGCTCGATCTTAAAAGAAACAAAACACGGCAGATTACGGCCACGCCATTCACAGAAATGGAAGCCCAATGGGGCATCAACAACACAATCTGGTTCATGTCTACAGAGAATGAAGGATTGCAAATCTGGAAAATGAATGCGGATGGACAAGAAAAAAAGCAATGCTCACATTTCAAAGATGTAGAACTTGAAGGCTTCAAAGTTGCGCCTGATGAAAAATCAATTGTTGCCCTTGAAGCAATTAAGGTAAAACAAACCATTTCAGATAAATACCCTGATTTGACGAAAGCAAATGCCCGCATCGAAGACAACTTAATGTATCGTCATTGGGACCATTTCGATGATTACATGCGCCGACATTTGTTTCTCCACAAAATTGTAATTGCTTCAGAAGGAGATGCAATTGCTTTGTCGGGCACCGATCTTTTGAAGGGCGAACCTTACGATGGAATTCTTCCTCCAATGGGAGGATCCGAGCAGTTTTGTTACAGCAATGACAGCAAAAAAATCATTTATACTTCCAAAAAACTGCAGGGCAAAGATTTTGCTTTAAGCACCAACAGCGAATTATACGAATATGATATTCTGTCTGGTATTACAAAGAATTTGACGCTTGGAAACAAGGGTTATGATATGAATCCAGCCTTTTCATCCAAAGGAACATTGGCTTGGCAAAGCATGCCGCGTGATGGTTTTGAGTCAGATAAGAATCACTTGAAAATAATGGCAACAGATGGCGAGATTGTCGACCTGACAAAAGAGCTTGACATAACAGTAGGAAGTTTTTGCTGGCATCCAAGTGGTGATTTAATCTATTTCATTGCACCTAAAAATGGCACTGAACAGCTATTTGAACTAAATGTCATTTCAGGAAAAACGCGTCAATTAACAAGCGGACAATTTGATTTTGTAAGTCTATCAGTTTTTGGTGAAACAATTTATGCAGGGCGCCAATCGATGGTTGAACCGACAGAACTTTTTTCATACACTATCAAAAAGAACAAGTTAGCTCAATTGACAAATGCCAATACTGAGTTGATCAAAACGCTAAAAATGCCAAAAGCAGAAGAGCGTTGGGTTGAAACAACAGACGGAAAAAAAATGCTCGTTTGGATGGTCTATCCACCCGACTTTGATCCAGCTAAAAAATATCCAGCATTGCTTTATTGCCAAGGAGGACCGCAAAGTCAGGTTAGCCAGTTTTTTTCTTATCGATGGAATCTAGCACTGATGGCTTCCAAAGGTTATATTGTTGTTGCTCCTAACCGCCGTGGACTACCAGGTTTTGGTCAAGAATGGAACGACGCCATCTCGAAAGATTGGGGAGGTCAAGCCATGAAAGATTATTTAACTGCAATCGACAATGCGGCGCAAGAACCATACATTGATGAAACGAGATTGGGGGCAGTTGGCGCATCCTATGGCGGTTATTCGGTATATATGTTGGCTGGCATTCACGATAATCGTTTCAAAACATTTGTTGCACACTGCGGATTATTCAACCTAGAAAGTTGGTATGGCACGACCGAAGAATTATTTTTTGCCAATTGGGATCAAGGTGGACCGTACTGGCTTGATGTCAACAAGGAAAATTACAAGAAAAACAGTCCACACAATTATGTTGCAAATTGGAACACACCGATTTTGGTTATTCATGGCGGAATGGACTTTCGCGTCCCTGAAAGCGAAGGAATGCAGGCCTTTCAAGCAGCTCAACTGAAAGGAATCAGAAGTAAATATTTGTATTTCCCAACGGAAGGTCACTGGGTTCAAAGTCCACAAAATAGTATTGTCTGGCAAAGGGAATTTTTCGAATGGTTGGCCACTGATCTCAAACCGTAAAATTTGAGATTTGGCTTTAAATCATTACTTTTAACCTCATTTTTTTAGAAGAACACTAACCGCATGTGGAATAGAATTGCAAATTTCATCCTGAAGAACCGTTTTTTTGTATTGGGCCTCATTACATTAGTTACGGTTTACATGGGCTACTATGCGGCGACAGGTCTTCGTATGGAGAACAAATACGGCATCGTTTTACCGAAAGATTCTCCCACAACTCAAAACTATAACCTCTTCAAAGAAAGATTTGGTGAAGACGGCAGCACATTCGTAATAGCGCTTCAAACCGATTCACTTTTCACGAAAGAGAATTTATTAAAATGGAAAACGCTCGGCGATTCTATTCTTCAATTGGATGGGGTTGAATCCGTTATTTCAGAAGCCACTTTGTTCAATATCAAAAACAATAAAACCGAAAACAAATTTGAAATTGAGCGCATCTTCTCTGATATTACTTATCAAGAAAAGCCTATTGAGCAAATCAAGAATGAAATAAAACGCAACCCACTTTACAATAAAGTTTTATACAACGATTCCACGCATGTTACATTGATGATGGTTGCGATGGATGAAAGGTACTTAACGGATTTAAAGAAATCTGGGGTCATCTTCGATATCCAAAAACTTGCAGAGCATTTCTGCGAGGACATGGGTGAAGTGCACTATGCAGGTCTACCCTATTTGCGCGTAATACTGGCAAAAAGAATCAATTCGGAAATGTACACTTTTGTAGCTATTTCCATGTTGGTGAGTTCCCTGTTAATGTATTTCTTTTTCCGATCAGTAAGAGCAGTACTAATATGTATGACCGTTGTCGGGGTTTCTGTAATTCAAGCCATGGGTTCAATTGCAATTATGGGTTACAATATCTCTATTATGATGGCATTGATTCCGCCATTAATGATTGTGATTGGTATTCCAAACTGTATCTATCTTTACAATAAATACCACCAGGAACTTGCTCAGCACGGCAACAAAATGAAAGCGCTGAACCGCGTTGTTAGTAAGACCGGAATTGCAATGTTCCTTACAAACGTTACCACCGCTTTAGGATTTGTGACATTCTTGTTTACTAACTCCGAGAAGTTTTATGAATTCGGAATGATTTCCACGATCAACATCATGCTTTGTTATATTGTATCGTTATGTCTTGTTCCTATTCTAGCCTCATTTGTTCGAAACACCCCGGAGAGACATTTGAAGCACCTCGACCGAAAAATGGCTGTTGGTTTCATGAACAAACTAGTATACATCACAGCGTTTAAAAGAACATGGGTCTATGTTATTACAATTATCATCACCATAATCAGTGCCATAGGAATGTTTAAAATGACTGTAACAGGTAACATTACAGGCGACCTTCCGAAGAAAGACCCTATTCTGAAGGATATTCATTTCATGGAAAAGAATTTCGGTGGAGCTATCCCGTTTGAGGTGATGATTGACTACAAAGAAAAAGGGCGCCTTTTTGGAAAAAATACTCTAAACAAATTGGAAGAAGCCCAAACCATGATGGCGCAGGACACCATGTTCTCTAAAACTATTTCCATTGTGGATTTCATCAAGGTGGTGAATATGGCATATTACGACAACAATCCTGCCCGTTATACAATCATTGCTAAACGTGATAAATTACGACTCGCAAAATACCTCGACAATTTTAGCATGACTAACAATAACTCGTCATTCTCAATCAAAGACCTTGTAGATACCTCTAATTTTATTTTAAGAATTCGCACACAAATGCGAGATGTAGGTTCATACGAGGTGTCTGATCAAGTTCAGAAAGTAAAGCATCGCATTGATAGCATTATGAATCCGGATAGAAAAGACATTGAGCGTTTGTACAAAAAAGTTGATGCCGGTAAAAAGGAGTATGTTGATTCATTAATCTACAATTATCCGAATATTTACAATTCCCTCACCTCTGTTATATCGAATAAAAACGAAGACTTGCAGTACAAGTTTGACACAGATTCTGAGTTGATCAAAAAGTATTATTCCAAACCGCAATTCAAGCAGCAACTTCGAAGTGCTATCAACAATGAATACTACGATGTAGTTTTGACAGGGACTTCTGTTGTAGCATCGGAAGGGACGCAGTATTTGGTGACCAACTTATTATCAAGTATTGTTTTTGCTGTGATCTCTATTGCTGCTCTAATGAGCTTGTTATTCTCCTCAATTCGAATGGTAATTGTTTCCATGATTCCGAACCTTATTCCAATGATTGTGACTGCCGGAATTATGGGATGGTTCAATATTCCTTTAAAACCATCCACTTTACTTATTTTCTCTATCGCACTTGGTATAACAGTTGATAACACCATTCACTTTCTTGCAAAATACAGGCAAGAACTCAAGCTGAAAAGATGGGATTTGAAAGATTGCGTTGCTATTTCCATTCAAGAAACAGGATTAAGTATCATTTACACATCCGTAATCTTGTTCTTTGGATTTATAGTGTTTATTTTCTCAGATTTTGGAGGGACACAAGCTCTCGGTTATCTTTCAGCAATCACCTATTTTGTGGCACTCTTCACGAATTTGGTTTTATTACCATGTCTTTTATTGTCATTGGAACGCAGAATTACGACGAAATCATTTGAAGAACCCTTATTTGAACTATACGATGAAGAACTCGACTTTGATCTGTTCCAACTTGAAGTTCAAACGGACCAACAAACTCCCAAAAAAGACTGATATATGAAAGGAATTATTCTTGCAGGTGGTTCTGGAACTAGATTGCATCCATTAACACTAGCAGTATCAAAGCAACTTATGCCGATCTATGACAAGCCGATGATTTATTATCCGCTTTCAATTCTGATGAGTGCTGGCATCCGCGAAATTCTAATAATTTCCACACCACATGATCTTCCTCATTTTGAAAAATTACTTGGATCTGGAGAATCACTCGGCTGTAAATTTTCTTATGCTGTTCAGGAAGTACCGAATGGTCTTGCACAAGCTTTTGTAATAGGTGAAAAATTCATCGGAAATGATAAAGTTGCATTAATCTTGGGAGATAACATCTTCTATGGTGTTGGTATGGATAGCTTATTGAAGGAAAATAATGATCCAAACGGCGGTGTGGTTTATGCGTATCACGTGAGTGACCCTGAACGATATGGCGTGGTGGAATTCGATGAACAAATGAATGCTGTTTCGATTGAAGAAAAACCAGAGCACCCTAAATCAAATTTTGCTGTTCCTGGACTTTACTTCTACGATAATTCAGTGGTTGAAATTGCCAAAAATCTTGAGCCTTCTGCACGAGGAGAATACGAAATTACAGATGTGAATGCTGAATACCTCAAAAGAGGAGAATTGAAAGTTGCCGTTCTTGATCGTGGGACCGCATGGCTAGATACCGGAACATTTACTTCACTTATGCAAGCCGGACAATTTGTGCAAGTCATCGAGGAAAGACAAGGACTAAAGATTGGCTGTATTGAAGAAGTTGCATACAGAAATGGATTTATTTCAGCTCAACAACTCAAACAAATTGCAGAACCGCTTCTTAAAAGTGGGTATGGGTCATACTTAATGAATCTAATTAAAAACTAATGAAAAAACTGGAGGAGCTGACACACTTGTTATCGAATGAACTTTCATTCATTGACTTACCGGCTTCACCGTCCAACTTATACGATCCTTTGCGTTATTTTTTGACACTTGGCGGAAAGCGAATAAGACCCATTTTGACTCTTCTTGGCGCTGAACTTTTTAACGTAAAGGCTGATAAAGCAATTCCAGCAGCGCTTGCTGTAGAAGTATTTCACAATTTCACACTTATTCATGATGACATCATGGACGAGGCTCCGCTGCGAAGAAATAAAGCGACAGTTCACCATAAATGGAATCAGAATATCGCAATTTTGTCCGGAGATGTTCTTTTTGTAAAAGCCTACCAACTTATCGCAAAACAGGATCCAAAACACCTTCCTGATTTAATTCAGTTATTCAATAAAACGGCTATTGAAGTGTGCGAAGGTCAACAAATGGACATGGATTTTGAATCCAGAGAAGATGTTTCTATTGTAGAGTACATTGAAATGATTCGCTTGAAAACGTCTGTTCTTCTGGGATGCGCTTTAGAATTGGGAGCTATTATTGCCAATGCCTCAGAAAATGACAGAAAATATTTGTATGATTTTGGTCAACATATTGGTATCGCTTTTCAAATTCAAGACGATATCCTTGACCTCTATGCCGATCCTGAAAAATTTGGGAAACAAGTAGGTGGAGATGTCATTGCAAACAAAAAAACCTTACTCAATATCAAAGGCTTTTCATTGGCGAATGAGGAACAAAAAACGGAGTTAAAAAGCCTTTACAATTCTTCCGATTTCAATCATAAAGTTGCTCGCACACGAGAATTATACACCTTGGTTGGTGCTCGAACATCTTGCGAAGAAGAAATGCAAAAACATTACAACCAAGCAATGAAAGCGATTGCTGAAATAAGTGTTGACGAGGATAGAAAATCAGATCTCATACAATTAGCAGATTCTCTGATGGTCCGCATTTCTTAATCAGAAAATTGAAATTAACACCTCGTATAGTCGGAGGAAAAAATATTCAGACAATTCGTGCATTTTAGTGCAGCTTTTTTTATACCCCAAAAACAATAAATTTTATTCAAAAACACTCTTTCTACGTAGAACTACGTACTACACTTCCGTATTTTCCGTAAACCCACCTATTAGTATCCATGTAAAATGCATGGCTATTTAAAAGGAAATGAAATTCAACTGACAGAAACGTTGTTTGTTTGCAATATAAACGAAAAACAAATAGTCATGAAAACGTCAGTAATAATCAAAACAGTTTTAGCTCTTTTCATCAGCATTAACACATTTGCTTCTGAAGATTTAAGAGTAGAGATCACTAAAACTGACATTACTTGTTTTGGGCAATCCAACGGGAAAGCAGAATTATTCATTACAGGTGGTGCTGAACCTTATGCAATTTCTTGGAGCAATGGAAACACAAGTCAAGAAATTCAGGATTTGAAAAAAGGAAAATACGTAGTTACTGTTTTAGATGCAAAAGGCAATAGTGTAAAAGATTCCGTTCAGATTGCAATGCCTGCTCCTATCTCAGTTGGATACAATGTACCAACATCTACAAGTGCTGCAAACTTTAACTCTGATCTAAACATTGCTGTTAAAGGCGGATCTCCTTGGGACTTAGAAAATGCTTCTTCTATGTACATCTTTCGTTTAAATGACAAAACATACTATGAGCATCCAGAAAAACTAGTAGACGGTATCTATAAATTAACCGTAGAAGACGCAAGAGGATGTAAATTGGCTTTTAATGTAAACCTTCAAGTTCAATTGGACAATGAGAAAACTGAACAAGCAGAAACACCTTTCAATGGATTCGGAAATGTAAAAATGACAGTACATCCAATTCACCTTGTGATCGAACAACAACAAAAAACATTTACAAATGCTTACAACTAAACCTAACAATAGTAATACATAAGAAAGAGGGCTGTAAAAGCCCTCTTTTGATTTTATCTAAATTCTGGAAATAACGAAAGAAGCCCTTCTTCACTAGCGTCACAAACCCCTCTTTCTGTAATGATCTTAGAAACAAGTCGCGCAGGTGTAACATCAAAACCATAATTACTCGCTGGTGTTGTTTCAGGACAAATTAAAACCGGCTCAATCTTACCTCGTTTCGTTTTTCCCTGCATGAATCTCACCTCATCTTGATTTCGCTCTTCAATAGGTATCTCTTTCAAGCCATTCCGAATACTCATGTCCAAAGTTGTAGATGGCAAGGCTACATAAAATGGAATGTTATTATCATGGGCCGCCAGTGCTTTGAGATATGTTCCGATTTTATTGGCAACATCTCCATGACGCGTTGTACGATCCGTTCCAACAATCACCATATCAACCATCCCATGTTGCATAAGATGCCCACCTGCATTGTCAACGATTAACGTGTGGGGTACATTGTGTCGTGTCAATTCATATGCAGTTAGATTAGACCCTTGGTTTCTTGGGCGCGTCTCGTCTACCCATACATGCACATTAATTCCCTTTTGCATCGCTTGATAAATGGGCGAGGTGATTGTTCCCCATTCAACACATCCGAGCATTCCCGCATTGCAATGTGTCAATATATTCACAGTCTCTCCGTTTTTACGTGCAGCGATTTCCTCAATCAGTGGCAAACCATGCACACCAATCATTCTACATGTCTCAACATCTTCCTCAACAATTTCTGCGGCTTTTTTCCATGCTGTTTCAATGAAATCACCTTCACAATTATCAAGAGCATCGCGCATTTTATCCAATGCCCAAAATAGATTTACGGCTGTTGGTCGTGACGCCCGCAATTCACTGAATGCTTCATCTAAAAAACTTCCATTTAATTGTTCTTCGACCATCTCTCTAACCGCAAGATAAATTCCATACGCTGCAGTTGCACCAATAAGTGGAGCACCACGCACAATCATCTCTTTAATCGCCTCGACGGCATCCTCATAGGTTTCAAGTTTAACGACACTAAATTGGTGTGGCAGCATGCGTTGATCTATCACCTCAACAAATCTATCTTCAGTGGTCCAAATCGTTCGAAATGTTTTGTCAGTCATTTTATTAATTATTTATGGAAATATCTACTGTTATAAAAGTCTATTTCAGCTCATTTTTCAGTTGATCTGCAACTCCGAAAAATCAGCAATTGTATTTTCCCAGCAAGCAACTGTTCCAGGCCGAACGAGCTGAACAGTCTGCAATCCAGCCGCTTTTGCTGCCTCTAGTTCTTCTTTAATATCAGAAAGAAAAAGAATTTCACTAGCTAAAAAAAGAAGTTCAGTGGCAATTTTGCTATATGTTTCACTCTCTCTTTTTCCACCCATTTCGGTATCAAAATAATTGGAAAAATAAGGGGTCAAATCGCCAGACTCAC
>JBIIQP010000060.1:0-13728 GCA_044341975.1 Crocinitomicaceae bacterium
GTGAAAGAACTTTAGGAATATCTTTTTCGATTGAACTTTTTTAGTGTAATATTTTCCAATATCGTCTTTGCCGTAATCGTGATCATCCCAAGTCGCAATGATCGGCACGCTGTCTTGAAGCAATTGAAAATTTTTGTTTCTTTTCAATTTATGGTACTTCTTCTTTAGAACAGACATTTTATCAGTATCGCCATAAATATTGTCTCCAAGAAAAATAAACAAGTCAGGTTGGTGTTTAACGACGGTCTGAAATATATTCAAGGGCTTATCCTGATGTCCACAAGAACCAAAGGCAATTCGTGCAACTTCAGTTTGTCCATTTACAAATTCAATGGACAAGCATATTAGAATGAGAAGAAGTATTTTTTGCATTTCTTATTTTTTGAAAGGTAAAGTTAAATAAGAAGTACAATTGAGCAGGAAATTCTATGTAATCTCAAATTTATAGTAATTTCAAGCCAATGAATTTTATCGCTCGATTAATAAATATTGGTGCTGTACCTGGAAATGATGTTTTCCAAAATCGATTGGTGAAGGCCGTTAATATTATAAATATTAATGCTATTGTCTGTCTTCTTGTCACAGCTTTATATGGTCAATTTATACTAAAAAACGAAACGAGTATTTACATTTTGTTAGCGTGCCCAATTTATTGTATGTCACTTGTTTTAAATAGGCGTAAGCAAACCATGTTAGCTTTTTCGGTGATGTTTTTTACGAGTTCAACGCTTATGGCGATTTATTGCATACGAACAGCCGAAGAATCATACACGCATATCCATTTTACATTAATGATCACTGGAATCTCTCTCTTGTATAGGAGAAAAGAAAACCGAATTCATTTTTTTATAAATGCTATCTATTTGCTCTTGTGCATTGTGTTAGTTTTCGTGAGTTTTCAAACAGGATTTTTAAATTTTTTAGTTGATCCACAGGTTGATCCAATTCATCAGCGTCATCTTAATTTTGTGTTTTTGATCATTTGTTCCATAATTTTTTCGTCCGTTATCGCGATTACACATCAAACTCAGCAAAAGGCATTGGAACATTCATTGCAAGAACAAAAGGTTCTGTTAGCAGAGATTAATCACCGGGTTAAAAATAACCTTGCCGTGATTGTCAGTTTGTTGAATATGCAAATCAATAATTCGAAGAACAAGGAAACGAAAAATGCGATTCAAGTCGTACACAATCGAATCATGTCAATGGCGTTGGTGCACCAAAAAATGTATCAAAATAAAAGCGCAGTTGCTATTGAATTAGAATCTTACATTACAGAATTGGTGTCTGAAATTAGAAACTCAATGTCGCTTCAACAAGATATTAAAGTTGAAATGGAAGTTGCTCCTATAAACATTGATATATCTGTTGCCATTCCCTTAGGGTTGATTTTGAATGAAATCATTACGAATGCTATAAAACATGCGTTTGATAACACCGAGAATCCAAAGATTGACATTGAACTGAAGAAAGTGAATGATCAAATGATTGAACTCACGGTGAAGGACAATGGCAAAGGGATGGAGATTGAAGAAAGGGATGATGATGCTGGAATGGGATTGAGTTTGATTGATGCTTTGACGGATCAAATTGATGGTAAATGTGATTTTGAATATGAAAATGGTCTTGGTTTTCATTTGTCCATTCCTTTGATAAAAGACTAATTGTTGCTTATTAAATATGCCTTGTTGATTATAATCTCAAATAAGTAAAAAGCAAGTGTGAGTTGTGCTTAGCTTTATTTCTGTGAAACAAAGCTTTTTTTTGTGTGTGTTTTTTTGTTTTTTATGGGGGCTAAATTCCTGTGAAACTGCAGTTGAGAAAAGAAATCGGCTCTATGATCGCATTAGTCGACACGAAATTAAATTAATACCTGATTTTCGTGTCCCAACCAAAAAAGAACTCAAAGAAAAGAAAAAATACGCTTCTCAATTTTACAAGAATATTCTTGGTTCTGAGGTGTTTAATGGCCAATTTCTCGTAGCAAAAAACGGAAAAGTATTCTTCTATAAAGCACAAGGTTATTCGAATTTTAGAGAGAAAAAAATGATTGATGCGCATACACCGTTGCATGTCGCATCTGTCAGTAAAGTTGCTACGGCTCTTTGTGTATTGCGTTTGGTAGATAAAAAACTCATCCGCTTGGATGCTGATGTTCGAAGGTATCTCCCGGAAATACCTTACAAAGGAATTACAGTTCGTATGCTATTGAATCACAGAAGTGGCATTCCTTATTACGGTTACTTTACTTATGGCAATTGGAAGTTAAGTAATAAATTACACAATCATGATGTGTTGAATTTATTGAAGGAGCATAAGTTCCCACTTAATTTCCGATCCGATGCGAAATTTGCATACTGCAACACCAATTTCTCTTTGTTGGCATTGATTATTGAGAAGGTAACAAGCAAGTCTTTTCCTGCAGCCATGCGTAAATACATTTTTGAACCGCTGCACATGGAAGATTCATTTATTTTGAGCGACGAAATGAATGAGCTAGAAATATCCCAGTCTTACAATTCGAGCATGGTGCCACAAGCATTTGATTACCTCGACGCCGTTTATGGTGATAAAAACCTATACACTACTGCGCACGATCTTTTAAAAATGGACATGGCCACTTATTCGAATGATTTCTTGAGTGATTCGCTAAGAAAGCAGATGTATAAAGGGTATAGCTATGAGCATCAAGGAGTCAATAATTACGGTCTAGGAATTCGTATGAAAGAAATGACTGGACGAAGTTCCTTCTTTTTCCATACCGGCTGGTGGCATGGAAATACCACCTGCTACGGCTCATTAAGGAAAGATACGATTTGTGTCGTGGCACTATCGAATAAATATACCCGAAGTGTTTACAATATTGGATTGCTTGTAGATAAATATGGAAATTATCCATACGACTACAAGGAAGATCTTTTAAAGCAAAACTACAAATAGCTTTCTAGTGGTGGTGTCCACCTGGACCATGTACATGTCCATGTGCTATTTCATCAGCTGTTGCAGTGCGAATCTCTGCGATGCTTCCAGAAAAATGAAGATCTGTATCTGCCAGTGGGTGGTTGAAATCCATTTTTAAATCTTCTTCATTGATTTCGCGAATAATTCCGCGTAATTGATTTCCATCTCCGTCAGACATTGGAATCATAGCATCTACAGTGAAATATTCATGGTCAAATTTCCCTTGTTCATCGTGAAAAACATGAAGCGGAATCATCGCGATTTTACTGTCGTCACTTACGCCATAAGCCTCATGAGCCTCAATGTGAAAATCAAAAGCATCACCCACCTTCATGCCACTGATATTGGATTCAAATCGAGGGATGATACCACCAACACCGTAAAGAAATACCATTGGTTGCTCAGGAGTCGTTTCTTCGATTGTTTCACCTGTTTTGTGGTTTGAAAGCTTGTAGTTCAATGTAACCACCATATTTTCTGCAATTGTCATGCGATTGATTTTAGTATAAATGAGGCGCAAATGTACTCAAAAATTAAAAAGTTGGAATTCTTGAAGATCTGTTAGAAACAAAGTGAGAATGACGCTCTCGCTTTTCACTCTCACCCTGTTTTGTGAGCAATACCGGGTTCGAACCAGTGACCCCTACCTTGTCGAGGTAGTGCTCTAAACCAGCTGAGCTAATTGCCCCTAACGAAACAAATGTAATAAAAGCATTACAATTAGAAAGAAGCCGATTAACTTCCTCAGATCAAAACAATCTTCAATCCTTCAAAAAAGAAGTTGTGTAAACCACCCCTTTCACCTTCAACTCTATGTTGTAGCTTCCTTTGAGCAAACTTTTAACGTCTATGGTAGTTGTGTTATAACCTTTCATGAGCACTTTACCATCGGCTGATGTTATTGTAAATTCTTCAGCAAGTGCGTTATTTTTCAAATGTATTTCGTTATCCGTTGGATTTGGATAAATAAGAACTTCTTTTTGATCACCATGAATCATTGAGACGGATTGTATTCCGGATACCAGCGCTTTTTTATTCAAATAGACAGAAAGATTGCCTGTTCTAACATCACCCCAAACAGCATACAAGGTGTCATTCAACAATCTTACTGACATAAAATCATTTCCACTTCCTTCAAGAATACTTTGATGCGAAACCGATTGATCTGAGATAGTAAAATCGGTTTCAAATGAGCTGTTCCCATGCCATCTTACTACACCATAAATCTCCGTATTTTGCGAATATCCTGTTCCTGAGGCTGATCTGCGGTCACGCCAACAAATGACCAGATCTCCATCTAGATCAAAATCAGCCCAAACAAGATCTTGTAGTTTCCCATTACCTACAGGATCCTGATTAACTCTGGTCTGGGCACTCCATGTTTGACCCCGATCAAACGATTCCATAAAATAGATATCCGTTTCAGAAGATACTTGCCTCAAAAAGAAATACGCTAAATGATCCGGATTGGATGGATCGCTTTTTAAAAGAGAACCCTTTTTTAAATTTGGATCCGTAATTGTGTTTCCAGTCCCTGAATAAGCATCTGTATGGAACAGGTCTGCACCGGCCGTAATACTTCTGCCAAGAAACAAGTGTGCAAAAGGCCCCTGTGCTAGAGGTTCATACGAAGGATAGATCGCTATGAACTCGCCATCGGATGTTACCACAGGTGAAGGCATTGGTTGCTTAATTGTACTGCCCGCGAGGTAATCAAGTGTATCAAGAAATCGAGGCGTCAGAAAGGTGTTTCCAGCATCAACACTGACGCTCAGATAAGGATTATACGGAGGTATAACTAAACTTGGTTGATCCGCATTCATAGTGGTAATGTAAATCACTCCGTCATTCAGTCCACCTGAACGATCGACGACCATCCATGGACGGTCTACACAAAGTTTATTCGGGCAATCTGCAATAGATATGGCTTCAACAGAGGGCCCCCATGTATAACCGCCATCCACTGACTTACTCACATAGATACCACCGTTAAGGAAATTGACATTGTCGTAATCAATGTAGGCCATAAAGAGACTACCATTGTTATCATAACTCAAAGAGACATCTGCAGAGGAATTATCCGCTACTTGATGTGGCCGCCATACAGGAGAAGACCAGGTCAAACCTCCATCTTCTGAAACTGATGAATTGATAGTAATTTTCTGGCCAAGTTCTACTCCCATCCATGCTACAACCAAATGCTGCTGATTTGCAGGATCGATAGAAAGAAAAGGCTCGCCATCAAAGATCTCATTTCCGGATACATTTATGTTCTGCGAATAAAAATCCGAAATGAATACAATACAGAATAGGAATCGAAGAAATGTACGCATGATAAAGTTTGTTATCAAATATACAGAAAATCAAGTCTAAGAACTAAAAAGCCCTGCGCAGTCATCCAAAAGATAATGGGACTACGCAGGGCAAAGGTGGAGTCGGAGCGACTCGAACGCTCGTCCAAACGATGAGTTTTCAAGCTTTCTACATGCTTATTTCCTGATTGTTTTTCGACTATGGGACGGACAGGAACACCCAAATCCATAGCTTAAGTTCTGTTGTCTTATGAGTGCTTAGAACTGTCACACTCACCAGCCCAAAATTTTGAACTTTCGTATATCAGACCTAATGGGCAGAGGCCTGAAGAAAGTACTTGTCGATCCTACTATACTTCAAATCAATTAAGCTAATTAACATTCAGTTAATTAAGCAGCAAGTGCGTATGACGTATTGTCAATTATTGTTCGTGACAAGATATTATAGAGCTTCATCACAACGCTCTGCATGCTGACACTTGACTACCGCTATCGCTGTCAAATCCAAAAACGACCCCAAAGAAGTAATACAAAGATACCACGTATTTTCTCTTAAACGGGAATATTTGCAATTTATAACAATTCGAAATCCTACTTTCGAATTATCTTCACTTCTTTTTTCACCACTTTCTTGTTATCCTTTGAAAGTGTATCCGCGTCATTACGGTAGGTGTATACCTTGATTTCTGAATGAACTTCTTCCTTGCTTTTACATGAACCGCCTGAACAGTGGTTTTTGTGCCCCATGCATTCATGTCTGTCGTGATACTTTCCTTTATTACAAGTTGCCATTGCAATTGAAGCGATTATTCCACCAAAAAAGACAAAAATCCCAAAGGCAACTGCTAAACTGCCAACTACTTTTGATAACCAGCCAAGACCTTCTCTTCGCGCATAGGATAAAAAATACAACCCGCACATCGAGACGATCAATGCGATGAATAACATAATGAAAATAAATGGACAAAACATACTCTAAAATTTAATGATGACAATTTCTGATAAGTCAATTAGAAAACCAAATATTGTTCTGCGGAAGAAAGAGTTTTCTCATTCAATGGTTTGTATTCAAAACGTTTTTCGAGAATGAAAGGAATATTCAATTGTTAACAATCTTCTTCGAACAATCTAAATTAGTTCAGAGAATTATCGGAGCTCCGCACAAAAACTGTATCTTTATTTTGAAAGCGTAAATGATTGTGCAGATGAGAAAAGTATTGTTTCTAGGTTTTATAGTTTCAACGTTTCATATAATGGCTCAGCATCCTCATTTGGATGTGACAAATTATGCCGTGAATTTGACGGTTAACGATAGCTCAAATCGCATTAGAGTTTATGAATCAATTGATCTGATTAGAGAAACATCCGCCGATTCGATTATTCTTGATTTGTCTTCTTCCATGAAGGTGGAAAAATTGCTTTGGAATGGAATGGAAGCAAATTATTCACAACAAAATGATTTATTGATCTTGCCACCTAAGAACGATGTATCCTTGAAGTCAACAATTGCTCTTTGGTATTCAGGAATTCCAGCAGATGGGCTGATCATCGGAAAAAACAAATATGGAGATCGAACATTTTTTGGAGACAACTGGCCGAATAGGGCGCACAATTGGTTCGCATGCAATGATCATCCCTCAGACAAGGCAATGGTTTCATTTACTGTAAATGCTCCTGAAAAATACGATGTTGTTGCGAATGGCGCTTTTTTAGGTAAATCTTTACAAAAAGACGGCTCTTTGAGATGGGAATATCGCTCAGGGGTAGTACTTCCCACCAAGGTTATGGTTGTTGGTATTGCAGAAATGACAGTCAAGGATGTGGCCGTAGTGGATAGTATACCTGTTTCAAGTGCGGTATATCCCAATAATTCTTCTAAAAGCTTGTATGACCTTGATTTGGCGCCTGAAATACTTAAATTTTACATCGACTATTTGGGTGCATATGAATACGAAAAACTATGCAATGTTCAATCCACAACACGCTATGGAGGAATGGAAAATGCAGGATGTATTTTTTACGATGAAAATGCATTAAGCGGAAAACGTTCTTCAGAACCACTTTTGGCTCATGAGATTGCGCATCAATGGTTTGGAAATTCAGTTTCAGAAAGCGATTGGGAACATATCTGGTTGAGTGAAGGATTCGCAACTTATATGACAAATATTTACCTTGAAAAGAAATTTGGTAAGAAACGGTTTCAGGATCAACTGAGAATGGATCGGGAAGAGGTGATTGCATTTTATAAAAAATACCCTCATCCACTCGTTGAGTTGGAAGTTTTAGATATTAATAAGTTACTAAACCCTAATTCTTATCAGAAAGGTGCTTGGGTCTTACATATGTTGCGCATGAAAGTTGGTGATTCTCTTTTTCATCAAGGATTACGCGATTATTATTCGGTATTTCGACTTTCAAATGCAGATTCTGACGATTTTAGGATTGCAATGGAAGAGAGCACGGGCATTGATTTAAGTGAATTTTTTGAAAACTGGTTGCACAAAACAGGACACCCTGTCTTAAAAACAGTTCTCGATCAAACGGGTGGCAAATCAGTTTTTATTATTCGTCAAGCCCAAGAAGAAGTTTTTCAATTTCCATTGAAAGTGGAATTCACCAACGAAAAAGGAGAAAAAATAATTCGTGAATTCAAAATTGTTGAACGCGAAATGATTCTGCCTGTAGAACTTGGCGTTGAAAAAGTTTTCTCATACAAGCTAGATCCAGAATTTGAACTATTATTTGAAGAGATCAACTAAACTTCTTTAGATTGGCCTTTTTAAAAGAGGCATCCATAAAGTGAACTTAAGTTTAGTCAAAAAAATAATACAATGCTTAAAACGTATTATTTGCCTTTTGACCATCCATAATAGATAAACGGGTAGGTGTCTTGAGGAGAGGGTAATTCCTGTCTCAGATCATTAGGAAGTAGCATGTATGACGCTTTTATAGTCCACTGGGTATTGTGATGGTAAAGTCGATAAGGAAGTTTGCTAAATCTTCCACAATTCATTTCTCGGTTTAATCTGGCCGCCTCTTTTTTTTCATCCGACGCAAAACGTCTTTGTCTAAATTCAAATGGTCGATGGAAAAAATACCGTTCCTGACATTCTGTGTAAAGCTTGTAATTTCCTTTTCCAGCATTGTCAAACCAATTTCGCTGTCCTACTGGTTCATATCCTGGCGACCATAAAATTGAGACGGGGTCTAATGAATATTCGAATCGTTGAATCTTTTTTCCTAATGATTGATTGGCTATTTCGCTAAATACGTTATCTCCGATAGCTTTTGGTCCGCTAAAACTGTAAACTCCTTGAACGTCATACCCCAACTTTTCTAAATACAACCCAGAAAGAATGGCCATTGCGCCACCAAGGCTATGACCACTGAGCCAGATTTTTTTTCCTTCAGGATTCAAATTATCTATGGTCTTTTTCAGATCATCTCGAATCAATTCAAAACTCTTCCAAAATCCTTTGTGGAGTTTTGCGAAATTAAAAACACTGTCAGATTGGAATTTTCGGATATTGAAATCTGTACCAATCCATTCTGCAAAACGATTGTCACGTATGTCATCTGTTCCTCTAAAAACAATCAGTATCATTTCGGAAGTGCCGATCACCATGCATTCTGGGTCATATCCATGTACTGCTTTTTTCCACAAAAGTCGCGTTGTATCGAGCTGTGATTTTTCAAGGAAATTCCAACTTGTTTTTTCGTTGTTGGACGCTATGGTATCAAAGTAATGTTCAAATCGCGTTTGGAAAGCAACCTTGAAATTCGAATTGTCAACTTGGGGATATTTTTTGAGTTCATCGGTCGAAACCAAATCTGAAGGCAATTCACCTTTATTTTTGAGCATACGCAACTGCAAATCCAATCGCTCAGGGTAGAGCTGTTCACTAAATTTTGCCAATAAAAAGGCGTTTACAGAATCTAAACCAATTGCATTTACTCGGAAATGTCTCATGCAACCAATCTCATTCTCGGGTGCATCAAATTTAAAGTTGGACTCCTGAGCGAAACTAGTTGATAAACTAATAAACAAGATAAAGAAGTAAATTGAAAAGGTTCGAATTGCAGCCGTTAAGAAGGATTTCATTAGGTCATTACTTTGCTTCTATTTCAAGAAGCATAAGTTTAACATCAACGCGGCGATTTTTTTGTCGATCGGCATTTGATTTCTCCGGGTAAACCAAAGGGTCTCGATTGGACATGCCAACGTATTGCATGCGCTTTTTAGAAATTCCTCGATGACTTAATTCTTTGAAAACGGCCTTCGCTCTGTTTTTAGAGATTCGATCATTATTTCCACAGCATACATGTCCACGAATGACAACTGTAAGATTGGGGTTGTTTTTTAGATAAGAGAACAAACGCTCAATTTCAGCATAACTCTCAGATTGTATCTTTGATTTTCCTTCAACGAATTTTATGTTCAAAAGATAAGGCACATTGTATTTAGGTTTTGCATTAGGATTCTTGGTGTCGTTCCAAACAGCAACTTCCTCAATTTTATTGTTTTCTGCAATGGCTGCCTTTTGTAATTCGGCTAAAGAGTCGGACGGGATTTCAGAAAAAGTTGTGTAGCGAATATCAATTTTCCTTAGTTGCTTACTAATGTTTTCATCGGGTCCATGCACCAATATTTTAGCACCAGTTTGAAGATTTCTTGTTGAAACAACGCCCATTGACCTTAATACTGCTTTCAACCTTTTAGCACATAAGGTATCAATCAAAGGATCAGTTTGTGCTGAATCTTTGAACACATAAAATGACTGAAGGATTAAGTCACCCCTTAAATAGGTATTGCTTATCTTTTTTAATTGTCTTGCAGATGCGCCACTTAATTCTGTGCTGCCTTCCTTAAAATAAAGGGTCTTCATCTTTCCCTGAGCATTCAGTTGAAAGTTGAAAAGGAGCAAGAGCGCGTAAAGCAGTATTTTCTTCAATGGTTAAACCAAAATTGTGACGTGAAATTACAAAAAAAAATGCCGCCTCTTTTCAGAGACGGCATTTAACTTGTTCACCGAGTATTGTTATTTATATGAGTTTAAATCGCTGCTTCCATTGATAGTGATCGATTTAATTGTTCCAGAAAAAACAACTTCTCCCATTGCAATCGAAACTTTGTGTGCAAAAAGAAGCCCGTTTACCTCTTTAAAATCTGCAAAAGTTGCTGATGATTCAACCGTTTCTTCTCCTTCTTTTCGGATTGAAAGCGATTTAACTTTTAGCATTGATTTTACATCAAAATAATCAAAAGTCTCACTTGATCCATCCATCACTTTTAAAACATAAGCGTCTCCAGATTCGATTGTTTCTATTCCCACTAGTTCATATTTCATGCCTGTTTTTGAGTAATTCAACTCAGGAAATAATCCAGTCGCTTTCTGTTTAGCGGCAATCTCTTCTGTAGTTAAGTCTTTCTTTCCAGCTTGCATGCTTGAAGAGCCACCAGTTGTTCCATCGAAATAAGATTTTTGGAATGTCATTCCTTGTCCTTCCAATTTTTGACCTTCATGGTTTGGTGCAACCCATAAATCTGTTGAACTCAAAGGGAAAGGGATTTGAGCCATGCTCAATTCTGTTTTCTTTTCAACTGACTTTACTTTTTTCAATTTTTTAGCTGCAGCTTTTAATGTAGTCGTTTTTGTTACAGCATAGATATACTTTTCAATCAATTGATCCTTTGTAATATCAGCTTTCTTCACTTCCTTAAGAGGCTCGCCAAAAGCATCAAGCATTTCAATTTTCCCGTCTGCATCAAATTGCTTTAGCTTCTCCAGAATTTCTTCATTTCCTACAACAACGATATTGCAATTCTTTGCTGTGAAATAAGTTTGAGCCATTAGAAGGACGTCTTCTTTGGAGATTGCTTCCAATCTTTTCAGATAGGATTGATAGTAATCCTTGTTCAGATTGTTGCTAATAATATTCAAAGCAAAACGAGCAATTGTCTGAGGACGCTCAAGCGAACGTGCAAAACCACCGGCCATAGATGATTTGGTCAGGTTCAATTCATCATCTTTCACATAATCACTTGTGATTTTGTCTAATTCGAAAAGAATCTGTGTTATTGCTGAATCAGTTACATCGTTACGGAAATTACCGCCGATTGATAACCAAGATCCATCTTCTGTAACATTCAATGTGGAATAACAGCCATACGTGTAAGCTTTGTCTTCACGTAAATTTTGCATTAAACGTGTACCAAAACCACCACCACCAAGAATACCATTTAAAACGGTTAAAGGCAATTGGTTTTGATCACCCGTACGCATTTTAATTGGAAATGAAACTTGGATGACAGATTGAACTGCTCCTGGCTTTTTAACGAAAATCACTCTATTCCCTTTGTTAAATGCTCCATCGCCAGTCTCTGCTTTTGTAGGTTCAACACCTGTCCACTTTGCAAAGTATTGCTCAACGATTTTCAATGCTTCTGCTTTATTGATGTCTCCAACAAAAACCAGGTAACTTCCATTTGGAGTAAATGTTTCCTTGTAATAATTTACAACATCGTCTCTTGTGATAGTTGACAAGGATGCTTCTGTCATCACGTCACCATAAGGGTGATTCGGGAAATTCACTCTCTTTTCTGCATTGTCTGCCATTGTACCTGGATCAGATTTTGCTGAAAGTAGAGCTGATTCATTTTGTTTTTTGATACGGTCAAATTCCGACTGAGGGAAATTGGCATTTAACAAGACATCAGAAAAAAGTACTAAGCCTTTATCCAAGTGCTTTGTCAAGCAGGACAAAGAAATAGAATTGTCACTTGCATCTAATGATGCACCGATGTAATCCTTTTCATTGTCTAATTGATCTTTGGTTCTATTTGAAGTACCAGAAAGAATCAATGAACCGGCCATTTCTGAAAGACCAGCTTTTGAACCTTCAACGCGTGGATCAGATCCCATCACCAAATCAATGGAGACTCGAGGTAGTTTGTGATTTTCAGAAAGTATCACAGTGATTCCGTTCGAAGCCTTGAAAACTTCTGAATCTTTAATGTTAATTGTTGGCGCCTTGGCTGCTGCCGGACGCGCTGAACGGTCCAATTGACCGAAAACTAAAGCAGGTATTAACAATCCTGCAAGAATGAAAAACTTTTTCATGGCGGTCAGCTTATTTCGTTTCTTTTGGTAAATAATGTAGGATAACACGTGCATCTTGTGTTAGGTATTTTTTAGCAACACGTTGAATGTCTTCACGTGTAACTTTCATGTAACCATCAAGTTGTGTGTTTACGCGACTTGCACTTCCGTAATAAACGTGGTTGTCCGCAAGATTTTCTGCCACACCTGCGATAGAGGCATTTGAGCTAACGAAGTTGTTTTCAAATTGGTTGCGCACTTTTTCAAATTCTTCCTGTGAAATCAATTCAGTTTTCATAAGATCAATTTGAGCGTCGAATTCTTTTTGAATATCTTCCAAGTTGATGCCATTTGCGGCAATTGCAGCGAAAATTCCAACACCTGCATCTTCCAATCCGTAATTGAAAGAAAAAGCAAACGTTGCCATTTGTTTCTTCTCAACAATCGTTTTATTGATTCGAGAACTTGAACCACCAGATAAAACCTCGTTCATCATTTCAAGCGCATAGATATCAGCATCAGTTTGAGAAGGAAATTTGTATCCCATAAACAATGCTGGTAATTGGATATTATCATAAACCACATCTTTCTTAACGGCAGTTAATTTCTCAGTGTCTTTTGTTGGACGAGGAATGTCGATTGCTTTTGCGGTCAAAGATGTGATGAGTCTTTTTGCTCCAGGATTCTTTGAATTGAAGAAGTCCTTTGCATCAAATTTCGACTTCGGCATACCGTAACGCTTTTCAAAATCAGCATCGCTCAGGTTTTCAAAGTCTCTAAATAGGTTGATTGCCTGGCCTTTAGGGATGGAAGCAAAGTATTTGTCAATCCATTTCTTCGTCTGCTCGATGTTTAGATCACCAGCGATTGACAGCGTAGCATTACTTGGAACATAGAATGTCTTGTAGAAATTTACATAATCTTCCTCTTGCGCAGCGTCAAGGTGCTCCATGCTTCCAATTGGCACCCAGTTGTATGGATGAACTGTAAACATTCGGCTGAACATTTCAGTAAGGAAGGATGCATATGGTTGGTTGTCAACGCGCTGACGTTTTTCTTCTTTTACAACACTTCTCTGAGTTTCAATTCCTGTGTTGTCAACTTTTGCATGCAACAAACGCTCACTTTCTAACCACAATCCTAATTCCAATTGATTGGATGGAAGAATTTCATAATAATACGTTCTGTCTTGCGAGGTGTTCGCGTTCAACGTACCTCCATTTTTTTCAACCAGTTCGCTGTATTCACCGCGACCGATATTTGTGGATCCTTCGAAGAGCAAATGCTCAAAGAAGTGAGCAAATCCGGTTTTTTGTGGATTTTCATTTTTTGATCCAACATGATACAAGATGGAA
>JBIIQP010000061.1:0-13283 GCA_044341975.1 Crocinitomicaceae bacterium
TGTCAGTATTGATCAAGATTTTTTCCAACATCGTATCGATAATGCCGTTGAATTAAGGAGAAAACTAGGCCTTTTTGATACGGGAAACACTATTTGTAGACTCATTCATGGTGAAGGCGATTCTCTTCCTGGGTTAATAATAGATTACTACAATGGGTGCGCTGTTATTCAATGCCACAGCATTGGCATGTACCGTTCTGTAGAACTAATTTCAGTATCCTTACAAAAAGCACTAAAAGAGAATCTGAAAGCTGTTTACTCAAAATCATCCGATACTTTGTCTCAAAGATCTGATATTGTGGATGCATACATTTATGGGAATTGCGAAACGCCTCATATTGCTCACGAATATGGAGTAAAACTCAATATCGATTGGATCAATGGTCAGAAAACAGGTTTTTTTGTTGATCAGCGTGAAAACAGAGCTCTTTTAGGCAAGTATGCTAAAGGAAAAAAAATACTGAATACCTTCTGCTATTCTGGAGGTTTTAGTCTTTCCGCAATTCAAAATGGAGCAACATTGGTGCATTCATTGGATAGTTCTAAAAAAGCGATTGAATTAACAGAGCAAAATGTTGTTTTGAACGGGTATGGTGATCGACATGCATCCATCTTAGCTGATGCAATGGAATACATGAAAGATCTCAAGGAAGATTACGATATTATTGTGTTAGATCCACCTGCATTTGCCAAGCACCGTGACAAACGACATAAAGCGATACAGGGATACAAACGTCTGAATGCCCATGCAATACGCCAAATAAAACCTGGAGGTTTAATCTTTACCTTCTCATGTTCACAGGTAGTCGATAAATACCTTTTCAACAATACTGTTATTGCAGCAGCAATCGAAGCAGGAAGGAATGTGAGAATTATTGAACAATTACACCAGCCCGGTGATCATCCAATTAATGCGTTTCATCCAGAGGGTGAATATTTGAAAGGATTAGTCATTGAGGTCGAATGAAATTTGAACTATTGAACATTTGAACCTTTTGAACATTTGAACCTATTTTAACCCCCAAATCCTTGACTATAGATTACAGATATAGAACCATCCTCGGAGTCGCTTTGCCACTTATGGTGTCAAGTTTCATCCAGGCCATTATCTTAATCACAGATTCCTATTTAATAAGCAGACACAGTACAATTGAATTTGATGCCGTTGGAAATGGCGGATTAATATACGTTACTATGTTTATGGCACTTGCAGGAATGGGAGATGGAGCTCAGATCTTGATAGCGCGAAGAATCGGTCAAAATCGTTTTGATTCGATCGGTAGAATATTTGGAACCTCAATTCTAACTCACCTCGTAATTGCCTCTATCCTATTTATCATCATGCAATTTATAATGCCTGGCATGTTGGATTGGTATTCAAAACACAAAGATTTAAGTGTTCTTCAAGGAAAGTTTATCCGCATCAGAAGCTTCGCATTGTTCTTTGCAATGATCACACTCTCAATTCAGGCCTTATTCATAGCGAAAGGACGTACTTGGATTGTTCTAGCTTCAGCTATCATTTCTGCAGTATCAAACTACCTTTTTGGTAAAGGATTAATATTTGGGAATTCAATTTTCCCTGAAATGGGCTTGGAAGGTGCGGCATTAGCTTCTACTATTGCTGACGGAATATCCATGCTTTTTTTAATTGTGATGCTTTTAGTATCAAAAGAAAAAGCTGACTATAAATTACTATCACACTTCAGTATTGACAAAGATTCTTTTAAAGAATTGCTGAATATTGGGAGTCCATTGATGTTTCAGGGTTTTATTGCATTAGCAACATGGACTATCTTTTTCACTTGGATTGAACAGATGGGCAAGTTTGAATTAACGGTATCTCAAAATATTCGTTCAATCTATTTTCTGGTTTTTGTTCCTATCTGGGGATTTGGTGGTACAACAAAGACCTACATTTCACAGTACCTTGGAAGAGGAGATCTTCATGCTCTTAAAACAATTCAACGTCGGATTCAATTGCTTACAGTAGTCTTCCTTTTCATTTTTTTTCACGGCGCCATTCTATATCCTGAAAAACTTATCGCATTTATCAATCCAGAAACTACATATTTTGAAAAAAGTTCTGAAATACTCCGATATATTGCAGGTTCAATTTTTATGTATGGTTTTGTAAGTGTTTATTTTCAAACAATCAATGGCAGCGGAAATACAAGAGCATCCTTTTTGATTGAGGTAATAAATGTTTTAGTCTATACCTTGTTTTCTTATTTATTCATAAAGATTTTCAAATTCGATATTTTTTGGGTGTGGACAGTTGAGTACATCTATTTCGGTACTATGGGCATCCTTTCAATAGTGTACCTTCGAACGTTTGATTGGCAAAACAAAAAAGTTTAATGGAAAATTCTGAATTTAAAATAGTTTTCATGGGTACACCTGAATTTGCAGTGTGCATTTTAGACAAACTAGTGAATGAAAACTTTTCAATCGTTGGAGTAATTACGGCACCTGATAAACCAGCAGGACGAGGTCAACAAATTCAAGAAAGTGCTGTAAAAAAATACGCAGTTTCAAAATCACTTACTGTTCTTCAGCCTACTAATCTCAAGGATGAACAATTTCAATTCGAATTAAAATCCCTCAATGCAGATTTATTTGTTGTCGTTGCGTTTCGAATGCTTCCAGAAAGTGTTTGGTCAATGCCTTCAAAAGGCACAATCAATCTTCACGCCTCGCTCCTTCCTCAATACCGTGGTGCAGCCCCTATAAATTGGGCAATTATAAATGGTGAAAAGGAAACAGGTGTCACCACCTTTTTTATCGAAAAGGAAATCGACACTGGAATGGTCATTGAAAGGTCCAAATTATCCATTGGTGCGAATGAAACAGTTGGCGAATTGCATGATCGACTAATGCAACTAGGAGCTGAAGTGACTTTTTCAACAGTAGTAAAAATTTCTAAAGGAACAGCCAAACCAATTGATCAACTTAAGCTTGCTGAGGGTGAGCTAAAAAACGCACCAAAAATCTTTAAACAAGATTGTAAAATTAACTTTGAACAACCTGCGGCAACTGTTCACAATTTTATACGTGGACTTTCTCCCTATCCTGCCGCTTGGTGCACATTAGTGAATCATTTAAATGAAAAGAAAACCTTCAAACTATTTAAAAGCGAAGAAACCAATCTACCAGTTTTAACTAAATCAATCATCTCAGCTTCGAAAGAGGGCTTGTTATTCCCTTGTCAGGACAAACACTTATTAATTACCGAATTGCAGCCGGAAGGAAAGCGTAAGATGCATTTCAAAGAATTCTTAGCAGGTAATACAATAGAAAATTGGCAAATTGACACGAATAAATTCGACGAAGAATAATTAATATTAGTCGAAACACCCTTGTTTTATGGGGTTTTTAGGGGTGGTTATCAACAAAAGATCACTTTTATCAACAAAAAAGCACTTTTTTTTACCGAAACTCTTGACTGACGTGGTTATTCCGATATATTTGTTTCGATAATTATTTACAAACAAACTAAAAAAACCAGTACTATGAACAAAGCAGAATTGATCGATGCTATCGCATCTGAAGCTGGATTGTCAAAAGCAGATGCTAAAAAAGCATTAGACGGATTTGTTAACGCTACAGCTGCAGCTTTGAAAAAAGGTGACAGAATCTCTCTAGTAGGATTCGGATCTTTCTCAGTTTCTGAGCGTGCTGCAAGAACTGGACGTAACCCACAAACTGGAAAAGAAATCAAAATCGCTAAGAAAAACGTTGTACGTTTCAAAGCTGGTGCTGAACTTTCTGGAAAGGTAAACTAATCCAAGTTTCTGCAAAGAAATTAAAGGGGAATCGTGAGATTCCCCTTTTTTAATGCTCAAAATGACTTGAACCCTTTGAACCCATTGAACCCTTTGAACCCATTGAACCCCTTGAACCCTTTGAACCCCTTGAACCCTTTGAACCCATTGAACCCTTTGAACCCATTGAACCCTTTAAACCCTCCCCTAACTCTTCCGACCCCTTCATGAATCAAAACCAAATTGTCCTCAACGAACTGTATAAAATAATCACACCTAGCAAACAGGAAATGTTTGATAGAATTGCAGCAGAACGAACAAATTTTCTAACCGTTTCGCTTGAAAATGTGTACCAAGAACACAATGCATCTGCAGTTTTAAGATCGTGTGATTGTTTTGGTATTCAGCAATTACATGTCATCGAAAAAGACAATCAATATAAGGTTCAGCGGGATATTGCTCTTGGAGCTGGACGCTGGGTTGATATGTTTAATTACGACCAAGGAGGAAATCCAACAATGGATTGCATCAACAATCTTCGTTCAAAAGGATACCGAATAGTTGCAACTTCGCCACATGCGAATGAAAAAACAATAAATGACATTGACATATCCCAACCGATGGCTCTCATTTTTGGAACAGAAAGAAGAGGTATTTCGGATGAAGTCAAGGCCGCAGCAGATGAATTCGTGAGTATTCCCATGTATGGCTTCACTGAAAGTTTTAATATTTCTGTTTCTGTTGCTATTATATTAAATGTTCTAAGACAACGTTTAGAAAAAAGTTCTGTCGACTGGAAACTAACACAGGAAGAACAAATTTCACTCAAATTGAAGTGGTGTAGAAAAATTCTTCGTGGCGGACAAGAGTTAGAAGATGAAATACGAAGACGATTATTTGGAAAAGAGTAATATATTTGTAGCGTCTTAATTGTCAATATATAAACAAAAACATCACCATCATGGGAAGAGGAGATAAAAAAACAGCAAAAGGTAAGCGCACAATGGGTTCATATGGTAATTCGCGCAAAAAGAAAGAAACAAAACCTGCAGCACCATCAGTAAAGAAAGCAGCAGTAAAAGCCGAAGCGCCTGCTGAGAAAAAAGCACCTGCAAAAAAAGCTGCTACTCCGAAAGCTGCTGCTGAGAAAAAACCGGCCGCAAAAAAACCTGCTGTTAAGAAAGAAACTAAGAAGTCCGAAGAATAATTTGAAGCTGTCAGAAATGACAGCTTTTTTTTGCTCAATAAAATTGATTTTAAATAGCCCTTTTTTGGTTTCTTTTTTTGAAATTTGAAGTGCATAAACAAACAACGATATGAAACATAATTTTGGTGCGGGACCGTGCATTCTTCCGCAAAATGTATTCAAAGAAGCTGCAGCGGCAGTTTTAGATTTCAATGGATTATCCATTTTGGAAGTATCGCACAGACACAAAGATTTTGTTGCTGTCATGGACGAAGCAATGGATCTAGTAAAAAAAGCATTAAATGTGCCATCAGGTTATTCTGTTGCATATTTGCAAGGTGGTGCAACACTTGGATTCACTATCGCTGCATTGAACATGATGCGCGACAAAAAGAAAGCCGGATACATCAACACTGGAACTTGGGCTTCTGGAGCAATCAAAGAAGCGAAAAAAGTAGGTGTTGACGTAAATGTTTTTGCCTCATCAGAGGATAAGAAATTTTCTTACATCCCAAAGGATTATTCTATACCAACTGACGCAGATTATATTCATTTCACATCGAATAACACAATTTACGGAACTCAGTTTCACAGTTTTCCAAAGATAGACTTGCCATTAATTTGTGATATGTCTTCTGATATATTTTCTAAAGAAATTAATGTCGCAGACTTTGATCTAATCTATGCTGGAGCTCAGAAAAATCTTGGTCCTGCTGGCGCAACACTTTACATCGTTAAAGATGATGTTTTAGGAAAATCTACTTCTCCTTTTATGCCTACATATCTTGATCTTAAGCAACATGTAGAAAAGGAATCAATGCTAAATACACCACCAGTATTTTCGGTTTATGTGGCAATGCTTAACCTCCGCGATCTGCTTGCTAACGGCGGTGTGAAAGCGATGGAGGCAAAAAACAACGCCAAAGCAGCTATGCTATATGAAGAAATAGATAGCAATCCTTTATTCAATGGAACAGTTGCAATGGAAGACCGTTCCAAAATGAACGTGACTTTCACATTGATAGATGAAAATCATCAGGAAACATTTGATAAAATGTGGAAAGAAGCCGGAATCGTAGGTTTACCCGGTCACCGATCAACGGGTGGATACAGAGCATCTATGTACAATGCTCTTCCACTTGAAAGTGTGCAAGTCTTGGTAGATGTAATGAACGAATTCACTAAAAAGAACGGATAAGTAATTCGTTTTAATACTTATAAAAATGAAGATTTTAGCAAACGACGGAATTTCCGAATTAGGAAAATCACTTTTAGAGAAAGCTGGCTTTACTGTTATAACAGAAAAAGTTGCTCAAGAAGATTTAGCAAAAGAAGTGAACGAACAAGGAATTGAAATGGTGCTTGTTCGAAGCGCTACAACTGTTCGCAAAGAGGTAATTGATGCTTGTCCTGGAATAAAACTTATCGGCCGCGGTGGAGTTGGCATGGACAATATTGATGTTGCTTATGCTCGTGAAAAAGGAATTACGGTCATCAATACTCCCGCTTCGTCATCTCAATCTGTAGCAGAATTAGTAATGGGTCACCTATTCGCTATTTCTCGTTCATTGAACGATTCATATAAGAACATGGAAAGTGGCGATTTTTCTGCTCTAAAGAAGAAATATGCTAAAGGTGTCGAATTGCGCGGAAAAACGATTGGTATCGTTGGTTTTGGTCGTATTGGTCAGAGTCTAGCATCCTATGCTTTAGGTGCAGGCATGGACGTTATCGCAGTTGACCTGCAAACAAATCCAGTTTTAGTGAAAGTTCCAATTGGAACAAGCCAAGAAGCAAGTGTAAGTATTACTCCAAGCCAATCGCTTCATGAGGTTATTGGAAAAATGGATTATATCTCTTTACATGTCCCGAAACAGGCGGATGGAAGTGCAGTGATCACAGCAAAGGAATTTGGCTTGATGAAAAAAGGTGCTCGATTAGTAAATGCATCCAGAGGTGGCGTTATAAATGAAGATGATTTGTTGGTTGCTCTCGAAAATGGACAAGTTGCTGGAGTTGCACTCGATGTTTTTGAAAATGAGCCTAATCCAAGAAAAGATTTATTAAATCATTCAAATATTGCGTGTACACCACACATCGGTGCGGCAACTATGGAAGCTCAAGATCGAATTGGTGAAGAATTAGCGTCGTTGATCATTGGTCAATTTGCAAATGCCTAATTTCTAATTATAAATGACAAAAATTTCTGCTTTTAAAGCCTTGCGACCTGTTCGTGATAAGGTGCACCTCGTTGCAACCAGACCTTATTATTCTTACAAGAAAAATGTTTTGAAAGCAAAATTGGAGGACAATCCGTATACCTTTTTAAGGATTATTAATCCCGAATTTGATAAGACAATAAAAACAAAGCCGAATTCTCTAGAACGATTTGGCTTAGTGAAAGATAAATACAAGGAATTTATCGATCAGGGAATCCTTATTAAAGATCTGGATGCTCATATCTACGTTTATAGACAAACGAAAGAGGGTCATGCATTTACAGGTGTAATAGCTGGTGCAAGTGTTGAGGAATATGAGCAAGACTTGATTAAAAAACATGAGGCAACTTTGACTTCCAGAGAAGCGATGTTTACGAATTACCTAGACATTGTTGGGTACAATGCTGAACCCGTGCTTCTCTCTCACCCTCATGAAAATGAAATAGATCTATTGTTAGAAAAATACATTTCGGAGCGACCTGAATATGAATTTACGACTACAGATCGCATTACTCATGAATTGTGGGTTCTAAATTCAAATGATTCGAACGCAATCATTAAAGCCTTTGAAAAATTGCCTGCGACATATATTGCAGATGGCCATCATCGCTCAGCTTCTTCAGCTGGACTCAAAAGACTAAGAGACGATTCCGGTAAAATTCATTTTCCAAATGAAAACTATTTTCTTGCATTTTTCATTGATGAAAACAAACTTAAAATACTAGAATTCAATAGGCTAGTTAAGAGCTTAAACAAATTGTCTATAGCGGAATTTTTAACTTTACTCTCTGAATCATTTGAAATTAAGTCCTTGGAAAAATCATCAAAACCAAGCCATGAACATCAAATGACGATGTGTCTTGAAGGAAAATGGTTTGAGTTGAATTGCAAACCGCACATTATTGATGAATCACATCCGGTTAAATGTTTAGACGCTGAAATTCTTACTCAATCCGTTTTATATCCAATTTTGGGTATTCAAGATCTTAAAACTGATGATAATATAGAATTTGTTAGTGGTGCAGAAAGCATTGAATCTTTTGAAGAACGAATCAAAAAAAGCAAATTTAGTGTGGGATTTGTCTTGTATCCCGCTTCTATGGGTCAAGTTAAAAAAGTTGCTGACCATCAATTGATCATGCCACCAAAGTCCACATGGGTTGAACCCAAATTACGCAGCGGATTAACCATTTACAACATCAACGAATGATAAAGGAAAAACTTGCGGAAATTCGTAAAGAAATTCCAGAGCACGTCACCTTGATCGCTGTTTCAAAAACAAAACCAGTAAGTGACTTAGAAGAAGCTTACAAAGCAGGGCAGCGACATTTTGGAGAAAATAAAGTACAGGAAATGTTCGAGAAACACGAGCTTTTACCAAAAGATATCCAGTGGCATTTGATTGGGCATTTACAAACGAATAAAGTGAAGTATATCGCACCTTTTGTTCATTTAGTTCATTCTGTTGATAGTTTAAAATTATTAAAGGAAATTGACAAGCAAGCAAAAAAGAACAATCGAATAATTGATTGTTTGTTGCAATTCCATATTGCTCAAGAAGAAACGAAATTCGGACTTTCTTTGTTGGAAGCTGAAGCTTTGATTTCTTCCGAAGAATTTAAAGAATTAAAGAATATTAATATCGTTGGTGTCATGGGAATGGCTTCATTTTCAGACAATGAGTCATTAATCAAAAAAGAATTCCAAGCGCTTCATGCAATATTCAAAAGCCTTCAAGATAAGTGTTTTTCTAAAAATCAAAATTTCAAGGAGATTTCAATGGGTATGAGTGGTGATTATGCTCTTGCCATTGAAGAAGGAAGCACAATGGTGCGTGTTGGAAGTTCCATTTTTGGTGGCCGATAGACATCAATTTATTCAGTAAAATGTTGTTTCAAAATGAAGACAAAAAAAGAGATCGTAGATAATTGGCTCCCTCGCTATACCGGTGAAGAGTTACACAATTTTGGAGACTATATTTTACTTTGCAACTTCCACAATTATGTCGAGAAATTTGCAGAAATGAATGGTGTTGAAATTGTTGGTAAAGGCAGACCAATGCAATGTGCAACAGCAAATGGAATTACCATTATCAACTTTGGAATGGGAAGTGCTTCCGCCGCAACCTGTATGGATTTACTTTCTGCCATTCAACCAAAAGCTGTTTTATTCCTCGGAAAATGCGGCGGTTTGAAAAGAAAAAATGAAGTCGGAGACCTAATCCTACCAATCGCCGCAATTCGCGGGGAAGGAACAAGCAATGATTATTTTCCTGCTGAAGTTCCAGCATTGCCTGCTTTCTCATTACAAAAGGCGATTTCAACAACTATTCGTGATTTTGATAGGGATTATTGGTCAGGTACCGTCTATACTACCAATCGTCGCGTGTGGGAACATGATGAAGAATTTAAAACTTACCTCCAACGTATCAGAGCGATGGCTATCGATATGGAGACGGCTACCATTTTTACCGTTGGATTTGCAAATAAAATTCCTACCGGAGCATTACTACTTGTCTCCGACCAGCCAATGGTTCCTGAAGGTGTGAAAACCGAAAAAAGTGACAGCGCAGTGACTACTCAATTCGTTGACAACCATCTTAAAATTGGCATTGAATCCTTGAAACAATTAATAAACAACGGCAACACCGTGAAACATTTGAGATTTTGATGAACCTCTATCCTGCCAACAGAATAGCAATTAATTCTAAACTTTCAACAGAGGAAATACAACAACGTCTTTCTAGCAGAATTGATTCTTCAGAGGGCATTTTTAATATTTCAAATGCATCACGTCCATTCAAAGGAAAAATCTTTGAAAATTCATTCGAAATATACCACGTTATAAACCGAAAAAATTCGTTTATACCCGTTGTAAAAGGAGAAATTTCAACAATTGATAAAAATTCAAAGATTGACATTACGATGAAATTGTCACCTCTAAGTTTATTTCTTTTGGTGAGTTTCTCTCTCTATATGTTGTTCCTAATATTTCAGACTCTTTTCACAAATCCTGCAAAAAGCAATAATTTTTCAGGAATGATAATGGTCATCCTTTTCGCTGCGACATATGCGCTCATGTTAAATGCGTTCAACAAAGAATGTCGTTTTGCAGAGAATTATCTTTCGCAACTTTTTGATGCAACGAACTAACGGATTTTGACTAAAAATAAAATACGACTCCTTGGACTGGTTACCTTGTTCGTTTTTCCCCTTCCCTCCTATTTATGGTGGCATTTTTATGAAAAACAATCGCTAAGTGATTTCCTTCAGGTCAAACATTTTTCAATTTCTTCTATTCTTAGCGGAACGCTTGTTGGAATTCTATTTGCATTCATCATAAATAACATCACTAATACTGCGTTTTTTCAGAAAATTCCACTCAAAGTAGAAAAAATGATTCGTGAGATGCATTTATCCTACCTAGATGCTCTATTCTTGTCCATTTGTGCTGGCGTTGGTGAAGAATTGCTGTTTCGATCTGGAATTCAACCCTACTTAGGCGTAATTCTCACATCGATTATTTTCGTAGCAATTCATGGCTATTTCAGCATAAAACAGCCATCGGTTTCATTTTATGGACTTTTAGTTTTGCCATTCATTGTTGTAATTGGTTATGGTTTTGTTTTTTGGGGAGTCTGGTTTAGCATTTTTGCACATCTATTTTATGATTTGACATTGTTCATTATTCTCATTGGAAAAGGAAGTGGAAATGACTTAGTGGATGAAGATTTATTGTAATTCTAACTAACTTTTATATTATTCGTTAATTTGGCACAATATTTATTGATTCAAGAACGTTCACATAAAAAACAATAGTATGAAACTTTTAAAATCCTTATTCATTGCTGCAGCATTCTTATTTACTGCGCAATCATTAAACGCTCAGGAACAAACGAAACGATCTCCCGAAGAAAGAGCGAAGCTACACACGGAAAGAATGACGAAACAACTAGCCTTATCTCCGGATCAGCAAGCAAAAATTACAGAATTAAATTTGGGAATTGCGCAAAAAAATGAGGCAATTAGAACCAACGTAAACATGTCTCCTGAACAAAAAAAGGAAGCAATTAAAGGAAACATGCAAGGTAGAAACGATGTTTTGAAAACAATCTTAACTGTTGAGCAGTTTGAAAAATTCAAACAACAGCAGGACATGCGAAAAGAAAAAATTCAGGAAAACCGCAAAAATGAAAAAGAACTGAAGGGTTCAAAGCTTGAGGAAAAATCTGAAGACGAATTATAAAATAAGTAGATCAATCCAAATTAAAAGGTTCGCATTTGCGGACCTTTTTTATTTCAGTTTCGCTGCAAACACCTTTTTAAATTTCTCCACTTTTGGACGCACAACAGACTGACAATACATGTTTTCAGGATTCAACTCGAAATAGTTGTGATGATATTCCTCCGCTCTGTAAAAATTATTTAATTGTGTAATTTCCGTCACAATAGGTTTTTCCCAGACTTTCTCTTGTGATAATTTCTGTTTGAAATATTCAGCTTGATTTTTCTGTTCGTCATCGTGGTAGAAAATTACGGATCTATATTGTGTTCCTATATCATGTCCTTGACGATTTAATTGTGTTGGATCATGCACAAACCAGAAGACTTCCAATAATTGTTCAAACGAAATCAGTGTATCATCAAATACAACCCTTGCAACTTCGGCATGGCCAGTATTTCCCTCACAGATTTGCTTATATGAAGGATTAAGTATTTGTCCACCGCAATAACCAGGATAAACGTCTATCACACCAATCATTTCTTTATAACATGCTTCAATGCACCAAAAACAACCCGCACCAAAAGTAGCTTCCTTTATCATCTTTTAATTTTAAACAAAGATAAAACAACCTTGGACAAAAGATGTTTCAAATTTCCTCATCAGAAAACCATTGTTTAACATTACTTTTGTTCCATGTCAAAGGGTTATTCCAAAAATTTCTGGTTCATGTGTGCTTCCATGTTCCTTTTTATGACAAGTTTCAACCTTATACTCCCCGAATTAAATCAATTTTTAACCAATTTAGGCGGCAGCTCCCAAAAAGGTTTGATCATCTCCCTATTCACTATTTCAGCTGGAATTTCAAGACCATTTTCTGGTAAACTTTCAGATTATATCGGTCGCAAAAAAGTAATGATCATTGGCATATTGGTTTGTTTTATCGTTTCAACGCTCTACCCGCTCTCCTTTTCTGTTTGGTTTTTCCTTACACTTCGGTTCATGCATGGATTCAGCGCTGGATTCACTCCAACAGGCGCCACTGCTTTAATCACTGACATTTTACCAGAACACAAACGAGGCGCAGGAATGGGAATTTGGGGCACATTTATTTCACTAGGCATTGGAGTTGGACAATCATTGGGCAGTTTTATTTATCAGGAAATTGGGATATCAAGTTTATTTATGATTTCCGCTGGAACTGCTGCACTATCAAGTATTTTACTTTTTTCCGTGACAGAGACACTTCAGAATCCAGTAAAATTTAATTTTTCCTTATTAAAGGTCTCTTGGAAAGATGTTTTTGAACCCTCGGTTCTTCCTGCTGCAGTTGTGATGTTTCTTTCCGCTATTTGTTCTGGGATTATTTTTGTTTTAACACCAGACATGTCCGAATACTTGGGAATTCAAAACAAAGGGTTTTTCTTTGGAACATACGTCATATCAACCATTTTAATTCGACTTTTCACGAGCTCTGTTTCCGATCGAATTGGCCGCAGAAAGACATTGTTAATTGGAATGAGCGTACTTTTTATTAGCATGATTATGATTGGTATAGCTAAAGATATTTACACGTATGTTGCAGCTTCAATTGTATTTGGAATTGCTACAGGAATATCCAGTCCAACCTTATTCGCCTGGACAGCAGATCTTTCTCATGTAGACCGCAGAGGTGTTGGTTCAGGCACTATGTTTATCGCTTTGGAACTTGGAATTATGACTGGGTCTCTTTCAACCTTGTTAATCTATGACAGCACTAAATCAACTATTCTTGCAGGATTTCTGTTTGGGGCACTTATGGCTTTAGTATGTGTTTTTTATCTTTTTTGGCACCTTAAAAAACGTCAGTCACTTACTTGAACATCCTCCTTAAGGTATTTTCTCACCAAATAA
>JBIIQP010000062.1:0-13260 GCA_044341975.1 Crocinitomicaceae bacterium
CACTCCACCGGCAAAGTTGGATAATGTGCCTGAAAAAGCCATACCTATTGCCAAACCAGCTGCTCCTAAAATGGCGACAAAGGAAGTCATTTCGACACCAATTTGGGTAATGGATGTAATTACAACTAAGATGCGTAAAACCATCGACATAAAGCTGGATATGAATGTCACCAAGCCCTCATCTGTATGGCTTTTTCGAAGCACTCTTTTCAAACCTTTCGAAACGACTTTAGCCAACCAAAATCCAATGATCAATATCAAGATGGCAATCAGCAGATTCGTGCCCATTTTCACCAAAAATTGATTGATATCCGTATATTTTATTCCAAATAAATCCTCCAGTAATTTCATCGATAGAATCTTTTTTTTACAAAACTAATTCTTCTTAGTGAAAGGAATTCGACAATTTAACGGAAGAAACCATTTATTTTTGCACTATGTTCTTCCTACTTTCAAAAGCACTGCTGTTTCTATTGTCGCCATTCAATTGGTTTATCGCTGCCGTGGGACTTCATTTTTTCTGGCCGCGCGAACCTTGGAAAAAACGATTCAAATGGCTTGCAATCATTCTCTTTTTGTTTTTTACAAACTCAAGCATTCTTGGGGAATTATTCAGAATGTGGGAGATTCCGGGAAAAAAAATCAAAGACGTCAAACACTACGATGTTGGCATAGTGCTTACAGGTATGGCTGAATACAACACAGATCTAGATGTATTGAGCATTCGAAGAGGTGGAGATCGCATTTGGCAAGCATTGACACTTTACCACAAGGGAAAAATAAAAAAAATCATGATCTCTGGCGACAATGGCTATGTCACAGACCGTGGCTTGCACGAAGCAGCTCAAATGAAGGAGGTTTTAGTCTCCTGGGGCATACCAGAAGGAGACATCATTACTGAGGAGGTGTCCAGAAATACTCATGAAAACGCTCTTGAATCGAAAAAAATCCTGGACCAATCCTATCCCCACTTTAAAAAATTTCTGCTTATCACCTCGGGAAAACACATGCGCAGAGCAATGGCCTGTTTTGAGAAGGAAGGAATGAAATGTGATCAATTTACAACAGATCATTATTGCGGCCCAAAAAGAAAATACCAATGGGATCAATACGTTCTTCCAAACTACGACAATTTCGAGGTATGGGATGCTTTTATCAAAGAGACCTCTGGCTATGTGATGTATGATCTTGTCGGCTACATTTAATGGAGCTATTCGAAATAAAGGATGGTTGGATTCTCTTCAAAAAACATTTCTTTGACGAGCATCATGCCGACCAATTGTACAAGGAGTTAATTGAAAAAATAGACTGGCAACAAGGAAACATTCAGCTATTTGGCAAAACCCACCTCATCCCTCGTTTGGAAGCTTTCTATTCTTTGAATGGGGAAAATTATGGTTATTCGAATAAAAGTCTGATCCCAAAAACCTATTTTGATACATTGACTAAAATTCATCAGTGCATCGAAGCTGAAAGTGGAGTAACATTCAATTCGGTTTTAGCAAATTACTACCGTGATGGCAACGATAGCAATGGTTGGCATGCTGACAATGAAAAAGAGCTTGGAATTGACCCCGTCATTGCTTCAATTAGTCTTGGTGTGGAAAGGCGTTTTGATTTAAAACATAACTTGACAAAAGAAAAGATTTCATTTCACCTAAGTAATGGATCTCTTCTAATAATGGGCGGTTCGCTTCAGCACAATTGGAAACACACACTAGCCAAAGCAAAAAAAATCGAAGAAGGTAGAATCAATTTGACATTCAGAAAGATTGTTTGAAATCAATTTTTTCTTGCTGAATTTATTTGAAATTCACAAAAAAAATGAAACCATGTCAATCCATTCAATTTCCGAAATTTTACAATCCAACAGCAATGTTTTTATACACTCCGTAGCAGCCGCTCCACAACAACTGATTAACGAACTTTGTAAATCAGCTCTTAATTACACGAATATAAGTATCTATTCACTGCATACAGAAGGAATAGCTCCTTTTGCAGATGAAAAGTTTAGGGGTGTTTTTAACCCAAAGCCTTTTTTTGTTGGCAAAAATATGCGTCAAGCTATTCAGCACGACCATGGCAGTTATGTACCTGTCGCACTCAGTAATTGTCCCACACTTTTTCGAAACTACATTATTCCTCTGGACATCGCTTTAGTTTCAGTTTCTCCCCCAGATCAGCATGGTTACTGCTCACTTGGATTATCGGCAGATGTGACCTGCGCAGCAGTTGAATGCGCCACATATGTCATCGCGCAAATAAATAACAACATGCCCCGCACATTTGGTGATACAGTAATTCATGTTTCTGAAATTGATCTTATGATCGAGCACACAGAACCACTGCCTCATTATAAGCAGGCCCTTCCTGACAAAATCGAAAGACAGATTGGAGAGAATGTTGCAGAAATCATTCAAGATGGATCAACTATTCAAACTGGCATTGGCTCTATTCCGAATGCCGTATTGGGTTCACTTCACAGCCATCGAAATTTAGGCATTCATTCAGAAATGATTTCCGATGCTATTATTCCACTAATTGAAAATGGCGTTATAACCAATAGAGATAAAAAATATGAACGATTCAAAACGGTTTGCTCATTTGCCCTTGGCACCAGCGTACTTTATGATTATCTCGATCGAAATACCTCTTTTCTTTTTTTGGAATTTTCTAAATCAAATGAAGTCAGTATTATTGCCTCAAACCCAAAAGTTGTTGCCATCAATGGGGCCATAGAAATTGATTTAACTGGACAGGTTTGCGCAGATTCAATTGGTTCGAAAATATATTCCGGGGCCGGAGGTCAGCCAGATTTCATCAGAGGTGCTGCGGCATCAGTAGGCGGAAAACCAATAATTGCAATTCGTTCAACCACTTCTGACGGAAAATCTAAAATTGTTAATACGTTAGCGGAAGGATCAGGAGTTGTCACTACACGCACGGATGTTCACTGGGTTGTTACAGAATATGGTGCTGTTAATTTATTTGGCAAGAGTTTACACGATCGCGCGATGCTTCTCACTTCAATAGCTCATCCAAGCCATCGTGACGAAATATGGAATAAATTTGAAAGGGAACACCTGTTGGTTTTTTAACTACTTTTTTCATGAAATAAAGCCGCTCATCCAATTTCGGTTTCAAAGACAAAGTCAGTAATTATCTTTGTTTTTGATGAAATTTTTGCTGCTTAATCTTAGCGTTTTATTCTCACTCCAGTTGATTGCTCAAAAATCGATTGAGGCACATCCAATTAAAGAAAAAATAACGTTGGATGGAGAAATGAAAGAAGCTCAATGGAATGATGCTAATATAGCTGCTGATTTCACCCAATTCAAGCCAAATCCTGGCAATCAATCAAGCCAAAAAACAGAAGTCAGGGTACTCTATGATGATCAAGCCATCTACATAGCTGCGATTTGCTATGATGATCCAGAACATGTTTCAAAAGTGCTTTCTCAGCGAGATGACTTTAACGCCAATGTTGACAATTTCCAAGTTTATTTCGACACATACAATGACGATTTAAATGCTTTTGCTTTCGGAGTCAGCAGTATGGGGGTTCAATATGATTCAAAGCAATTTGCGGAAACAGAAACCCCTGAATTAAACATGGTCTGGAACAGTGCTGTTGTGCAGAATGAGAAAGGTTGGCAGTTAGAGATGCGCATTCCATACTCTGCCATTCGTTTTCCCAAAAAAGATGTTCAAGATTGGGGGATTAATTTCTTTCGCTACATCAGTCGCAACCGAGAAGAAGCCGTATGGAGCCCTGTCAAACCTGATTTCGACAATTGGCCGGCACAATTTGGTTCACTAACAAATTTGAAAGGTATCCAGCCACCGCTTCGTTTAGCAATGGCTCCCTATATTTCAGGTTATGCCGATCATGGTGCCGATCAAAATAATCCGAAAGCTTGGTCTGGCTCTTTCAATGGAGGTATGGACATAAAACTTGGCCTTAACGAAGCATTTACATTGGATATGACCTTGGTTCCTGACTTTGGACAAGTTGTTTTCGACAATAACGTATTAAATATTAGTCCATTTGAAATTCAGTTCAATGAGAACAGGCAATTCTTTACTGAAGGCACTGAATTGTTCAATAAATCGGGTTTATTTTATTCTAGGCGAATAGGCATTCAATCGCCAACTGAAGTACTTAAAACAAATCTCTTGCAGGGCGAAAGTCTGGGTGCTGTTCCAGCCTCATCGCAACTCTATAACGCCACTAAAATTTCAGGTCGAACAAAAACTGGGCTCGGTATCGGCTTATTTAATGGACTTACAGCTGAACAATCTGGCACGGCAATCAATGACTCGACAGGAGCAGAAAGATCGATTGTCGTATCCCCTTTAAGCAACTACAACGTATTGGTATTGGATCAGAATTTAAAAAACAACAGCTTCATCACTTTCACGAATACGAATGTCATGCGTGAGGGAGTATTTTATGATGCCAATGTATCAGGACTGAATACAAAGATCAATTTATCGGATAACAAATATTTCATAGCAGGCAAAGGAACCGTCTCAGCAAAACTCTATACTTCGGACCAACTCTTAGGTCACAACTTCGGTCTAAGTGGCGGCAAACAGACAGGTACTTTTGTCATACAAGGGAGCTACTTAGAAGAATCAGATACATACAACCCTAATGATCTGGGCTTTAACACAAATAACAATAAGCGAATTCTGGAGTCTACTCTCGGACTGCGGTTTTACAAACCTTTCTGGAAAATACTTCAATCAAGAGCAAGTGCTACAGTTACTTACACACGATTGTACAACCCAGATGTCTATACTTTTACAACCTCTGACATCAACTTATTTGCACTCATCAAAGGGTTTCACGCAACAGGGCTTACCATAAACAGTTCTTTTACAAAAGGTTATGATTATTTCGAAACAAGAACACCTGGACGTTACTTTCTTTCTCCAACCTGGTGTGATTTGCGTTATTGGTTTTCCAGTAACTACCAAAAACGGTTTGCGTTAGACGCTGGAGCAGGCTATGCATTTATTTCCTGGGAATCGTGGAAAGAATATTCTTACAGCATCAGTCCCCGTTTTCGCATCAACGATAAATTATTTCTTATTTATTCCTGGCAGCATGAGTTTTCAATCAATGGTATTGGATATGCTTTTCCGTTTGGGACTCCATCGGTTCTGCCGAGTGGCATTCTATTTGGCTCACGAGACCGCATCAACATTACAAATACAGTTAATTTAAATTATACCCTAACCAATCTCATGGGAATTTCATTGCGGGTGAGACATTATCGTTCTGCTCTTTCCTATAATACATTCTACGACCTAAACATGGATGGTACATTGTCTCCTAGTGCTCATACTGGATTGGATGCAGATGGTAACTCAGTCTACAACATCAATTACAATGCATTCACATTGGATTTTGTTTATCGTTGGGTATATAGACCGGGAAGCGAAATTAATTTTGTTTGGAAGAATGCAATTTTTCAAAATGACTTAAAATTTGATACAAGCTATTTCTCAAATCTGAACAATCTGTTCGAAAACATACCATTAAATAGTTTATCGATCAAAGTTATCTATTGGTTGGATTATCAAAATTTAAGGAAGAAAACAAAAGTTTAGAATTAATCATGGTTCCATCCAGGCCAATCGTCGTGATCACCTTTTCTCAGGTCTCGCCATATACCAATTGCCAATAAGATTGCCGCGATCATCCCCATAAGTGCAAACACTGAAATTCCGTTCCATTTGGGTTCAATATCTCGAATAATAAACATCGCACTACCAACTAATAAACCAGAAAGAATTATTGAGGTGATGATGTGTTTCGAAACGCGATTCATTGTGTGAATCATTGGGTCCATTCCTTTGTGCGTTAAATCCACACTGACCATTCCATTGTTAATTTTCCGAATGGCATTTCGAAGGTCTTGCGGAAATTCCTCCATGTAGGATCCAAACTCATAAATTCCATTGATCATCTTGCGCAACAACTTCATTGGATTTAACTCTTTTTTTATCGATTGAGCAATATAGGGCCTAGCCAATGCCATAAGATCAAGCTGAGGATCGAGGTGATGAATTACGCCTTCAATCGTAACCATAGAACGCGCCAGAAGAAAAAAATGAGGAGGAACCTTTATACCATAGTCGACAATGATATCTTTTAACTGCATCAGGATAGTACTCATTTCATTTTGATGATACATTGAAACACTGTAACTCATCAGAAATTCATTCAACGCGAATTCAAAAGCTCGAAGATCGTTGATAACAGTATTTTCAGACATTACTTGCAATGCACGCACCACTCCAGCAAGATCCTCCGTTTTGACTGAAATAAAAAGATTTGCAAACATTTGAATATCTCTGGGTAAAATGTTTCCCATCATACCGAAATCCAAAAAGCAAACTTCTCCGTCTCTTGTCACTAAAATATTTCCAGGATGTGGATCTGCGTGAAAAAAACCATACTGAAAAACTTGCTTGATATATGAAACAGCTAATTTCCTTGAGATCTTCCTTACATCAAACCCCCTTGATTTGAGCTGACCAATATCTGAAATTTTAATCCCTTGAATGAATTCCATTGCAAGGATTTTACTGGTCGTATATTGCTTGAAGACTTTTGGCGTGCGTGTTGTACTATCAGTTGGATCAGCCTTGATATTGCCGTAAAACCGCTGAATATTAACCGATTCATGAATAAAATCTAGTTCCTTCAAAATACTTTGTTCGAAATTCTTAACTAATCCTTTTGGATCAAAACTTCTCGTTGAAGGCATTCTCTTTTCAAAAAGTGTAGCAAGTTGGTACATCACTTTTATATCCTCTTCAATCGTTTTCCTAATGTTCGGCCTTTGGATTTTAAGTGCAACTTTTTCACCTGTATTTAAAGTCACCCGATGCACCTGCGCCATGGAAGCTGAGGCAAAGGCATCCAATTCGAAACTTGCGAATAACTTCTCGATCGGTTGCTTCAATTCTAACTCCACAACCTCTTTTGCTTTGGAACCAGAAAATGGCGGAACATTGTCTTGAAGTTTTTCAAATTGAAGAATCAAATCATCTGGAAGAAGGTCTGGTCGATTGCTAAGAATCTGTCCAAACTTTATAAAGGTTGGACCCAACTCTTCACAAATCAAGCGCATTTTCTCCCACTTCGTGTATTTCTGCGCGTGACGCTTCGTTGTTTGTGGAATAAACTTTCTAATAAAGCGGTATTTTCCTGAAGCAATCATATATGCAACCAACTCCTCAAAACCGTATTTTACAAAAACACGCAGGATCTGATTGTAACGAACAAAAGACTTATATCGACTCCTTAGCCCTGTAAAGAAGCCCATTTCATTGCTCCTTTTTTTCTAGTTTAGTCAAACGGGATTTTGTCAATGACAATTCCTTTTTCATATCGTCATACCGTTCCTTTATCTTGGCGAGTTCATCCGTATGCGTAATGTTCATTTTACTGTATAAAGAACTAACTGTTTCTGAAATTTTATCTTCCATTTCCTTCGCAGACTCTTCCATTTTGACGGCAATCTTTTCCATGAAATCAAGTTCTTTGCCCTCTTCATCCACCATCTTATCTTTGACGAATTCATTGACTTTGTCTTTTCCTTTTTCCGCCCATTGCGCTAATTTCTCTCTCAATTCCTTGTCCTTAGACAAGGTGTAAAGTGTTGATGAAATTGCAGCAAGTTCTACTATTGATTTTGTTTTCATAGGTGTCTAATTTATGTGCTGTTTTATTTTTTCGTTATGAAACCATTTAACTCTCTTGTTTTATAGATCTCATTGCTTTATAAGACAAAACTACCTGCAGAATGCAAGATTTGAATTGACATTCATCAATGCGCTTAATGATTACTGTCCTTATTTTTACAAAAAAAAAGATTCTATGGACTTATCAATTGCCGTTTCAAAATTCATGACTTCAGATCCAATTTCTGTTCAACCGAATGACAATTTAGTAGTGCTTAAACACTTGTATGAAAAGCAAAAATTTCATCACCACATACCCGTTACAGATCATGGACAGATAAAAGGAATTGTTAGTCTAATTGATTTTATGCGGGTGGTTCACAATGCATCGCTGGATGACAATGATATCGTTTATAACAACAACCACGTGAAAGATATCATGTCAGAAAATCCGGTTTGTATTTCAGGGGAAGCTACGTTAAAAGAGGTGACGGATATTTTTTTAAGAAATGAATTCCATGCATTGCCTGTTACAGAAGGCGACAAATTGAAAGGAATCGTTACAACTACGGACGTGCTGCGTTATTTCAGGGAACACGTTTAAAAATCAATTACCGACGTGCTTACCGGCAATAAAGCCTGTAGTCCAGGCAGCTTGAAAATTAAACCCACCAGTAATACCATCGATATCGAGTAATTCACCTGCAAAAAACAATCCTTTTACAGTTCTGCACTCCATTGTTTTAAAGTCAATTTCTTTTAATGCTACGCCACCGGCCGTGACAAATTCTTCTTTAAACGTTGTTTTGCCTTGGACCTCATAGCGATCATTAATCAATGTATTGACAAGTCGATTCAAGTTTTTTCCACTGAGATCCTTCCAGCGCAACTCTATTGGAACACCGGCCCTATTTAAAAGAAAATGCCACAATCTCAATGTTATGGGAAATGGATTATACGTTGTCATCAATTTAAGCGGTTCCTTTTTTAAGGCGTTTAAAAGTTCTGATCTTAACTCCTCCTCCTTCATTTCATTTAACCAGTTGACAAGAATCGTAAATCGGTAATTTCTGTCAGCAAATTCTCTTGCGCCCCAAGCTGACAACTGCAGAATTGCGGGACCACTCATCCCCCAATGTGTAACCAAAAGTGGACCTTTTCCTATCAGTTTGGATCCTTCCACGCGCACAGTTGTTTTCTCAACAACATTGCCCATCAATTCTCTCACTGGATCAGAAGGCATGTTGAAAGTAAACAAAGAAGGCACAGGTTCAATTATTGCTATCCCTAAGTCTTCCAACCATTTTAATCCGCTTCTTTTTGGCTGACCTCCTGTGGTAATTATAAGTCGATCCAGATTTAGTGTTTCCTCGTCATTGCAGATCGTAAATCCTGCATCTTTGACTTCGATTTGTTTTACGTGAAAATTTGACTTTAATTCAATTCCTTTTTGAATGACCTCATGCATAAAACAATCGATGATTGTCTGAGAATTGTTGGATTGAGGAAAAATGCAATTGTCGGGATATGTTTTCAGCTTTACTCCTCGATTTTCGAACCATTCCACTGTTGATTGTGCATTGAACTGCTCAAAAGCTTTTCGTAAATAATTTTCACCCCTGGGATAGTGGGCTGCCAAAAGACGATTGTCAAAACAGGCGTTCGTAACATTGCAACGACCACCTCCTGAAATTTTAACCTTTGATAAATACTTAGAGGATCGCTCAAAGATGATGACTTTGCTCTGCGGAAAATGTTGTTTTGCTGAAATCGCGGAAAAAAATCCTGCAGCGCCACCGCCAATTACACCGATGGTAATCATTCTACTTTCAACTGATTTCCTTTGTCTTTATCAGCGTCTTTCTTGCTTTTTTTCGACTTTTTAGATTTCTTCGACTTCTTTGTTTCCGTGCCTGGTGCAGCATCGTCTTCTTTTTCTTTTTTCGCCTCCACACCAAATGTGTAAGTTTCTACACCATTTTGATCAAACTTGTGTTCTTCAATCACCACACCTTTTTTATACAATGCTGATCTTTTCACCTTTTCATCTGGCCATTTTTCCTCAAACCAGCCTTCAGGAACACCCTTCTTATAATTTTCAGTCACCTGAATATTCCCTTCATAATAGAATGTTTTGAACTCACCATTCTTTACATCCATTGTCCAATGTTCCACTGATAAAGGAGTGCCATCATTGTAAAAATATTTCAGTTCACCATCCTTTTTTCCTTCTTTGTAACTAAGTTCCTGCAGAAGTTTTCCATCGCGACTAAATGCTTTGAATGGCCCATCCATCATTCCATTCTTGTAACTGATTTCTTTTTCAATTTTGGATTCAGGATAATAACTCTTTTTGACACCATGCAATTTCCCGTTGTTGTAAAATTCATAACGAGTTGTATCTCCTTCTTTCGTTAAATACAATTGCTTTCCGTGCTTAAGACCCAAATTGTAATTCATTTCCCATGCAACAGCTTGTGTGCTATCATAAAAATAAAACCACTGCCCCATTTCCGCTCCCAAAATATGATTTCGAACAACTTGTGGACATCCCGTTTTATAATAGGTCGTATCAATACCATTTTCCTTTCCATTCACAAAGGTGATTCTCCGTTCCAACAAACCATTTAGATGGCAAGTTTCGCACGTTCCCGTAAATGGAGTTCCAATATTCCCACTTAAAATCGTTTTGGTATTGTCGTCGTAGGTCAATTTTTCATTGCAGTCAACGACACCGGCTAATTTACCACATTCCCAATCTGCAAAACGCTGTTTTTTACGCTCATTCAGTTTGTCGTAGCAATTTGTTTTTTTCACTTCTGGAATCTGACCAAAAGCGAATGAACAAAACAAAGACAACAGGATAATTAATCTAAATTTCATTGGGTCAAGTATAGGTTAACTTCATTAAATTTTATTCCTCAATTCTTTTCAACATCTCTCGCATTTCTGCTGGAATTGATATTGTTTTCTGTGTGTGCGCATCAAAGCAAACCTGCACTGACCTGCCAACTGCATATAAAACGTCATTTACCATCAATTCATAACGCAGCACAAAACTTTTATCACCAATTTGCTCTGTAATCATCTTAATGGATGGTCGATCATTCAATAAAACTGAGTGTTTATATTCAATTTCATTTTTAACAAGAATAATACCATAAGATTGCCAATCCCAATCTAATCCAAGTAATTCGCGGAAATAATGCACCCTGGTCATTTCAAAGTAACTGAAATAGACTGTATTGTTCACATGACCAAGAACATCTAAGTCAGAAAAACGAACCTGAATTTGAGCGGGTTGTATCATTTTTTATCCAGTTTTTCATAATCCGAATTGTTACTTACAAATTCAGGCACAATCTCTTTCATTTTAGAAACAATCCTTTCATTTTGCTGTGATTCGAACATTTCAACCAAGGAATTAATTTCCAAGATCATGTTTTCATTTTCCTGTCTGACTTTTGCTTTTAAGATTTTTGGATGATGCGTAGGAATAGTGTTTTCTTCTTCCGCTAAAAGTTCCTCATACAATTTCTCACCGGGACGCAAACCAGTTACCCTTATTTCAATGTCTTTACCAACTTCCAAGCCACTTAATTGAATCATTTTACGCGCCAAATCGATGATCTTCACCGACTCACCCATATCAAAAACAAAAATTTCTCCACCTTCACCCATCGTTCCCGCTTCCAGCACCAATTGACAAGCCTCTGGGATTGTCATGAAAAAACGTGTCACACGCTCATCTGTGACAGTCACTGGTCCACCATTCTCAATTTGCTTTTGAAAGAGTGGAATGACCGATCCATTGGAACCCAATACATTACCAAATCTCGTTGTCACAAAACGGGTGACTCCTTGTTCGTTGGCTGCCTGAGCATATATTTCAGCAATTCGTTTCGAAGCGCCCATCACATTTGTTGGATTTACCGCTTTATCGGTCGAAACCATGACAAATTTGGTCACATTGTATTTTATCGATAAATCAACAAGATTGCGTGTACCTTTCACGTTTGTGAGAACAGCTTCACTGGGATTACTTTCCATCAATGGAACGTGCTTATAGGCCGCAGCATGAAATACATATTGAGGTCGTGCATAATCGTACAAACGTTCCATTCGTTCGTAACTTCTTATATCGCCAATAACAACTTCAAATTTGAGATGATTAAACGAAGAAAGAAGTTCTTGCTGAAAATCATACAATGGCGATTCTGCTTGATCGAGCAAGATAATTTTTTCGGGCTGGTAATTGGCAATTTGCCTCACCAAACCAGTGCCAATTGATCCTGCAGCTCCTGTAACAAGAATTGTTTTACCAGTGAGCTCGGTAGATATCTTTTTTTCATCAAGAACGATTGGTTTTCTTCCCAAAAGGTCTTCAATGCGCACCTTTGCAATTTGTTTCGCAGAAAATTCACCGTTTATCCAACTTTTCGGACTTGGAACTTTCTGAACTTTCACTTGATTTTCAAGACAAATTTCAACTACTCTCTTACGATTTTCCTCATCGGGTTGTTGAATAGCAATGATAACCGTATTTACACCTTCTTCTTTGATTATTTTCACTAAATCCGAAGTCGAAAAAATTGTAATACCTTCCAATCGAGTGCCACTCATTTTCTTATTATCATCAATAAAACCAACAATCTTGTAGGTCAAACGAATATCCTTTTCTATTGTTCTTTTTGTGATTAAACCAGATATCCCTGCTCCATAAATTAACACTCTTTCTTCTTCACTTTTTGATTTAATTGATTCTAAATACAATAATTTAATTGAAAACCTTGATCCTAACATCAAAACGAAACTAACCAAGGACTCAACAATTAATACCGACAATGGAAAAAGATAGGCTTTGTCTAAAAAATAAAACCTTAACAACCCCAAAATCAGATAGATGATCGAGCAAGTATAAACAGCAAAAAATATCCGCCTAATATCCTCAGTGGAAGTATATCTTACAAGTCCTTTATGAATATTAAAAAAATAATAGACTAATAGTTTCACTAAAAAAAAGACTCCAATTGATTTTGAGAGCAAAGTCCATTGGCTTTCAATTAAAGCACGGTCTGCTTTTAGATCAAAACGTATCAAATATGCAAATGCTAATCCTAATAAAGAAAGGATCAAATCCATTAGAATGATGACCCAGCGCGGCGTATTTGCTTTTAGCTTGAACATAAACAAATGTAAGAAAAGGATGACTAACCTTGCATCCCTCCATTTAAATTAATGACTTGTCCTGTAACATAACCTGCTTCCTCTGAAATAAGCCATTCGATGGTTTTACACACTGTATCAGTTGTCCCTAGTCGGTTCATTGGAATTGACTGAACAATGTTCTTTTGAATTTCTTTTGGAACATCTGTAATCATTCCCGTATTGAAATACCCGAGCGCTAAGGCATTTACTGTAATTCCACTCAAAGCAACCTCTTTAGAAATGGTTTTTGTCAGACCAATCAATCCTGCTTTTGAAGCGGCATAAGCCGCCGTTCCAACCGCACCACTTTGCGCAACTACGGATGTAATATTGATGATACGTCCGAATGAA
>JBIIQP010000201.1:0-3730 GCA_044341975.1 Crocinitomicaceae bacterium
GGCGTATCTTGATCTTGTTTTTTAAGCTTATCAATTTTCGGAAAGTATGTTAAGAAAAGTGTTTTCGTTGCTTCACTTATCAAATGATTGGCTACAAAGGAAGAGCCTTCCTGTTCTCCCTCATACACAAGCTCTACTTTGCCGGTGATGGAAGGAATCATTCCGATTAAATCACTGAAACGAACAGTTGTTTCGTGTTCATTGTTTAAAATAGCTCGGCGTTCGGCAGTACTTACTAAATTCTCATAAGCTGTAATACTCATTCGCGCGCTGACGCCACTTTTATAGTCGATGTATTCACTTTCTCGCGCTTCAAATGCGATTTGCTCAAGTATGTCTTTTGCCAATTCAGGAACATGCACCTTGCAATGACGATTTTCCAACTTTTCAGCTTCTTGGTTTGTAATCGTTTTTGCTGTTTTTATGTCGGCAGAATAATGTGTTAATATTTGAGATCCGATACGATCTTTAAGTGGAGTTACAATACTCCCTCTATTTGTATAGTCTTCGGGATTTGCTGTAAATACAAATTGAAGATCCAACGGGAGACGTAATTTAAAGCCACGAATCTGAATGTCTCCTTCCTCTAAAATATTGAACAAAGCAACTTGAATACGCGCTTGAAGATCTGGTAATTCATTGATGACGAAAATACAGCGATTCGCTCTTGGAATCATCCCGAAATGCAAAACGCGTTCATCGGAATAGTTCAATTTCAAATTTGCGGCTTTGATCGGATCAATGTCTCCAATTAAGTCTGCAATTGTTACATCAGGCGTTGCCAGTTTTTCAAAAAAACGTTCAGATCGATGTAACCAATCAATAGGTGTTTCGTCTCCTTTTTCGGCAATTAAATCTTTTGCATAACGACTTATTGGTTCAAAAGGATCATCGTTCATTTCACTTCCTGAAACGACAGGAATATATTCATCCAATAAATTGACCATTAAACGCGCAATTCGAGTTTTTCCTTGTCCGCGTAATCCAAGTAAATTGATGTTGTGTTTAGAAAGTATAGCGCGCTCCAATTGCGGAATAACTGTGAGTTCATAACCATGCATTCCTGGGAACGTAGTTTGTCCTGTTTTTAGCGATTTAATGAGATTATCTCTTAATTCTGTTTTGATGCTTTTGGAAATGTATCCTGCTGCTTTCAAAGCACCCAATGTATTTATTGTCGTATTCATGGTATCAGTTTATTCGTTTTTTTCTGTTTGTTTCATAATCGTGAAAGATCATTTCTCCCAATCCTTTTAGTCCGGTATAAAATGCTTTCCCTTTGTTTGATTTCGTAAATTCTTCAACAAACGATTGCAAATAGGGATCTTGTGCAATCATAAATGTTGTAATTGGAATATGCATTTTCCTGGCTTGTGCGGCCATCGCATAGCACTTTTCAACAATCATTTCATCCAGACCGTTGCTGTTTTTGTAATACTGTCCATCTGCCAAACGAAGGCAACTCGGCTTACCATCCGTGATCATGAATATTTGTTTATTGGTGTTTCGTTTTCTGCGCAAGATGTCCATAGCCAATTCCAGTCCGGCAACAGTATTGGTATGATAGGGTCCAACATTGAGATAAGGAAGGTCTTTTATTTTGATGGGCCAGGCATCATTTCCAAAAACGATTACATCCAGTGTGTCTTTTGGATAGGAAGTAGTGATTAATTCAGCCAGTGCCATCGCTACTTTTTTAGCCGGTGTAATGCGGTCTTCTCCATACAAGATCATACTGTGACTAATATCTATCATGAGAACGGTGCTCATCTGCGATTTGTGATGCGTATCTTCAACAACAAGGTCTTGCTCAGTTAATCTGAAATCATTTATTCCATTATTTATTTGAGCATTTTTTAAACTTTCTGTAATTGAAATGTTTTCAATCGAATCGCCAAACTGAAAATCACGAAACTCACCAGTTAATTCATCACCTTGTCCACTTTTTTTAGACTTGTGACTGCCAGAACCACTTTTTCTGATTTTACCAAAGATTTGATCCATGGCATTTTTTCGCAGAACACGTTCTGTTTTCGCTGTAATTGATAGTTGACCGTTTCCTTCAGGTTGAATTTCTTCACGCAAATAGCCTTTCTTTTTAAGATCTTCGATGAAATCTTCCATCGTATACTCATCAGTAGTTAATGAATATTCTTTATCAAGCACGTTTAGCCACTCAAGTGCTTCATCTACATCACCGGATGTATGTGTAATGAGTTCACTGAAAACTTCGAATAATTTATCAAAAGGAGTTTGCTTTGGAGCTTCATAAGGTGAAAATACATATCCTGATCTTGGCATAGATGCAACTTTTCTTTTAAACATTAAAATGGATAAAGAGTTTAGCCAAGTTCTTCTTTTTTATAAATAAGTTTCCTTTAGCTAAATAATGAATGTTGATCTGATTTCAAAAGATTGTGTCTTTTCTGAAAGAGCGGAATCCTATGAGAATTTTTTAGGTCCCGATTGCTTTCTATCCACACTGCAATGAAGAGTAAACGAATTGTTTCGTCATTTTTTATCAGAACTTCCTGGAATAAGTCTAGTTTTACAAACCAATAAATAATTTTTTTATCTAATAAATCAATATGGCTTTTGAAGAAAAAATGGAAGTGATTGAATCAATCGAACGCCATGTAGGACAGTTTATTGATGAAAAGATGAAAGATCCTGAAGTTTGTTGGCAACCTTCAGATTTTTTACCTGACTTTTCTGATATCGATTTCGTAGATAAAATAAAGGTTTTACAAGAAAGTATAGCCAATGTTCCGGATTCAGTAATGGTTTCTCTTGTAGGGAATATGATTACGGAAGAAGCCCTTCCCAGTTATCAAACTTTTTTCAATTTACTAAAAGGTATCAACGAAGATCGGAATGTGGCGAGTGCAAGTGCATGGGTAAGATGGTCAAGACTTTGGACGGCGGAAGAAAACAGACACGGCGATTTGCTTAATAAATATTTGTATTTGAGTGGACGGGTTGACATGAAACTAGTTGAAAAAACCATACAGCGTTTACTTCACAATGGAATAGATCTTCAAACGATGGGTGATCCTTATAACGGATTGGTATACACTTCTTTTCAAGAAAGGGCTACAAAGATAACACATGTGAATACGGGTAAACTAGCGCACAAATCAGGGGATCAGGCTTTGGCTAAAATTTGTAATACGATCGCTGGTGAAGAGGCTTTGCACGAGAAAGCTTACAAATTTTTTATGAGTAAAATATTTGAAATTGATCCGAATGGTGGTTTAATGGCTTTCGTTAGTATGATGAAAAATAAAATTAGTATGCCAGCAACCTTGATGGATTTTGGGACTGAAAAGCAGCAATATTTAAGTTACGCGAATATTACTCAAAAGATTGGGGCATACACAAGTCACGATTATGCGGGAATCATTGATCACCTTGTGAAATTTTGGCGAATCGATAAGCTTGCAGGATTGAATGCAGAGGGAAATAAAGCACAAGATTTTTTATCCTCCCTGTCAGATCGTTATTTTAAGCTTGCTGATAGAATGAAAGAACCAACTGAAATTCAGCTTATTTGGTTGAATAGATAATGTCAGTTTCCATTGAATGATTGTATTTTTTGCTCGCTAATAAAGATTTGCAGTTCGTCTTAACTTTTTGAGAAATTGCAGATAAAAACGAAGAGCAAGAAAAATCACAAATAATTGTAAAGTTTTTACAGTTAATAGTAATGCTATTATATTTGTTGAAATTA
>JBIIQP010000202.1:0-3709 GCA_044341975.1 Crocinitomicaceae bacterium
ATTGTAATGCAAGTCTGATACTCCAGGATTTCTTACTAAAATGATCTTTAAATAATTGGGAACATTTGTATGAATTGAGTAGGGCTCTATTGACTGAACGTAGAATCCATGTGGATAGGTATTATTCAATAACTCCTGCATGGAAAGGGATTGGTCAATAATTTGCAATTTCTCTGGGGTGTATTTGCGTGTCCAGTCCAAAGAATTTGGTTCTGGAATATTGATTAACACCTTTGCGTTTGGTTTGCATGCTGCAGCCACATTTTTAAATAAGTGACTATGCTGCTCTACTGGTATATGTTCTAAAACATCAGGGAAAACCACAAAGTCAAATTTTTGATCATATTGGAAGTCCGACATATCGGTAACCAAGAACTTTGCATTTTTTTGAGGATTGAATTTACCAGCTAATTCTATGCTTTTGGGAGAAATATCACAGCCCAAAAAATGGCCATCGGGTATTGCTGAAATGATTAAACCGCTGACTGTCCCAATTCCACAACCTATTTCGAGTACCTTGGAATCTTTTTTTAATCCAATACTTTTTAAGTTTTTAAAAATTTGTCGGTGTCGAATGGAAACACCAATTTTTGTTTGGTTTCCAACGTATGAATCATAAAAATCTTCAACTTCTTCTTTTACCGACATGTTCTTAATTTTTTACTAAGTTATCAATAATCATAAGATGCATTTTAAGCTTATTTAGCTTCAACAAATGCTTCGAAATTAAGAACGACAATTTTTGGTTCAGTATTGGCTGTGACTGTGACTGTCTTTTTTTGTTCGCCCAGCTGACCTGGTTTCGGGTGGAAGATTACCTCGATAATATCAGATTTACCAGGAGCTATTGGTTTTTCTGGTTTTTTTGCTGTAGTACAACCGCAACTAACATCGACCTTTTCAATAATCAGTGGGTTTTTTCCAGAATTTTTCACGACATAGGACACTTTGTTTTCAGTATCTTCTGTCAATTTCCCAAAATTGTAGTTCAACTTATCAAAGGTCATCGAAGTGAGTGTTTCGCGCAATGCTTGTTCCTCTTTTTCAATTTCACTTAGAGCTTCCTTCAAATCTTCTTCATTATTTCCATTAGCAGCAATTGCAGAATGAACATCAGTTTTATCGGATGTTTCATTCGTCGAATCAGCACAGGCAGTTAAACTAAAAAGCGTAAAAACAAATAAAAAATTTCTAATCATGATACGAAAGGTTTATGCAAAGATAAAAAGGCAAATTTTATTTGATTTGTTCCAATTTCACTTTTTCATATTCTTTTTCCTCAATTGCCTTGATTGCACGCTGAAGAATTTCATTTGTATCATTGTAGACTTGGTAAAATTCATTGTAACCCCAAATGTCTTGTGCAAGAACTGCTTTCATTCGCAATTTGATTAATTTCTCACTTGTTTTATATTGCTCTTCATTGTGCTTCAGTTCTTTGTCTTCTTTTTGGACATATGCAAAGAACTCATCCATGAACTTTTGATCGATTTCAAACTTTTCATTGTAAGCATTGAAACTTGGGTAGGAAGCCAATAATTTATCACGGTTTTTGTCAACGTATTCTAGCGAGTAGGTTGTTACATGTCCACCTTGAATCAAATCGCTGAAATAATCTGTCACTTCAGAGGTGTCTATTGGAACAAAAATATCAGGCATAATTCCACCACCACCGTATACTGTTCTTTTGGTAATCATTGTTTCGTGTTTCAATGAATCGGGGAATTTAATTGAGTCAGCATGACTGTATTCTCCATGTAAATACCGTTCGTTTAAGTCTTTTTTGTAATCTTCCAAGTTGTCATATGGCTTTTGGATGAATCGTCCACTTGGTGTGAAATAACGAGCAATTGTGAGTCTAATCTGTGATCCATCTGTCAGATCTATTGGTCGCTGAACAAGTCCTTTACCAAATGTTCTTCTTCCAACGATCATTCCTCTGTCCCAATCTTGAATAGCACCAGAAAGAATTTCACTTGCAGAGGCCGAATATTCGTCAGTAAGCAGAATGAGTGATCCTTTTTCCCATTGACCTTTTTTTCCAGCCATAAGGTTACTGCGAGGTTGAGCTCGACCTTCTGAATAAACGATTAATTTGTCGCCGCTAAGAAATTCATCGGCTACTTTTTGCGCAGCATCTAGTAAACCTCCACCATTTCCTTGAAGATCAAAAATTAAATGCTTCATTCCTTTGGCTTTCAAATCGGTAAGGCCTTTCTGTATTTCCTCTACTGTACTGCGGGAAAAACTGTTTAATTTCAAGTAGCCAATTTCTGGTGTAACCATGTAGTAGGCATCCACTGAATTGATTGGAATATGATCTCTGGTAATGACAAAATCAATTGGTTTTTTAGCGGATTTTCGTTTGATTTCTATCTTCACTTTTGTTCCTAATTCGCCCATTAACCTTTCACGAACTTGCGTGTTTTTCAACCCAATTCCTGCAACCGTTTCATTTTCAATTTTGATGATTTTATCACCCGGAATTATACCTAGTTTCTCTGATGGTCCCCCTGGCACAGTAGCTACCACCATTAATGTGTCTTTCAGAATCTGAAATCGAATTCCGATACCAACAAAACTACCATTGATGGAAGAATTGGCTTCATCGACTTCTTCTTTGGAAATGAAAGTGGAGTGGGGGTCTAACTTTTCGAGCATTGCAACAATAGCAGCATCTGTTAAGTCTTTGTCGTTAACTTGGTCAACATACATACGATTAATATATGTTAGTACTTCATCAAACTTTTGAGTTGTTGCGATTTTTTGAGGATCAACCTGCGCTTGAAGCAAATTTGAGCCTAGAAATAAGAAGAATGCAATGAAATATCTGATCATACGATGAAAAATTAAGAAACATAAAGTTAACCAAATAACGATAGGATAAAAGCGCTTATAACAGCAGACATCAAAAAAAACGTTAATTGAATAGGATTCTAATAAACACTAAATTGTTGATGGAATAAAAGAATTCATTGTAACCTTTAGAAAATAATTTTGTTAATTCGAAGGTGAATTCTTAAGCTATGACCAAAAGAATTTTAATCGTTTTTGCCTGTTTCAGCTTTTCCTTCTTGAGGGCCCAAGTTCCTGTTTTTGACAAGTTAGAAATGCTTTATTCGCAGAATCATTATAAAATAGTCTATAGAAAGGCAAATCGATTATTGGATGTGCCTGATTATGATTATTCGCACATTCCGGAGTTTTACATTGCTCTAAGTTCGTTTCAGTTAAGTCAGGATGAACATTGGTTAGTCAGACATCCGAATGCTTTGGAAGACGCCGCCGCTCTTTTGAAAGAAATAAAGCGTACTAGTGATGGACAAAAAATGTTGTCGGCACACATTGTTGAACTGTCGTTTTTAAAACGTGATTTGTTTTCTTGGGCTGAAGATTTAAAAAGACGCGGTAAAAAAGAAGCTTACGAGCGACTTAACAAGGTGATGATCGGACTTTTTGACGATATTCCTGATATTGATTTTCAAGGTGAAATATCACCTGATGAATTAAGTGATGATTCAAATGCTGCTTCAGATCTTTATTTTAAAGAAAGAGACGCTGTGCTTGAAATTGCGAAAAAACAATTGGGTGTTCCTTATGTATGGGCGGGTAGCGATCCAACAGGATTTGACTGCAGCGGATTCACAGGTTATGTAATGAAGCAGTCAGGAAAAGAATTGCCCCGCAGAGCTGCAGAGCAATATGAATC
>JBIIQP010000063.1:0-13059 GCA_044341975.1 Crocinitomicaceae bacterium
ATCGTTGTTACCTCTACTTCAACACTTGCAGGCGCAGACAATGCCAATTATACGTTAACCCAGCCAACAGGTCTTTCAGCTAATATCACCCAAGCTTCTCAAACGATTGTTTTTGGAGCACTTCCAGCAAAAACGACTGCGGATGCAGCTTTTACTTGTGGGGCTACTTCCACAACTTCAGGTACCAATGCGTTAACGTACAGCAGCTCGAACACTTTAGTAGCTACGATCAATGCCTCAGGAACAATTACCATAGTGGGTGAAGGTACTACCACTATTACAGTTTCTCAGGCCGGAAGTGCAAATTACTCCGCTGCGGCAGATGTGGCTCAAACGTTGACAGTGACACAGGGACCTTGCGGAACAGAGACTTTTACGAGCAGTAACGCAACAGCATCATATACAAGTAGTAGCTTCACAGGAGATAATGGAGTGACATGGACATATACACAGTCTCAGGATAATTCTAGTTACCAGATAAATGGTGCTAGTTTATTATTAAGGAGATTATCAGATAATAGTAAAGTAGTTTCAGGAAGTGTTTCAGGGGGGATAGGAAATTTCACTTGTAAACTTTTAAAAGGATATACTGGTGCTGGTAACAGACAAGTAGCACTATATATTAACAACATATTTCAGGCCAACTCCACAGCTTGGGATAATACATCTGTACAAACTTTTACAGTAAATGATATAAATATTGCAGGAAGTGTGGTTATTGAAATTAGAAACATAACAGCCAACCAAGTGGTTGTTGATGATATTTCCTGGACATGTTATACTGCTTCCCCCGTACCCCAGTCTGTCAATACATCCGCAGCTTCAAGCATTGTGAATACCACTGCCACTCTAAACGGTAATTTGACGACTGTTGGAGTAGCTCCAAATACCACTGAAAAAGGATTTGTTTATTCCCAAACATCAACGAATAGTACTCCTGAAGTTGGAGGGACAGGTGTTACAAAAACATCAGTAGCGGGCATTTCAACGGGTGCATATACGCTTTCACTTGCAGGACTAAGCACTAATACCGGGTATTCATTCCGCGCATATGCCTATGATGGAACGAATTATACTTATGGTTCTGTTCTGACATTCACAACATTGACTGTGGCGACAAAACTTGGTTTTGGAACAACTCCACCTGCCGTTGGAAGTATTTCCACGAACCTTACCACATTTACAGTTCAAGCATTGAGGAGTGATAATACCCTGGATACGGAATTTAGTGGGTCAATTACAGTGGCCAAAGCAAGTGGTCCGGGAAATATCGCAGGAACACTTACGGCTACTGCAAGTTCAGGTGTTGCTACCTTTTCATCCGTTCAATTTGATGCGTTAGGAGATTATACCATCATCGCAAGTTCAGGGGCTTTAACCACCGTTACAAGCAGCACAATCAGCATTCTTGCATACGCAGTTGGTGATTACCGCACAAAGCAAAATGGAAATTGGGGCACAAGTAGTACTTGGGAAAAGTGGGATGGAAGTGCATGGTCTTCCTCCAGTAATGTTCCGAATTCCTCTACTGCGAATGTGTTTGTTCTTCATACTGTTGATGTGAATGGTTCAGGAACACCCCCTTGGGATGTGAATAACCTAACAGTGCAGTTGGGAGGTAAACTTTGGTGTAATTCATTTAGTGGAAACAACGACTATATACAGGTTTATGGAGATATCCTTTGTGATGGAACTATAGGCTCTACTGCAGGTGATGATATTTCTTTCGATATTGCAGGAGGAAATGATTGTAACATCTCCGGGACGGGATCATTTACGGCGAGTCGTTTAAGAAAGGATAGTGATATTAATACAGGTCAGAATTCGAATGTTACGATAGATATGGATGTGAGATTGACATGGAGTTCTGCTTCAGGAACTGTTTTGTACAATAACTCAGGCGCATCTTCAGATTTTAATGTGACTATCAATACTGGAAAAAATCTTCGCTGTTCAGGACCTGGATCAATAGCATGTAATGTAAGTATAGATGGTGTTGATGGGGCTGGAAGCGGAAATCGTGGTGGAACCTATACCGTTTATGGAACCTTGGATATAGATGGGGCCTTGATAAGTATGAATGACAATACATTTAATACAAAATCAACCAACGTAATCGTTGAGAATGGTGGGACATTAAAATGCCGATATATTAATACAGGAGCGAGCACGAACTCGAATGTTTTGAGGGTTAAAAATACTGGTAAATTAACTATTTTCGGCAGTGTCGATACAATCACAGCAACGTTGAATGATGTCACTTGGAATGGATACAGTGCAACGAACAACACTTGGGATTTCCAATCTGGTAGTACAATAGAATATTCAGGCGCTACGCAGCAACGTGTGAATGGAATTACAACGTGCAGCAATTTCACTGTTTCGGGCGGAGGTTTAAAGAAGCTTGGAAATGATTTTACAGTTGCCGGGATGCTGACACTCACAAATGGTCGCATACAAACTGATGCGTACAAATTAATCCATACATCTACCTCTTCTGCTGATCTAACGCACACGACAGGTAGTTTGAGTTTTATTTTTGGAACCTATCGCCGTTATATTGCAAGTAATTCATCCACTTATGAATTACCTGTTGGACTTTCTTCAGCAACATCTGGTTATCGTCGTGCTGATATTATCAATAATAATTTATCTGGAGTAACGTATATTGACGCCTCAGTTCGATCAATTACTGAAACGGCAAACAATATAGATAGTCGACTTTCAACAACACAAATTGGCAGTTCCTTATCAGATGTTTTAGGTACATCCGTTTGGTCGTTGGTTCCGAATGTACAGCCTTCAAGTGGAACATACGGTGTTAAATTATTTGTTGCGAATACGGGATTGTCTTCTGCAGATGATAATACTTTTTGCGCTGTAAAACGCAACGATAATTCGACTGATTATGCAGATTGGAATACATTTTATGCAAGTACAACCATTCCATCATCAGGAGCACCAGGTAGAATGTATGATTCAGGAAATGGGTATGCGCAACGTTTAGGTTATACCTCATTTTCAGAGCATGCTTTAGGTAAGACTCCGGCCAATCAACCGTTGCCTGTTGAACTTAACATGTTTGATGCATTTTGTCAGGAAAAAGGTAAAACTACTATTAAATGGTCCACAGCCACAGAGCATAATACCGCTTATTTTCAGTTGGATCGTTCAAACAATGGATTGGAATGGCAGGCATTGGGCTCAATTGGTGCCGCTGTGAATTCAGATGAAGAAATCCAATATAATTTTGAAGATAGAAACAATGGTGGTTTGCTGTATTACCGTCTCCATCAAGTAGACATTAATGGCGGTGAACAAATGTATGGACCTGTTTCTATTAATTGCGAGAACAATGTCTATGAAATAAATACATTCCCAAATCCAAGTAGTGATAATTTTAATGTTTCAATTTTTTCTGAATCGGACTTGGTGTCTTGTAATTTGCAAGTGTTAGATGCCAAGGGTATGGTTGTTTATGTCTCCACAAAGTCATTGAATAGAGGAAGTAATGAATATGAAATAATGTGTGAGAAATGGCTACCAGGAGTCTATTTTATTGAAGTGATTTTTGAAGATGGCAACATGTATCGAAAAAAGCATGTTGTTATGTAAAATATATTTCAACTAAGTACAAGAGGTCGATGACCTCTTTTTTTATTTAATATATAATTCATTTAGAACATTTAACTTCGTTCAATGCAACCGAATCAAATTAAAAATAAGCGCATTTTAATTGCTCCTTTGAATTGGGGTTATGGGCATATTGCACGTTGCATCGCATTGATTCGAGAATTGCAGGCGAATGAAAATGAGGTGCTCATAGCAGCAGATCGCACGCAACAAAAAATCTTTTCATGTTACTTCCCCAAGATCACAATGATTGACCACATGGGGTATCCATTTAAATTTAGCAAAGGAGGGAATTTCTCTTTGGATCTTGCGAAAGGTTATTCAAAGTTGAGAAGGAGGATGGAGCAAGAAAAGTTGGAAACTGAGTTGTTGTGTAAAATTTACAACATTGATATTACAATCTCCGATCACCGTTACGGCTTTAAGACAAGAAAAAGTTACTCGATATTCTTAACACATCAATTGAATTTTCCGCTTCGGTGGTATGAAAAATGGGTTCAACGAATCCATGAAAAATTAATGCGGCAATTTGATGAGGTGTGGGTGCCTGACTTTGAAAATTCTGAACTAGCTGGTGAGTTAAGTGTGAACAAAGCCAATTTAAATGCGGAGTATATTGGTCCCTTGTCTAGGTTTTCGGTGTGCAAACATGCTCAAAAAGACAAATGTGAAGTTACATTGATCGTGAGCGGAGAACAAGTTCACTCGTCACAATTTCTGGATGAACAACTGAGTATTAATCAAGGTGAAAAAATCAATATAATTCTTCCAGCCTCATTCAAGCAAGTAAACACAAGTTCTGATTTTAAAATTATACCTTCTGAAAATTGGCTTTTGTGTGATGAGATTATCTTAAATTCAAAAAAAATCATCTCGCGAAGTGGGTATTCAACCTTAATGGACCTTTATTTTTTAAAAACACCTTTTTCAATTACTCCAACACCTGGTCAACGTGAGCAAGAATATTTATTTGCCTATTGGTCAGCAAAGATCAATGCTGTAGTTGAATAGAAATCATTTTAAACTTCTTGAAATGACTAACTTTGCAGCCGAATAAATTTTCAGGTTGAATCTTCGTCGCAAATACATTTATTATTTTTTAGCAGCAGGCTCTGTTGTAGCAATAGCGACATGGACTTATTATCCTGAAAAATCTCCTAAAATTTACAAAGCAATCGTCAAGAGGGTGAAGCAGGGGAGAGAGGAATTACGACAAAAGCCTTGTTTTGAAACTGTGAATTATGCTTTGCAAATGAATGATAAAGCGATTCATTACATTGGCGAATCTTTTTTGAATGGACCTGGTGGGTATATGAAATCGGGAAAAGACATTGTTAAGAATGTTTGGAAAGGGAAGCTAGTGAAAGTAGAGGCGAATGAATATTTCGTATTGGATACAATGTATTATAGTTATCCATTTCTTACACCAGATGCCAGAAATTTCATAGATGAGTTAGGGTTCAGGTTTCATCGTAAATTGGAAAATACTCACCTTCAATGTGCCAAATTTACATTAACATCCATATTAAGGACGACAAAGTCAATTAAGCGTTTGAAGAAGCGCAACAGAAATGCTATAACAAGAAGTTCTCATTTGCACGGTACAAGTTTCGATATCTCCTACAAGCAGTTTTTTGGTGATAGGATCTACACACCTATGGAGCTGTCTTATTTACATGACATCTTAGCTGAGACGCTTTATGAAATGCGCGAAAGTGGAAAGTGTTGGGTGACATATGAAGTATGGCAAACTTGTTTTCACGTCGTTGTTAGGTAACAAAAAAAAACTCCCACTTTTCAGTGAGAGTTTTTTTCGAAATTAAATTTCAAATTATTTTACAGCTCCTGAGAAAGTTGCATTTTCAGCAAACTTCAAGAACTCTCGATCTTTTCCAGCTTTAGCTTTCAAAGATGAATCCTTAGCAAATGCATTTTTCAAATTACTCACTGTTGCATCAACATTGTTCTGACGAGCAGAAGCAACAGCTTTTAAATAGAAACCTTGAGCGCTTTCTTTGTCAGACGACTTATCCAATGTTTTAACTGCATTATCAACTGAATTATTCAAGATTTCAGCCAATGCTTTGTTGAAAGAAGCATCAGATCCAAAGCTAGAAACAGCTTCAGGGTATTTTCCTGCCATGATGTGCAGTATTCCTGAGTTGTAACCAACTTCGTTTCCAGCACCTTTAGCTGCTGTAAACAATTGTTTTGCTTTCGCACGGTCTCCGGAAGCACCAGCACAAGCTCCCAAATTGTTTTTTGAAATAGCGTTGTCGTTTAAGCTATTTGCTTTTTCAAAATGAGACTTAGCGTCTGCAACTTTGTTTTGCATGTAAAGAACAGCACCAACGTTATTGTGTGTACGAGCGTCTTCAGGGTATTTCTTCTGAGCTGCAGTATAAATTTGAAGTTTAGTGTTCAAGTCGTTTGTTAACGTTGCAGCGAACAACAACTCTTCAACTTTCAATGAATCTGGCATTGTTGTAGAAATAGTTTTCAATTCCTCGTCTGTGTAACCAGTCAAATCGTAAACGATAGAAATTTCAGCACGACGAAGCTTAGGGAAGATATTGTCATCCAAATATTTGAATGTTTTACCCATATTTCTCATTTCAGTCTCACGCGTAACAGGATCAGAATGCATTTCCAATACACGAATCACTAGATTTTTCTCATCTTCATTCATTGCAGAACCTTGCAATTCTTTTTTGAACCCTTCGTAATCTTCTCCGCGTCCGTTCAAGTTGAAAGAAATTGTTTCAACAGATGCATTTTTGGCAGCTTTTGCAAGACCTAAAGCAGCTTGTTTTGCAGCTTCAGCACGGTCTGTAGAAAGTGTGTTGTTTTTGTTTTCTTCTCCTTCAGGCGAAGCATAACCAGTAATGTTAATTGACTTAATAGCGATTTTAGGGTTTGTCTGAGCGGCACCTAACCATTTTGAAAAAGCAACAATGTCTTTGTCTTTCAATTCAGTGGGACGAACAACAGATTTACCTCTTTCATAATTAAATTGAGCAGTGAAAGATTGTTCAGTTACACGTGTAAACTGATCTTTCTCCATGATTACTTTATAATCTTTATTTACAAGGTAAGGGGTAATAATTGTTCCATCAGCAATTTTCTTATCTTGGAAAACACCTGGCTTGTCTTTTTTACCTTTTCTTACTTTGCCAGTGACCATTAGTTCAGTAACTTCCATTTCTGGTTTGTAAGCAACAAAGTCATCATATACATAAGTGCCGCCTGATTTGAAGTTGATTACTGATCCATTTCCAGTAACTTTTTCACCTTGAATAGTAACTGTTTTCAAGGCCGTAGTTCCCAACATAGGAGTTACTTCAGCACTCACTTTCTTTCTGATTCCTTTAGCAGGGAAAGTTACATCAACGTGCACTCTCACAGAGTCTCCGTGCATTTCAAGCGGACTAGGCGTTACTCTGTATTCAAGATCTTTCAAAAGGTCACAGCTCGTAACTAAGTAGCTTGCTGCAGCAATAAGAGCAATACCTTTTAGGCTTTGATTTTTCATATTTAAAAATTAAATTTTACCAATTTTCACGGCAATATTAAACAATAATTTTGTCTTTGATACCAAAAAATGAATTAAAATCAATAAATCAATGGAGATTCAAGTCTTTTAATTTCAGAGGTATCACCGCTTGATACGAGAATTACAGAAAGAGGTTTCAAATCGTGAGGATCGAGTAAATCTTTTTGAATTTCTATCAATGGTAAAAGAACAAATTTCCTTTCTCTATAGCGCGGATGAGGTATTTCAAGAAAATCAGTTTTAACGACTAAATCATTGAAGAAGATGATATCTAGATCCAATGGTCGTGAAGCGTATTCTTTGGAATTATTTCTTTCTCTTCCCGCTATCTTTTCAATGTTCAATAATGAAGTCATTAATTCTTCTTCATTCGCAAAAGTGTGACCTTTAATTACTGCATTGAAAAATGTTTGGTCTGCTGAAAATCCTATAGGTTCACTTTCGAAGACACTGCTTGCGGCGAGAATTTCACAATCTATTGCTTTCAAGGAATTAATTGCGAATTGTAAATTAGAAAGCCGATCTCCAAGATTACTTCCAATACTTAAATAGAACGTGTTTTTTATTTCCATTCAAAAGTTTCAACCATCTTCATTAGATCAAGCTTCAGATAATCAAGGCTTGGTTTTAAGGAGTCATAGTTGGGGCGTGAATTGAAGTAAACTACCCCGCTAACAAATCGTGAAGTAGAATCTGTCAGGTAGAATTGATAGGGTGATGCGACATCTCCTTTCAATTCAAAAAAGGTTCCAAAAACTCTTTTCTTTCCATTGATAAGACGAAAGTCCTCAATCGCTGTCGCTTTTAATTTATGTTCATCCACTTTGTCATTTGCGTAATTAACATAGGTGGACAATGGTTCTGTCATATTAATAAAAGAGAAATGAATAACCCCGTTTAATGGTCCTAAATGAATGTCTTTATGGCATGTCATAGTACCTGAAGAATCAACAACGTCTTTTACAGTGAAAATTTTTGCAGACTGAAAGGAATAGCCGCAATTACCATTGTAAGTAGAATATTGATGGTCCGGCAATTCCAAACGGAGATATGTTGGTGGCTTTGGAACAGGAATTTTATCTGAAGAACAGGCAGATAGAGTTAGAAGCAGAATTATGAATCTTTTCATTTTTCTTCTTGATTTTCAAGTAAGATAACTTTTATCATTTTGATTCTTCTTTTATCAGAAGATTCCACAATCATTTTAACGTTGTCAAATATAACGTATTCATTGTTTTTAAGAATTCTACCGGCTTGTTCTACCAAAAATCCGCTGAGCGTTTCAGAGTCACCTTTGTTTTGCTCGAAATTTTTACCATCCATTTCTGTGACCTTGTAAAAGTCCACCAGAGTTGTTCGCCCTTCAAAAAGAAAAGTGTTTTCACTAATTCGTGTATAAGCTATTTCTTCTTCATCGAATTCATCTGTAATATCTCCGACAATTTCTTCCAATACATCCTCCAGGGTAACAATTCCAGAGGCTCCACCATATTCATCGACGACTACGGCCATGTGCATTTTCTTTTCTTGAAATTCTTTCAGAAGATCATCAATCTTTTTGTTTTCAGGAATGAAAAATGGTTTACGTGTTAATTCTTGCCACTTAAAACTTTCATCTTTACTCAGATGGGGAAGTAAATCTTTGATGTATAGAATTCCTGTAACATTGTCGATGGAACCGTTGAATACTGGAACTCGAGAATAACCTGCATCTAGAATCAATTCCAGTAATTCTTTGTAGTTAGCACTCTCGTCGATCGCTACAACGTCCATTCTAGATCGCATAACCTGGCATGCTTCGGTATTTCCGAATTTTACAATTCCCTCAAGGATTTTATGTTCTTCTTCAGAGGTACTTTCTTCTTTTGTCAACGCTAGGGCGTGCTCAAGTTCATCAGAAGTAATCTTAACACTTCTTTGTTTTGCGTTTTTTTGAATAAGGTTTGTTCCATGAACTAAGAAGTTCTTTAACCACGAAATCGGCGGTATGGATTTGAATGTGCTGATAGGGAAGGCCATCATTTTTGCTGTTCTTACTGAATTGCGAGAAGAATAAATCTTGGGAATCACTTCTCCGAGCATAAGCATGGTAAAAGTGATGCCGATCACTTCAATTAAAAAACGCATGGTTTCGTTTCCCTTGTTTGCAGGCCCAAGCATCATTTCAATCAGTACACTTGAAATAATAGCTATTCCCACATTTACAAAGTTGTTCGTAATCAAAAGAACGGCAAGTAATTCTTTCGGGTTTTCCAATAATTTCAATACTTGCTTGGAAGACTTAGCTTCCTCATTTCTTAGAATTTCTTTTTCCTTGGGACCTATCGAGAAAAAGGCGGATTCTGATCCAGATGCAAAAGCTGAAAAGATCAGTAAAACTGCCAAAATAATGAAATAAATTACCATCTGAGAGACTTGCACTCCTGCGACGTAGTTGTGTATGAGAGGATCAATACTGGAAGGTTCGCTTAAATTCATTGCAAATTAAAAGGGTGTATTGTCCAATGGATCTGGTGACAGGTCCCCCATGTTGCTTGGCGGATTCGGAGTTCCTTCATTTGAATAAGGAGTTTTGGTAGTGTTTTCTGGATTGGATGACTCGTTTCGAGAAAGCATTGTTAAGTCTTCAGCAACGACTTCGATGGAATACCGTGTGTTCCCTTCTTTGTCTTGCCACGATCTTTTTTTCAGTTTTCCTTCAACGTAAACTTTCATTCCCTTGCGCAAATATTTTTCAGAAATCTCTGCAAGTTTACCCCATGTAACGATGTCATGCCAATCGGTCAATTCTTTTTTTTGACCAGTAACCTTATCTGTAAAAATGTCAGAAGTAGCAACTGAAAAACTAGCAAGCATGCCGCCATTTTCAAGCCGTCTCACCTCCGGGTCGGCACCAAGATTTCCTATCAAAATAACTTTGTTGACACTACCTGCCATTGGATGTTTGTTTACAACAAAGATAAAGTTTATTTAAAAGTCCTTGGTTTTTAGATGGAAAAGATGTCAACAGAATGATTGATTTATCTAAATTTCTTTTTCGAGAAATTTATCAATGAGCCGAGGCAACGGGTATTCATCTAATTCTTTAAAATTTACAATGTTATACTCTTGATTCAGTTTTTTGTTTGACAGTTCGAATCTGTAAAATCGTGCATGTATTTTTTGATGTGACAAGATGTGAATATGTTCCTCAGAAATGGAAATAGCGTCTTTTGTTTTAAGCCCGAAATGCAACTCTGATGGATGCGCAGGTCCCTCAGTTTCTATGACAGGGAATTGATAAAGATGCTGCCATATGTCCTTTTCAATTCTTTTTTGAAGAACAATTTGACTTTCGTTACACAACACTGCATAATGAAAATACCTGTTTTTGATTTTTGTTTTTTTTGCTTTTACAGGTCGCTCGGTAATGGTATTATTCGACAGTGCTAAACATTTCTCGGACAAGACACAATCTGTGCAGTTTGGTTTGACAGGAGTGCATTGCAGTGCGCCAAATTCCATAATTGATTGGTTGAATTCACCGGGATTTTCTTTACTGATTAATTCACGTGCAAGTTCATAGAAAAGTTTTTTTCCTTGTGAACTATCGATAGGTATTGCAATGTTAAATACTCTTGATAATACCCGGTAAACATTTCCGTCAACAACGGGTGTTATTTCATTGTATGAAAAGGATGCAATCGCTGCGGCTGTGTAATCACCAATTCCTTTCAACTTTTTCAGGGAAGCAAAAGAATTTGGGAATTTTCCATTCAGTTCATTGCTAATTGTCTTTGCGGTGAAATGCAAATTTCTAGCCCTGCTGTAATAGCCCAGACCTTGCCAAAGTGCAAGTACTTGCTGTTCGCTTGCGTTCGCGAGGGCCTGAATTGTCGGGAATTCCTTTACGAATTTTAAATAATAGGATAGTCCTTGATCTACTCGGGTTTGTTGCAGAATAATTTCCGAAAGCCAAATTTTATAGGGGTCAGTTGTGAGTCTCCAAGGGAGGTCTCGTTTATTTTGTCTATACCAATTGGTTATTAGTAGGTGAAAATCAGTCATTCAGGGAAAAAATTATTTTTTTTTCATGGAAAGCAAATGTATAATCTTTTAGAAAATTACATTTGCAAACTGAAAATCAAATTATTGAATTTAAATTATAAAAACATGACGAAAGCAGACATCGTAGCAGACATTGCAGAAGAAACAGGATTAGAAAGAGTTGAAGCGTTGAAAGCTGTTGAAGCTTTTATGACTTCTGTAAAATCTTCTTTGGCGAATGGGAGAAACGTATACTTGAGAGGTTTCGGAAGTTTCGTAGTGAAAGAGAGAGCTGAGAAAACAGGAAGAAATATTTCAAAAAATACAACAATCATTATTCCTGCGCACAACATTCCATCGTTCAAGCCTGCTAAAACTTTCGTTGATGAGGTGAAGAATAAAGTGAAAGTGAATTAATTCTGTCTTAATTGACAGTTAATTTCAGATGAATTTATTACTTTTGCACTCCCTTGAATTTCGGGGAGTGTTTTTTTTCCTCTGAATTCATTGATTTAAATAGATATTAACAACTTAAATATAACATTATGCCAAGCGGTAAAAAAAGAAAGAGACACAAGATGGCGACGCACAAGCGTAAGAAAAGACTTAGAAAAAACCGTCACAAAAAGAAAAAATAAACGCAACGTATTTTTGGTTACGTGAACTTAGTAGGTTAGCCTGCTAAGTTTTTTCTGTTTATTCATTTCATAAAAACGAACTTTAGTGAGTTTAGAACTAGTAGTTGATGCTCGTCAAAACGGCATCTGGCTTGCCTTACTGCGTGATGGAAAACTCATTGAATTGCACGAGGAACAGGGGAATAATGATTTTTCTGTTGGCGATATTTACCTTGGGAAGGTACGAAAAGTAGTCCCAAGTTTGAATGCAGCATTTGTAGATGTAGGTTATGAGAAGGATGCTTTCCTTCATTACCTTGATCTCGGACCTCAATTCAATTCATTGAACAAGTTTACCAAGGACACCCTTCATGGCAAACAAAATGTATCGGATCTCCTTTATTTTAAAGGTGAAAAAGATATCCCAAAAGATGGTAAGATTGATGAAATTATATCGTCATCTCAACCAATTCTTGTTCAGGTAGCAAAGGAACCAATTTCCAGCAAAGGACCGCGCTTGTGCGCTGAGATTACACTGGCAGGTCGTTATTTGGTTTTGGTGCCATTTTCTGATAAAATATCGATTTCTCAAAAGATTAAGGATCAAGAAGAGCGTGATCGTCTAAAAGACTTAATGGATAGTATCAAACCGAAAAATTTCGGTGTAATTATCCGCACAGTTGCGGTTAATAAGAAAGTTGAGCTCATCGATCAAGATTTAAAAAATCTTTTGGAGAAATGGAAGACAATGCATGCTAATTTGAAGATTTCAACACCTCCGAAAAGAGTGTTAGGTGAAATCGACAAAACGTCTTCAATTCTGAGGGACCTTTTAAATGCCGATTTTTCAAATATTCATGTGAACGATGAAACATTGTTCGGTGAAATGAAGGACTTCGTGATGGGTATTGCTCCCGGTCGAGAAAAGATCGTGAAACTTTATGACAGCAAGATCAGTATTTTTGAGCGTTTCGCTATCAATAAACAAATCAAGACCTTATTTGGAAAGAAAGTACCGCTTCCAAGTGGAGGGTATTTAATTATTGAGCATACTGAAGCAATGCATGTTATCGACGTGAACAGCGGCAATAGAAAAGGCGCTGATGGGCAAGAGAATAATGCTTTGTTAACGAATATTGAAGCTGCAGAAGAGATTGCTCGAGTGCTTCAATTACGCGATATGGGTGGGATTGTTTGTATCGATTTCATTGATTTGCACGATCGTGAGAA
>JBIIQP010000064.1:0-13052 GCA_044341975.1 Crocinitomicaceae bacterium
CTTAGTTGTAATTACATCCATTACCCAAATTGGTGTCGAAATGACTTCCTTTGTCGCCATTTTAGGAGCAGCTGGTTTGGCAATAGGTATGGCTTTTTCAGGCACATTATCCAACTTTGCCGGTGGCGTGATGATTTTGGTGCAAAAGCCATTTAAAGTAGGGGATTTAGTTCTTACACAAGGTGAAAAAGGTGTGGTGAAAGAAATTCAAATATTCAATACATATTTGCATACCACAGACAATAAGGTGATCATACTTCCTAACGGGCCGGTGGCTAATGGGAACATAACAAATTTCACAAAGGCAGATAAGCGTCGCGTGGATTGGAAGTTCAGTGTGGCGTACGGTGATAGCTTTGATATGGTGAAATCTAAAGTGGAAGTTTTCATTGAAGAAGACCAGCGTATTTTGAAAGATCCAGCACCTTTTGTAGGAATTCTTCTTTTGGCTCATTCTTCTGTGGATGTTGAGGTGCAGGCATGGGTTTCCACAGATGATTACAATGAGGTGTTTTATGAAATGAACGAACGTATTTACAAAGAATTTAAAACTGACGGGCTTCATTATCCGTTTCCTCAAATGGATGTTCATCTTCGATCTCAAAACTAATGGATCTGAACCAACATCCTTTAATTCAAACTTACATTCAAAACAACCGATTTGGTGACTTGTTGGGAATGCAATTTTCGATTCTAGCACCAGGAAAAGTTGAATACCATTTGGAAATTGGCAATGAACATCTCGCAACGCCTTATGCGGCGCATGGCGGTGTTATATCAGGGTTACTAGATGCGACATTGGGTGTTGGTGCTCTGAGCGCTGTCTGTGAGGAAGATCAAGTTGTTTCGACTGTAGAAATGAAAGTTTCTTTCTTTCGGCCGGTAATGAGAGGGGATGCATTAATTGCTCATTCCACTATTTTGCAAAAGGGGAAACGAATTTTATTTGCAGAGGCAATCATTCACAATCAAAATAAGGAACTCGTTGCAAAAGCTACAGGCACATTGAATAGATATCCGAAAGAAAAAGCAGGATATTAATTTTAAGATCGACTAATCAGTCTGTAATTAGTATATTTGCTCAAAATGATGGTGATGAGCAAGAAAAATCAATTGATGGCAACAGCGCGTAAACTTTTTGCGCAAAATGGCTTTTACGGAACCCCAACAGCAAAAATTGCGAAGGATGCAGGGGTAAGTAACGGAATTCTTTTTCACTATTTCCCGACAAAAGACCACCTCATTAAAGCAATGTATTTTGATGTAAAAGACAGGATTTTTGATTACTCATTGAGTCAAGTATACAAAGGCGCTACGCTGAAAGAAAGTATTTATACGCTTTGGCTGGCAGCAGTGGAATGGTATGTTGAAAATCCGGAGGACTTTAATTTTATGCTGCAATTTGAAACTTCACCTTACTATAGTGTAGAAACGGAGGTGTCTCACAGACACACGCAATTGACAATTGAATTGATGGAAAAAGGACTTGAACAAGGAGTCTTTAAAAACATTCAGCCGTTTTTGTTGTTTCAAATTATGATGAAGATGGTTGAAACAACTGTTCAATACCTTCAGTTGAATAGTGAATTACAAGAAGATTTTGCTTTCCGAAATGGGCTTTTTGAGGTGGCTTGGGATGCAGTTAAAAAATAATTAGAAAATGAAAAATGTTGCTTTGATTACTGGTGCATCCAGTGGAATAGGGTTAGAACTTGCTAAAATTCATGCTTCAAAAGGAGGTGATTTAGTGCTTGTTGCCCGCCGTGAGGATGAGTTGAATAAACTAAAGACAGAATTAGAAGCTAAATACTCCGTAGAAGTCAAGGTTTATAAATCTGATCTTTCTCAACCAGGTGCCGCAAAAGAGTTAGCTGAAAGATTGTCTGAAGCAAATATTCAAATTGATGTGTTGATGAACAATGCTGGTTTTGGGGGTCATGGTCGATTTCATGAGAGAAATATAGATCAGGATATTGAAATGATTCGTTTGAATGCAATAGCATTGACAGAATTAACTCATTTCATTGTGCCTCAAATGATTCAAAGAGGTAAAGGACGTATTTTAAATACGGCAAGTTCTGCAGCTTTCATGCCTGGACCTTTGCAAGCTGTTTACTTTGCGACAAAAGCTTACGTCGTGTCCTTTTCTCAAGCGATTCACCATGAACTCAAGCCATTTGGTATTTCAGTCACTGCACTTTGTCCCGGGCCAGTAAAGACGGGTTTTGAAAAAACAGCAGGTTTGGAAGGGATTGATTTATTTAAAATGGCATTGTCACCTGAACATACAGCTAAAAAGGGGTACAGGGGAATGGAAAAAGCGCGCATGATTGTATTTGATCAGAAGTTACTTACATTCTCGGTTAATTGGATTATTCCATTCGTTCCGCGCAAAATGTTGCTCAAGATGATCGAAAAGATGCAAACTATAAAATAAGTTTTTTCTAAAAAATGAAAAGCACTTTAATTCATTAACTTTGCACTAGAAATTAGCGTAATGGTCCTCTTCTTTAATGATGTTTCCGGTTCTGAAGTGCTCGTTATACTTGCCTTTATTTTAATGTTTTTCGGATCGAAAAGCATTCCAGGAATTGCGCAAACATTTGGAAGAACAATTCGTCAAATTAAAGACGCCTCCAATGATTTGCAGGAGGAAATCCGTAAGTCAGGTATGGATATCAAAAAAGACATGAATTTTAAACACCTGATTGAAGACTCTGCGCGAGAAATTTCTCAACCATTGGATCAAGTTGTAGATGAATTAGAGTCGTCGGTGAAGTTTGAACCAATAAAAAATACGGCAATTCCATCTTCGCCGTCGCAAATGTCTAATGAGTATGTTGATCAACTTCCAATCGACCAGCAGCAAGCAACAGCGCAAGATGCTACGCTCACAAAAGACGCCATAAATTCAACGAAATTAGACTCCTAACAGGAAGATAATATTTTCTTCACACGTCTCGCCAAGGTTTCATACGAAAAAAGGTCGTATCTTTGCACTCAATTTTATAATATATAGATGACATTTGAGGAACTCGGGCTAAAGAGTGAGGTGCTGAAGTCGTTACAAGAACTGGGGTTTGAAGCACCTACTCCGATCCAAGAAAAAGCCATTCCCTACTTATTAGGAGAGAATAGCGATTTTGTTGGTTTAGCTCAAACAGGAACAGGTAAGACCGCAGCGTTTGGTCTACCATTAATTAACAATATTGAAAATCACGCAAAGACGCCGCAAGGATTGGTAATCTGCCCAACGCGTGAACTCTGCTTGCAAATTGCAAAAGATCTGGAAACGTACTCCAAATATTTAAAGGTAGCTGTGGTTGCCGTTTATGGGGGAACAGACATCAGAAAACAGATGACCGACATCAAAAGAGGTGCATCTATCATTGTAGCAACACCAGGACGTTTAATGGATTTAATCAACAGAAGAGCCATTTCTTTGGCAGATGTTGAGTATGTCGTATTGGATGAAGCGGATGAAATGCTGAACATGGGATTCAAAGAAGATATCGATGCGATATTGGAAACGACTCCAGATACCAAAAATGTTTGGTTGTTCTCAGCTACAATGCCATCTGAAGTTGCGCGAATTGCAAAGAATTACATGACGGATCCTTTAGAGGTTTCGATCGGACATAAAAATCAAAGTAATGAGAACATCGATCACATCTATTATGTTGTGAAAGAGAAAGATCGTTACGCTGGTGTGAAACGATTAATCGATTTCAATCCTGAAATTTATGGATTGATTTTCTGTCGTACACGTCAGGAAACTGCTACTGTTGCTGAGAAATTAGGGAAAGAAGGTTATTCTGCTGAACCCTTGCATGGTGATTTATCGCAAGTGCAGCGTGATCGCGTGATGGACCGTTTCCGTAAAAAAGATATTCAAATCTTGGTGGCGACTGACGTTGCTGCGCGTGGTTTGGATATTGATAATATTACACACGTTATCAATTACAATTTACCGGACGATATTGAAAATTACACTCACCGAAGTGGTCGTACAGCACGTGCGGGACGTAAAGGTGAATCTTTGGTGTTGATCAATACGCGTGAAAGTGGTAAAATTCGTGCAATTGAAAAACAAATGCGTACAACATTCACATTGGGAACTGTTCCAAATGCTGAAGAAATCTGTGAAATCCAGTTGATGAAATTAATCAACAAGGTTATCAAAACAGATGTGCGTGAAAAAGACATTGAGAAGTTTATGCCAACGATTATGGCTGAATTCGAAAGTATGTCGAAAGAAGAAGCTATCAAACATTTCGTTTCTACTGAATTCAACCGTTTCATTGAGTATTATGAACGTGCAGGTGATTTAAATGCAACTGCAGGGAAAGGGGATGACCGTGGAATGGATGACCGTTCAAAACGTCGTGACCGTAAAGGTGATGAGACAGAAAGTGGTAAAACACGTTTCTTCGTTAGCATTGGTCGTCGTGATGGTTTGAATCCAGGTGGTTTGTTGCGTTTAGTATGTGATGCTACAGGATTGAAATCCGCGAACGTTGGTCGCATTGATATCATGACTTCTTATTCGTTCTTTGAAGCGGATAATGAATACGCCGATAACATTTTGAAAAAAGTAAATGGTGCTGATTACGAAGGTCACTCAGTAAGCATTGAAATTACAAAAGCGAAATCTGGTGGTGGTGGAAACCGTGGCGGAGGCGGCGGTGGACGCAGAGATGGTGGTTCTTTCGGAGGTAAATTCCAAGGAAACAGAGATCGTGCACCACGCAGCGGTGATGGTGGAAATCGTCGAGAAGGTGGTTTTAGCCGTGATAGAGATGGTGGACGTGATCGTGACGGTGGAAGAGATCGTGATGGTGGAAGAGATCGAACGCCACGTAGCAATGATGGTGCATTCAGAAGTGAAGGAGACAGCCGTCGCGGAGCACCAAAGAGAGATGGTGGTCCAAAAAGAGATGGTGGCGGTGGTCCGAAAAGAGACGGTGGCGGTCGCCCAAGATCTTTCGGTAAACCTTTTAATAAAGATTAAAAATAACAAACAGTATTTCTACTTATAATTATGGAAATCAGAAATATAGCAATTATTGCACACGTTGACCACGGTAAGACTACCTTGGTAGATAAAATGATTGAGGCTGGAGCCGTTTTAAATGAACGTGATCGTCCAACCGGTGAATTAATAATGGATAATAATGATTTGGAACGTGAACGTGGAATTACCATCGTATCGAAAAACGTTTCAGTTTATTATAAAGGAACAAAAATCAATATCATTGATACCCCAGGTCACGCTGATTTTGGTGGTGAAGTGGAACGTGTTTTGAACATGGCTGATGGTGTTTGTCTATTGGTTGATGCTTTTGAAGGGCCAATGCCTCAAACGCGTTTTGTATTGGGTAAAGCACTTTCATTAGGATTGAAACCACTTCTTGTAATCAATAAAGTGGACAAAGAAAATTGTACACCAGATGAAGTACATGAAAAGGTATTTGATTTAATGTTTGAATTGGATGCAAATGAACAACAGTTGGATTTCTCAACGATTTATGGCTCTGCTAAAAACGGATGGATGTCAACAGATTGGAAGCAACCGACGAACACAATTGCCCCACTTTTAGATGAGATTTTAACGTATTTCCCACCTAAGAAAATCGAAGAAGGAAACACGCAGATGTTGATCACCTCATTGGACTTCTCAACCTATGTTGGTCGGATCGCTATCGGTTGTCTACGTCGCGGTACAATTAAAGAAAATCAACAAATCATTTTGCAAAAACGTGATGGTACACAAGAAAAACACCGTATCAAAGAGGTTTTTGTATTTTCAGGTATAGCGCGCGAAAAAGTAGAATCTGTTCAAGCAGGAGATATTTGTGCGATTACTGGAATTGAAGGATTTGAAATTGGTGATTGTGTTTGTGACTTTGAAAACCCAGAACCATTGGATACGATTCAATTGGATGAGCCAACAATGAATATGTTGTTCTCAATCAATGACTCACCATTCTTCGGTAAAGAAGGAAAAAAAGTTACTTCTCGTCATATTCAAGAGCGTTTAACGAAAGAGTTAGAGAAAAACTTGGCAATGCGTGTTTCAGACACGGATAAAGCGGATAAATGGATTGTAGCAGGTAGAGGTGTATTGCATTTATCTGTTTTAATCGAAACAATGCGTCGTGAAGGTTACGAATTACAAGTTGGACAACCACAAGTAATTATTAGAGAAATCAACGGTAAAAAATGTGAGCCAGTTGAAGAATTGACAATCGATTTACCGGAAGAGTTTTCTGGAACAGCTGTTGAGGCGGTTACAAAACGTAAAGGTGAAATGACGAACATGGAGCCAAAAGGAACACGGATGGTAATCCAATTCCAAATTCCTTCTCGTGGAATTATTGGTTTACGTAACTATTTGTTGACGCAAACTGCTGGTGAAGCAATTATGACTCACCGTTTCTTAGAATACCAACCTTACAAAGGTGAAATTCCAGGTCGTCAAAATGGATCGATGATTTCATTAGAGCAAGGTATTTCGATTCCATTCTCTTTGAATAACCTACAAGATCGTGGTAAATTCTTCATTAATCCTAATGAGAATATCTACGAAGGACAAGTTATCGGCGAAAATTCTCGTGCAGGTGATTTGTGTGTAAACGTTACGAAAACGAAGAAAATGTCGAACATGCGTTCGTCAGGAGCAGATGAAAAGGTACGTTTAGCACCAGCGAAAATATTTAGTTTGGAAGAGTGTCTAGAATATATTCAAGGAGATGAGTATGTTGAAGTAACTCCTGAAAACTTGCGTATTCGTAAGATTCATTTAAAGGAAACTGATCGCAAGAGAGCCGGAAAATAAGGGTTCGTGTAAGATTTAAGACATTTGTGCGTTTGATTAGAAGCACTGTTCATTTTGTTGTTCATAACATTAGAGACGGTGCTCTAAAAACGTATTAATTTGTGGCTAAATTCAGTTCATAAAATCAACCGCTATGTTCGACGACGAAGATGACGACAATTTCGAAGGTACTCTAGGAGAGGATCTCGAACGTTTCGAAGCTCATTTGAAAGGGGATGTGCTTGGATTTATGGATAGTGATAGATTAGAGGCAATGATTGATCATTTCCTTATCAATAATCAGTATACGAAAGCAAAGATTTGTGCTGAATTAGCGATCACACAGTTTTCTTACAATCAGCTTTTTCATTTACGCAAGGCGCAAGCAATGTCTGCTATGGGACAACTCAAAGAGGCCTTGCATTTGCTTTCTCAAATTGAAAAGTGGGAGTCGCCGTCGTGTGAATTTTTGTTGACCAAAGCATCAATTTTCAGTCAACTTAGAGATAGCAAGAGTGCAATTAAGTACTTTAAAGAAGCATTGGCGCTTTCTGAACCGGAAGACAGAGATGAAATCTATTTGGATTTGGCAATGGAGTATGAAAATGCAAGTGATTATAAAAATGCGGTGATCATTCTAAAAGAAGCAATTAAGTACAATCCATATAATGAAGGTGCAATCTATGAAATTGCGTTTTGTTATGACCAACTTGGTGAATACGAAAGCGCCATTAAATGTTATTCTGATTTCATCGATGAAAATCCGTATTCGTTTACCGCTTGGTACAACCTTGGAAATGCCTATTCCAAATTAGAAAATTATGAAAAGGCGTTGTGGGCATACGATTATTGTATGGTTATCAATGAAGATTTTGGTCCAGCCTACTTCAACATGGGAAGCGCCTATCTATCAATGGAAAATTATGCAAAAGCAATTGAATGTCTTGAACGTTGCATGGAATTGGATGGCGAGGATGCAATGGCATTGTGTTACCTTGGAGAAGCAAATGAACAGCTGAATGAGCTTGAAAAAGCAAAAAGATATTATGCCAGAAGTGTTGAATTAGCACCAATGCTTCCGGATGCATGGTTAGGTCTTGGAATTGTTTCTGATTTGGAAGGAAATACCGAAGAAGCCCTGACCTTGTTGCAAAAAGCGGCGTCACTTGATCCTGAAAATGCCGGGATTTACCATGTTTTGGCTGGTGCGCACGAAAAATTAAATGAATTTGAGCAAGCTGAAGAATATTACCGCCTTTCTTTAGCACTTGATTCAGAGGACGAAGAATGTTTAGCTGATTTCATTCAATTACTTTCCGATACATCTTTATTGGAGGCTTTCAAATACATACGTGAATTCAATGAAAAAATTGGAGGTAACAAGATTGCGCCTGTTTTGGAAGTGAATGTACTTTATTTGTTGGGAAAGAAGTCGGAAGCATTGGCTTTGTTCACGGAATGTGTTGAAACTGACAGGGAGAAAGCCCGAGAAATATTCGACATCAATCCGGACCTCTCAAGTGTAGAGGAATTTGTAAATTTGGCGGAAGATTAGAAAAAAATGAATTTCGAACTACCCTATATTCCTGAGAGGAGCAACAAACCAAGACAAAAAGGCATTACCATGATGATGGACAAAGGGCTAAGTCTCAATGAGGCTGCCAATTTCGTTCAAGCATCGAGCCATTTGACAGATCTTGTGAAATTTGGTTTTGGGACGGCTTACGTAACAAATGATCTTCAGAAAAAATTGGATCTATACAGGGAAGCAGATATCAAACCTTATTTTGGTGGTACTTTATTCGAAGCATTTTATGCGCGTGGACGATTTGAAGATTATCTAAGATTACTTGATAAATTTAAATTGGACATGGCAGAGATTTCTGATGGTTCAATTATTATTCCTCATGATGAAAAATGCGAATTGATTCAGCGCATGGCGAAAAATTATACTGTTTTGTCAGAGGTTGGTTCAAAAGACGCAGGAATTCTAATTTCTCCAGGGAAATGGATAAAAATGATGAGCACAGAGTTGGAAGCAGGAAGTTGGAAAGTGATTGCTGAAGGTCGTGAGGCAGGAAATGTGGGTGTGTTCAGACCAAATGGTACGGCGCATACCATGTTGATCAACCGAATCATTGCCAAAGTTGCACCTGAAAGTATTCTGTGGGAAGCACCTCAAAAAAACCAACAAGTTTGGTTCGTAAAGCTTTTTGGCGCAGAAGTGAACCTAGGAAATATTGGTCCAAATGAAATGATTCCTCTTGAATGTTTGCGACTTGGATTGCGTGGCGATACCTTTTTTGAATTCCTTCCGAAGGACTATGCGGATCGTTTGAAGCAAGTCAATGATGAGGAAGAAGAAATTGAGGCTGACGCAGAATGAATTTTCGTAAACTGAAAGAAATTTCGGGGCACGCTGCAGGCATTTATTCACTAGATTTTGATGGAACATACATCTATTCTGCTAGCGCTGACAAATTTGTTGCGCGTTGGAAAATCGATGAAGGCGTTCAAGATGCGTTTTCTATCCGCTTTGAGAACCCAGCGTATTCACTATGCTTATTTGCTCAACAAACAAAATTGGCAATAGGATTAGGAAATGGGGACCTCCATTTTTTTGATTTAAACGAACGGAAAGAACTCAAATTCCTTGTGCAACACCGAAAAGCCATTTTTGCGTTGACTCAGAATGCTACTTTAAACCAACTTTATGCCGCGGATGCCGACGGAAATCTATCTGTTTGGGATACAACATCTTTAGAATTATTGGCATACCTTCCTTTTGATTGTGGAAAGATACGCAGGATTGCGGTGAGCGCTGATGGCTCTAAAATTGCGCTTGCGTGTCAAGATGGAAGAGTACGCATTTTGAATACAGAGAACTTAAACCAGATTGCTGTATTGGAAGCGCATGACGGCGGCGTTACTTCCGTTTTATTCGATTCCTTGGATTCAACTGTTCTTTATACTGGTGGAAAAGATGCACATCTGAAAAAATGGGATCTCAATACTGAGAAATGTATTTACTCGATTCCAGCGCATAACTTCGCAATATATGATCTTGTTGCATTGGAACAAGGAGGAATAATTGTTTCTGCCAGTCGTGATAAAACACTAAAGATTTGGAATGCTGAAACACTTGAGATCATTCAGCGATTGGATTTCAAATTGGGCGGGCATCGTCATTCGGTCAACAGTCTCATTGCGCTCAACGACAATACTTTTGCATCAGCCTCGGATGATCGAAGGATTATTTTGTGGGGTTAATAATTGATTACTTTTAATTTATTACATCTAAATGGAGATTAGTAATAGACTATGGTAATTTTGCGCAAAAGGACATTGCACCTGTTCATTGGTTATTTGTCTGAAAAAAGTAAATTTCATCCAAATGAAAGACCTTTTAAATTTGATTTCATATGAAAAGAAAACCCTTATTAGAGGATTTTCAACCTCTTTTCTCATTATTCTTCCGTTTACGTTTTTGCCTGTACTAATTCGTAAAGGATTTGATTTTCAAGCTATAAGAATTTTTTCATCGTCAGCTATTTTATTTACGATTTGCTTTAGCTTGTTCGTGGTGTTTGTTGCTGTAATGCAAAATTATTATACGCTTCGGTTGAGGAAAAGGATTTTTGATAAACCAGCATTTAGAAAACTTGAATTTTATGGCCGATTTTTAGGCCTAGGAAGTATCGTTGATGATTTGGAATCTGTACTAATTGGAAAATGGGATCACTATTTTTATCGGCTTCGAATTGTGGATCCAGAAAAGGATAAATTGACTGTCGAAATTACGCCGCTTTTAGAATTTGACGAGAATGAAGATTTAAAGTCAATCTTAATCAAAGACTATCTGTATTTTGAAACCGCAAATAATCTTGTCAGTCAGTTTCTAACTTGCAATAATGATGAATTGGAAAATGAAAATCTGTTGCTTGAAAGGATTGCAGAAATGGATAGTTTGTTACATCAAATGAAAGCTGTAGCTTTTGACGTAAATGAAATAGATTTATTAACAACTTAATTTTTAAGTGTTTGTCAAAATCAGAGGTTAGAATTTATTACTTTTTTCAATTTTTCCTCCTCCATCGCTCCATTCTGTTTCCACACTTCTTTTCCATCTTTGAATAAGATGAAAACAGGAACTGCCTGGATTTCATATTTGGCAGCTAATTCGGTGCTTTTGTCAACGTCGATGCGCAGTACGACCGCTTTGCCTTTAAACTCTTGTTCCATTTTATCAATGATTGGCGCCATTTTGCGGCATGGAGAACACCACACTGTATGAAAGTCGACCAAGACCACTTTGTTTTGAGTCAATAATTTATCAAACTGTTTCAAACCCATTTCCTGAATGTGCTCATCTTTGGAAGTTGTTGCGGCCGTCACCGGATTTCCATTGGCTTGCCATGCTGTGATTCCGCCTTCAAGATTATAAACATGTTTGAAACCATTTTGAACCAATATATCGGCAGCTTGCGCACTTCTACCTCCCGCTTTACAATACACGAGAATATTCTTTGAATGGTCCATCACGCTGATCTTCTTCGTGAAATCAGGATCATAAAAATCGATGGTGCTAGCTTGATCGATGGTGCCGCCAGCTATTTCTTCTGGTGTGCGCACATCTAAAATAATCGTGTTTCCTCCGGTTATCAATTCTTTGAATTTCGTAACATCTATATTTTGAACACTCGCTGTTCCTGGCTGATTTTGTGAGGTGCAATTCGTGAACAAGAAAAGAATAAAGAACAGGGTAGAGGCAAAGGCGATGTGTTTCATTTCAAAAGGATTTAAAGTCGTTTGTACGAAAGTAATTATTATCCTTTTGCTCGAAAGTGACTTATGTTACATTTTGACTGTCGTAAAACGAAAAAAAAAACTCTCCCGCTCCGTGGGATTTGCAATCCTGCGGTTCTCATCAGTTTGAAGATGGAGTTTTAAGTATACCAATAACATTTCCGCAGGATTTTAGAACCATTTGTGGGACGTGCAGTGGATAAAAGCATCAATGCTACGCATACGGTACTTTTCCCTTTTGCTCCACAACAAAATTTACATTTTGACTGTCGTAAAACGAAAAAAGCACCGGATCTAACGATCAGATGCTTTTATCAGAGTGCGCACGACTGGATTCGAACCAGCACACCTGTTGGCACCACCCCCTCAAGATGGCATGTCTACCAATTTCACCACGTGCGCGCTTCAATGTGGATGCAAATATAATTACTTTTTGAATTGTTTTTTGATGCTATTCGTTAAACCTTACATCCTCCATGAATTTCTCTTTCGTCATGATTCCTACTTCGAGCGTGTAATACCCAAATTCTTCCGAAACGATTCCTGTCAGTTGGTAGATTCCTTTGCCGTAAAAAGGGTATTTGTGTGCTACTTCAGGAAAGTGAACGGTATCAAGGATGTCTCCCTGCTGGTCGATAAAGGTTCCGAAATACATCGTGTCACCTTTGGATGTGTAGGATTTTTTGAGTGCAACCAGGTAACCATAGGTGGTAATCTTAATTCCGAGATGTGTGTGCAATGTGTTGGCAGGAGTATGTGGCAAAGGTTTTTCGGTAAGCAGCTCAAAAGGATTGCACAGCGGGAAACCAAGGAGTTCCATTTGCTCAAATGCCAGTTCAAGGGTTTGTTCGGTTAATTCAGGTAGCTGGAAGTGCTTTTGTTCTTCTTCAAAAAGTTGAGGTAAGGGATTGCGGTCTTTTACCTTGTTATGGTACAAATGGGCTTTCCACAACAGTTCTTTTCGAGTTTCCGAAAAATCGCTTAATCCTCCTATCCGAATGATGAGTACCAATTGCTCAAGTGGGATGTGACAGCGCCTCATAAGGTCTTCAAAATTTCGGAACGTGCCATTTTTCTTTCGCTCGTTGAGTACTTTTTGAATAAGTAGTGCTTCTATACCGTTTACGAGAATAAAACCAAGAATCAGTTCCTTACCTTTCAATACACATTCAAAATCTCCCTGATTTACAGATGGAGCAAGAATTGTAGCGCCCCAGGTGCGGGCGTCGTGCACATATACTTCCGTTCGGTAATAGCCGCCAAAGTTGTTGATACAGGCTGTTATATATTCCAGTGGATAATGCGCTTTGAGGTAGAGGCTTTGGTAGCTTTCCACGGCGTAGGAAGCAGAATGTCCTTTGGAAAAGGCATATCCCGCAAAACTTTCGATCTGTCGCCAAATGTCGCTGATGAGGCTATCGGTATATCC
>JBIIQP010000065.1:0-12984 GCA_044341975.1 Crocinitomicaceae bacterium
ACAAATGAATCTCAATTTCCTTTAACTGTATTTTCTCCTGAGTGAAGGGCATTTTTGAACCTTTCTACAAATGAACGAAAATATTATTTAAAAAGTTAGACGTGTATAATTCTATAAAAAATGAGTTCATTGGCTTTTGTTTCATTGAGAAATGAGTATACTTTTGTTAATGAAAGTTAATGGAAATTAAATTTAATTTTTTTTAACACAGATTTAATCAAAACGATTTTTTCTATATTTACAGGCTTTCTTGCAACGAAAAAGTTTAAACTATAAACTGTACTTATGTTACGAAAACTTAACTTTTTATTGGTAAGTATCTTGCTGACAGTTACTTATGGTTATTCCCAAACAGGTTTGGGAACCATTAAAGGAACGGTAACAGACGGAGATAACAAACAACCAATTGCTTTTTGTAAAGTGATTCTCTTTCAAAACGGAAACGTTAAAGGAGGAGCAACCACAGATTTTGATGGAAAGTTTCAGATCAACTCTGTTGGTGCTGGATCTTATGATGTCGAAGTTAGGAATGAGCCTGAAGGGTATCAACCTTTTCGTCAGACAGGTGTAATTGTTTCCTCGGACAACATTACCTTCTTAGACGACTTAGCAATAACAAAAGCGAAAGAAGCGAAAGAGATTCAAGAAGTCAAGGTGGTTGCGTATCGCGTGCCACTTATTGATAAAGATGGTGGTGCCTCTGGTGCTACTGTTACACGTGAAGATATCGCAAGACTACCTGTTCGTTCTGCCGCTGGTGTTGCACAGACAGTAGGTGGTGTGAATTCAGATGAAGGCAGCGGTGAGATCTCCGTGCGTGGTTCTCGCTCGGATGGAACATACTTCTATATAGATGGTATAAAAGTGCGTGGTTCCTCGAACTTACCGAAATCGGCGATCGAAGAGGTTGCTGTAATTACGGGTGGTGTTCCTGCTAACTATGGTGATGTCACAGGTGGTATCATCTCCGTCACAACACGTGGGCCTTCAGCTCAGTATTTCGGATCTGTTGAAGGGGTAACTTCAGGATTCTACTTTAAAGGTCAAGATCCTGATGGCTATGATGGTAAAGTATTTGGAATGGATAAATATGGATATAACCTTGTTGAGGGAATGTTCTCTGGTCCACTTTGGATGCAAAAAGATTCAACAGGTGCGAAAGTGAAGCCTAGACTTGGTTTCCTAGTTTCCGGTAACCTCACGGATCAATTGGATGGTCGTCCACTCGCAGGCGGTGGCTACAGAGTTAAAAAAGAAGTGCGTGATGAACTTTTAGCTAATCCATTGCGCCCAACTTCAACTGGCCAGGGAACTTTTCACAATGCAAACTTTCTTCACAATCCATTGGATGCAGACGGGAACCCAACTGCTGAGTCAGATTTTGAAAAAGTAGCATGGAGAATGAATGCAAGGAATACAACAGTATCTGGTCAAGCAAAGATTGATGTGAATACGGGTCCTTCTACTAACCTTACGTTTGGTGGTTCAATGAACTACAGTACTGGAAGCGCTTATTCGTTCACAGGATCACTTTTGAATTTTGCAAACTTTGGTTTAACAAAGTCAATAGATTGGAGGGTGTTTGGCCGTTTAACTCAACGTTTTACAAATGACCAGGAGGGAAGTGCTTCCAAATTGAAGTCTTTTGTATACTCTTTAATGGTGGATTATTCAAAATCGAAGGATGATGTTTACGATCCAAATCATGGTTACAATATGTTTAACTATGGTCATGTTGGAACTTTTGCCACTACTCGTCGACCTTCTTATGAGTTTGATTCAGACAAACAGATGTATATCCACAATGGATTTAGAGACATCGAAGTAGCATTCAATCCTTCTGAAACAAATGCTGCGCTTGCTGCAATAACTACTCAATATTATGATATCTATAGTGGTAACCCTGAAGGAAACTATGAAAACTTATTTCAAATCCAACAAGGTAATGCCTTAAGAAACGGAGATCAGCCTTCAAGTGTTTATTCAATTTGGAGCAACATCGGAACACCTTACAATTATTTCGGGAAAACTGAAAACGATCAGTTACGCGGTACAGGTTCATTCTCGGTAAACGTTGGTGATCACTCCATTTCTTTTGGTTTTGAGGTTGAACAAAGAACTGACCGTGGTTGGACATCTGGTACAACAACTGGAGGTGGAACGAATGGTCCATTGGGGATTTGGTCGATTGCACGTCAGTTGGCAAACTTTCATATTAGAGAGTTAGATTTGAACAGTGGAGTAATATCAGATTCAGGTTCATTCAAGGCAATTACTTATGAGCGATTGAACTCTGGTTACGCGAACACATCAGGGACTGGTCAATATGGTGGTCAGGAAAATGCAGACAATCAGTCATTCTTTGATTATAACCTAAGAGAATACTTATACAGCCAAGGACTAATTTCTGCTGGAGGTGCTGGTTCAGATTTTATCGATATAGATCAGTATGATCCAAGTATCTACAAATTTGATATGTTCTCGCCAGATGAATTGTTGAATGGAGGTAATTCTTTCGTTTCTTATTGGGGATTTGACCATACAGGTAAAAAAGTGCGAGGAAGTACAGATATTAACAAGTACTTTAATGAGTACGATAAGAATGGAAATTACAAGCGATTTGTAGGTGCTTTCCAACCAACGTATATCGCTGGTTACGTGATGGATAAATTCGCTTTCAACGATATCGTATTCAACGTAGGTGTTCGTGTGGATGTATTTGATGCAAATCAGCCGGTTTTAAAAGATCCTTATCTTTTCTATAATGCGCGCACCGTTAAAGAAGCAAAAGAATTAATTGCAAATGATCCTGGTCAGTTCTCATGGGTGAATATACCTGAGGCGATGGGCGATGATTATACTGTTTATGTGAACGATGTAAACAATCCTTCAGCTATCAATGGTTTCCGAATTGGAAATAATTGGTACAATGCTGATGGTATTCAAGTAGAAGACCCGAAAGTAATCAGAGGTGCAACTGGTATTCAACCATGGTTGTTGAACCCATCTCAGACAACTCCTTCTGCTGATGCATTTGAGGACTACAAAGCACAGGTAAATGTTATGCCACGTATTGCCTTCTCTTTCCCTATTTCTGATGAAGCATCTTTCTTTGCTCACTACGATGTTTTAACAAAGCGTCCAACATCAGGTTTCCGATTTGACCCGTTTGAATACCAATTTATTCAGTCTAGAAGTGCTATTATAAGTAATGCAAATCTAAAGCCTGAAACAACTGTAGATTATGAGTTAGGTTTTCAACAAGTACTTTCTAAAACGTCTTCTTTGAAAATCTCAGCGTTCTATCGTGAGCAAAGAAATAACGTTCAGTTAATCAACGTTTTTGAAGCATACCCTGCAACTTATAAAACATTTGGTAACCGTGACTTTGGTACAGTTAAAGGGATGACGGTTTCTTACGACATGCGTCGTACAGGTAATATCAGAATGACTGCTGCTTATACATTGCAGTTTGCTGATGGAACTGGTTCAGATGCTACATCTATGGCTGGTATCATCAATGCGGGTCTACCAAACTTACGTAATATCTTCCCATATTCATTTGATCAGCGTCATGCATTTGCGATCACAATGGATTATAGATATGGTGAAGGAAAAGACTACAATGGACCGGTTATTGGAGATTTTAATGTGTTGGAAAATACAGGTTTGAATATCGTATCTAATATTTACTCTGGTTCGCCATATTCTGGACAAACATTCATTACGGATGAAGGAATTGGAAACTTGAATGCAGGATTAAACGGAACATTAAATGGTTCTCGCTTGCCATGGTCGTATAGACTTGATCTTCAGTTAGACCGAACTTTTGAAATAGAGTTTGGTGATGATAAGGAGAAGAAAAAATCTACATTCCTGAATGTGTACATTCGCGCGACAAACTTGTTAAATCAATTCAACGTATTGAACGTTTATCGCGCAACAGGAAACTGGGATGATGATGGTTATTTGGCTGCTGCTGCAAACCAGACATCTATACAAAACCAGTTGGATGAACAATCATTCAGAGATTACTATTCAATGAAAATTCAGAACCCATTCAATATCAGTTCACCAAGAACGATTCGTTTGGGGGTTAAATTTGATTTTTAATTCATAATCAGAAGTTAATTATGAAAAAGCAATTTATAGCATTTGTACTTGGTGCAACAGCAATTTGGTCAAACAGTGCGCTAGCCTATTTGGGTCCTAATGACCTTGGTAAGAAAGCAACTCCTGTTTTGAAAGGGGCGAACTGTTCACCAGCGACAGCCAAGTTGATTTTAGAATTCAATGATGTGAAAGCATTGATTGAGCAGGGTGGAAGTATGTTCCAAAACCGTGCGGCAAGTGTCGCATCTTACGAGATTCCAAAAGGTAGCGGATTACACGTGATCTACGCAGGTGCGTTATGGATGGGAGGAACGGATGTGAACGGTCAGTTGAAATTAGCTGCTTTACGTTACCGTTCTGGAAATGATTTTTGGCCTGGCCCGCTTACTGCGAATCCTGGAACTGGTAATTACAACCCACTTTCTCCTGTTGGTGACGATGCTGTGCGTGATTTCGGTGAAGCAAATATTGATCCTGACCAATGTATTGCGTATGATAAATTCTATACAATTCGCAAAGCGGAGATTGTTCGTTTTAATGTGTGGTATGAGTGTACAAATGGAATTACAACTGAAGGTTGCGAGGACATAACTGAGCCAACAGCAGATGAATTAAATAGAATTTATGGATGGCCGGCTCATGGTGATGTTTCGAAAGGACAAGATTATTTCTTGGCACCTTATTATGACAGAAATGAAGATGGGGTTTACAATCCTCAAGATGGTGATCACCCGTGGTATGATGATATCTTAGGTCGCGACGACATCGAATGTGGAATAGATCGTAGAATTTCATTATTTGGTGATGAAACGCATTGGTGGGTGTTCAATGATAAAGGAAATATCCATACAGAAACAAACGGTGATCCAATTGGAATGGAGATTCGTGCGCAGGCTTTCGCTTTTGCTACGAACGACGAAGTAAACCGTATGACATTCTATAACTATGAATTGATAAACCGTGGTACTCAAACATTGTTCAATACATACTTTGCGCAATATTTGGATGCTGACGTAGGAAACTATGCAGATGACTACGCTGGATGTGATGTTTCAAGAGGTCTTGGTTACATGTACAATGGAGATTTATTGGACGAAACAGAAGATGGGAAACTAGGTTATGGTGAGAATCCTCCAGCAATTGGTTGTGACTTTTTCGAGGGTCCATACCAAGATGCAGATGGAATAGACAATGTAGGGCCTTATTTTGACGAGGCAACACAAACAGAAGTAGTCCCTACTGTATTGGAAGCGGTTAATGGTGGTGGTATTATTTACAAGGGAATTGGAATTGGCTACTCTGATGGTATAATTGACAATGAGCGTTTCGGAATGCGCCGATTTACATATTATACATCAACATCTCAGTTCCCATACAATGATCCAGTAACAGCTGCACAATATTACAATTTCATGAGTGGAAGTTGGGCAAATGGTCAAGAAATGTTCTATGGAGGTTTGGGTTATGAGGGTTCTTCAGGTGCAACTACTGTGCCGTCTGATTATATGTTCCCAGGCGATTCAGATCCGTTGTTCTGGGCAACAGGTGGTGAAGATATGAGTGGTTTATTCCCGAATGGTTGGGATGAAGCTACAAATAACAACCCTAAAGGTGACCGTCGTTTTGTTCAATCTGCGGGTCCTTTTATCTTGAAACCAGGCGCAATCAATAACATTACTGTTGGATTAGTATATGGACGTGGATCAGATGGTGACTTGTTTTCATCTGTTAAAGCAATGAAGCGTGCTGATACAAAAGCTCAAGCTTTGTTTGATGCGTGTTTTAAAATTCTTTCTCCGCCAGATGCACCTAAATTGACTATTCAAGAACTAAACAATGAATTGATCTTGTTGTTAGAAAACCCATCATCTTCCAATAACTATCAGGAAGCATATGCTGAGATTGATGAAATTAATATTCCAGATCCTACAGTTGATAGAGTTTACCGATTTGAGGGATACCAGATTTACCAGTTAAAGAACGCGGATGTTGCAATTTCAGATATCCAGAATCCAGAGTTAGCTCGTCTTGTTGCGCAAAGCGATATTAAAAATGATGTAGCACGTGTTATTAACTTTGAGTTCGATGAAGCGCTTGGATTCTCTGTTCCAGTTGAGAAAGTAGACGGAGAGAATGAAGGAATCAGACATACGTTCCAATTGAAAGAAGATGTATTTGCTTCTGGTGACCGTAGATTAATCAACCACAAAACATATTATTATGTAGCGATTGCTTATGCGTTTAATCAGTATAAAAAATACGATCCAAATGATGGTACGTCTTTGGATGGTCAAAAAATACCTTATATTTCTTCACGTTTGAATTACGACGGTACTTCTATCGCTCCAATAGCGGCAGTTCCTCACAACCCTAATCCTGAAGCTGATGGAACAGAACAACGTATTGGTTACGGTTCTTCTCCTCGTATCACTCGTTTAGACGGACATGGAAATGGTAATCGTTCATTGGAATTTACTGATGCAACCTTGAAATCTGTTTTGACTAATGGATATGTTGAAACACCAGAATACGATTATGGAATGGGACCAATCAACATTAAAGTTGTCGATCCTTTGAACCTTGCTAATGGTTATTTTGAATGTAAATTTAGAGATTATACGCCAAGTGTTTGGAAACCTAGTGCGCATGCCGTGGATACTGCAAATTGGATTATTTACCGTTACGATAAAAAAGGTGGAAACAAAATTGACTCTGTGGAATCGGAAAGAACAATTGCTGAAAGTAATGAGCAAATAATTCCACAATGGGGAATTTCAGTTCAAATTAGTCAAGAGTTATATACGGGTACAGGTAGTCAATACGATAGATCTACAAGTATCATTGATGCGTCAGTGGATTATGTTGATTCGTCAAAAAGATGGCTATCATTCGTTCCGGATAACGATGCCTTCTACCCAACAAACTGGATTCGCTCAGGAGATTACACGCCAGACCCTTTAACCGATTGTTTGCCGGATGGTTTGGATCATTTGAACCCTTGTAACTACAAGGATGAAGCTGGTCAAGATGATGATAAATTGTTTGCGAAAATTTTAGGAGGTGGTATTGCTCCACATAAGTTGGTTGGTTACCAAGCGGACTTTATGCCTTTGGCCTACTTTAATACTACAAATCCTGGTTCTGCAAGAGAAAATGCATCGATTAGCTTCTTGCCAAGTGTAAATATTGTTATTACAAAGGATAAGTCACTTTGGACGCGATGTCCAATCATCGAATTAGGTCGAGATGTAAGTTTGAATGTTGGTGGTGCTTCTCCTGGTGAATTGAGAAAGAGTTCGAGTGTAGACAAAAACGGAGATGCTGATGGTACAGGAACAGGTATGGGATGGTTCCCTGGTTATGCTGTTGATCTAGAGTCAGGTGCTCGTTTATACATGGCTTTTGGTGAGAATTCATTCTTGGGTGGTGAGAACGGCGCAGACATGATTTGGAATCCTACATCGAGAATTGTTGATGGTGTTGGAAATCCAATTATGGGTGGAATGCATCCTGTGTATGTGTTTAGCTACAATCAAGCAGAAATTAACAAGTTTGTTTCTGGTTATAACTTCCCAGCTTATGTGCCTTCTGAAGGTGAGAATATCGCTACGAATCATGCTTATCAAAAATTACTTCAAGTTGTTAGTAATTCAACGACGGCGAAAAGAGAGTTTTACGGCAGTATTTCTTGGATAGCTTATCCTTTGTTAGCACAAGATCAAGAAGTGAATGCTACGGATGTTACAGTGAAATTGCGTGTAAATAAGCAATATAAAGATTTTAGTGCTACAGGTGATAACAATGGTAAACCAATGTATGGTTGGTCAATGGATGATATTGCTACAGTCACTGGTAGTCAAGATCAATTGGCAGAAGCATTGAAATTAATCAATGTTGTACCAAATCCTTACTATGCATTCTCAGAGTATGAGCGCAATCGATTGGATACGCGTGTTAAAATCACAAATCTTCCAGAAAGATGTACAGTGAAAATTTACACTGTAAATGGAAAATTGGTTAGAACATATAAGAAAGATAGTCCAGTGACTTCGCTTGATTGGGATTTGAACAACTTCAAAGGTATTCCAGTCGCAGGTGGAGTTTACTTGATACATGTGGATGTTCCTGAAGTAGGAGAGGTTATTCTCAAATTCTTTGGTGGAATGAGACAAGTTGACTTACAAGGTATTTAATAGTAGGACGAAAAAACTTTTTGAAATGAAAAATTCGATCATGAATATAAAAAGTGTCTTGTTGGCTGGAGCTACAGTTTGTAGTTTGTTAGCCAATGCAGGAAATGAAGACCGTGTTGGTTCAGCAGGAGCTTCTCAGTTGTTAGTGAATCCATGGGCACGAAGTTCGGCTGCGGGAGATGCAGGTGTCGCTTCTGTGAATGGTTTGGAAGCTTCTTTTGTGAACATAGCTGGTTTAGCATTTGCTGATAAAACTCAGATAAAATTTAATTACAGTAATTGGATGGGTTCTGCAGGAATTGCATTTAACAGTGCAGGGATTGCTCAGAGAGTATCTGAATCTGCTGTTATTTCTGTTAGTGTTCAGTCTATGAATTACGGTGATATCCAAATCACAACGGTTGCGAATCCGGAAGGAAATATTGGTTTCTTTTCACCTCGTTCAAATGTGTTTAATGTAGGTTATGCAAAAGCATTCTCTTCTTCAATTTATGGAGGGATAAACTTTAAAGTGATTTCTGAAAGCATTTCGAATTTGAAAGCAAATGGTGTTGCTCTCGACGCAGGAATTCGATATGTAACTGGTGAGCAAGATCAAATTAAGTTTGGTATAGCTTTGAAAAATGTTGGACCGGTAATGCGTTTCAAAGGAGATGGTTTGGCACAGCAGGTAACATACGTTTCTACTTCGTTCAACGGTTCTTTGGAACAGCGCTCTGCAACCTTCGAAATGCCTTCGCTTTTGTCAATTGGTGGGTCTTATGATTTCATTTTTAATGAGAATAATAAATTGAATTTAGGCCTTGCTTTTACAGCCAACTCTTTCTCTTATGATCAATTCCGTTTAGGTTTAGATTATGGAATGACAGGTGAAAAAGTCGCTTTTAATTTAAGAGGAGGTTTCGTTTATGAAAGAGGATTGTTGAGTGCTGAAAATAGGTCAAATGCTTTGGTTGGACCTACGGCAGGATTTTCTTTAGATGCACTTGTTGGAAAGAACAAAAGTGCACTTGGCATCGAATATACATCACGTTTTGCTGGTGTTTTCGGAATCATTCATACTATCGGAGCAACGATCAATTTGAAATAATCAAGAACTTTTCTATATTTGTTTTTGTTTAATATCGATCAATAGTTAAGAAATGTCACAGATCAATTACTATACAGAGGAAGGATTAAAAAAGCTAAAAGATGAATTGCATGAGATGAAGACGGTTTTGAGACCGTCTATTTCTGATCAGATTGCAGAGGCGCGAGATAAAGGTGATTTGTCTGAAAATGCAGAGTATGACGCGGCTAAGGAAGCTCAAGGTATTCTTGAGATGAAGATCGCAAAATTGGAGTCAGTAATTGCAAATGCCAGGCTTATCGATAATACAAATATCGACAACTCAAAAGTTTATATTCTTTCCAAGGTGAAGATTAAAAATGTTGTCAATGGTATGGAAATGGAGTACATGCTTGTAGCTGAAAACGAAGCAAATCTTAAAGAAAAGAAGATTTCAATTGATTCTCCAATTGGAAAAGGGCTACTTGGTAAAAAGCAAGGAGATGTTGCTGATATTCAGACGCCAAATGGCATCGTGAAGTTTGAAGTAGTGGAAATTTCCCGCTAATGTCGACATTGTTTTCAAAGATTGTCAAAGGAGAAATTCCTTGTCACAAAGTGGCAGAGAATGATCAGTTTTTGGCCTTCCTAGATATTATGCCTTTGGTCAAAGGACATGTACTTGTCATTCCAAAAAGAGAGGAAGACTATATTTTTGATTTGGAAGACGAGGAACTAGCCGCAATGATGGTTTTTGCAAAGAACGTGGCTCGTAAAATGAAAAAAGTTTTACCTTGTCGAAAAATAGGTGTTACGGTCATTGGTTTGGAAGTACCTCATGCACACATTCATCTTATTCCTATTAATGGGATTGCTGATATGGATTTTTCGAGGAAAAAATTATCTTTCAGCGCTGAGGAATTGTCAGAAACGGCAGGTTTAATCGCTAAACAATAAGTCCTATGATTTTTAATTCGATTGAATTCGCTTTATTTTTTCCAATCGTATTTTTTTTGTATTGGTTTATTGCTGGAAAGAATATAAAATGGCAAAATATATTACTCCTTGGGGCTAGTTTATTTTTCTATGGCTGCTGGGATTGGCGATTTGTTTTTCTGTTGTCATTTTCAACTTTTTTGGGTTATTTCACCGGAATTCGGATCGAAATAGCGAAAACACAATCTTGGAAAAAATTCTGGTTTTGGTTGAGCATCGTTTTAAATGTTGGGTTTTTAGCCATTTTCAAATATTATAATTTCTTTGTCGATTCATTTGCGGGTCTATTCAATAGCTTTGGAATGCACTTGGATCCTTCCTCAATTACATTGAATGTTATTTTACCGGTCGGAATTTCATTCTACACGTTCCATGTGCTATCCTACGTCATAGATATTTATTTCGGACGGATTAAAAGTGAGCGCAGGCTTGTCGATTTTGGACTCTTTGTTGCCTATTTTCCTTTATTGGTTGCTGGACCGATTGAAAGAGCAACCCATCTCTTGCCCCAAATTCAGAAAGAAAGAAGCTTTGATTATGCAAAGGCTGTAGATGGCTTAAGACAGATTCTTTGGGGATTGTTTAAAAAGGTTGTCATAGCAGATGGTTGCGCTGAATGGGCGAACCTGATCTTCGATGGCTACACCGATTACTCTGGAAGTACACTTTTCATGGGAGCCTTTTTCTTCACAATCCAGATTTATTGCGATTTCTCTGGATATTCGGACATTGCGTTGGGAACGTCCCGCTTGTTTGGAATTGAATTACTTCGAAATTTCGCTTTTCCATACTTCTCAAGAGACATTGCAGAATTTTGGAGAAGGTGGCATATATCCCTAACAACTTGGTTCCGTGATTACTTGTACATTCCTTTGGGTGGCAGTAAAGGTGGCACATGGATGAAAATTCGAAACACGTTTATAATATTCCTCGTAAGTGGATTTTGGCATGGTGCAAATTGGACATTTATTGTCTGGGGAGCATTGAATGCTTTCTATTTTCTACCACTAATGTTAACGAATTCAAATAGAAATAATTTGGAAATTGTTGCGCAAGGCAGATACTTCCCAAGTATCCGAGAAGTGGTGGGAATGCTTCTGACATTCCTGATGGCTGTGTTCGGATGGATCTTCTTCAGGGCGGAATCAATGATGCAAGCTATCGATTTTATCAAACGCATGTTTGCTCATGGTCTCTTCAAAAGTCCTAAATTGCCTGAGTTAGCTGACTTGACATTGGTATTCATAATTTTCTTTTTTATCATTGAATGGTTGGGCAGAGAGAATAAATATGCCTTAGAACGATTTGGGTTGAAATGGTATGTTCCCTTTAGATGGGTGTTTTATTCTTTTCTAATTATTTGTGTGATCGTGCTTTCAGGAAAAGAGCAAGAGTTTATTTATTTTCAGTTTTAAGCGGTGAAGAAAATTTTAATCAGGCTATTGATTTTCGCAGGATGTTTTTTCATCTTGGATAAGGCTTTTTTATTGGTAAGAAATTCAGCACCTGAGCGTGAAGTTGACAGAAGACTCGAGAAGATTGTAACTGGTAACATAAAGTCAGATGTCCTGATTTATGGCTCATCAAGAGGTGCGAGAAGTGTTATTGCTAAAGTATTTACTGATTCTTTGGGTATTTCTGCATACAATCTGTCTTTTCCGGGATCGGACATCACCTTTCATGAGTATTTGTTGCGTTTGACACTTGAAACGAAGGGGAATAAAAAACCTAAAACAGTTATTTTAGTTGTTGATGACAGCGATGAACTGAAAGTGAGTAAAAGCTTGAAATTTCGCTTAGATCGAATGTATCCTTTGGTAAAATACAAAGCCATTCGAGAGGAACTGGTGAGACGAAAGGAAAAAAAGCCAATACTCAACGAATTTTTTGTAATACATCAATTGAACAAATCTAATTTTTTATTCAAACAAAAGAAGTTTACAAAGAACGATTCAATCATGCCGTGCGGTTCAATGCCCATTTCGCATCAGAAAAAATCTTTTAATAAAATGTATAAAAAGGTTCCTTACAACTATTCCAGGGATGCTGAATTAATTCAAAAGATTAGAGCGCTGAGAGCATTTAAGGATCATTGTAAAAAGAATAATATTGAGTTGATTGTTGCGATACCGCCGAATTTCAGAGTAGTAACGAACGGTTTTGCTTCTCGATTAAACCAAGTGATGGATGGATATGCCACGATTTGGGTGTATGACCAAAAAAATCCACTTTATTCAAATCCAGATTACTTCTTTGACAATGCTCACCTTCAAACGAACGGTTCGTATGTGTATACAAATGAACTAGTCAAATTTTATCGGGAGAAGCACAATTTGTAATCTAATTGGTGCTACTTTCCTGCGGGCGATTGGCGTATTTAATTTTATCCGAAACCTTGATTGATTTCTTAAGTTTATACCAATGACAGCCTTTTTTAATGAAGAGCGTAACATTGTATTTCCCAGCCTTTGGATAATAGTGTTTTGGATTTCTTTTAGTTGATGTTTTACCATCTCCAAATTCCCATAGGTAATTATCAGCAGCTGGCGAACGATTTGAAATTGAAACGCTCAACCATTTTTCACGAAGTGTAAAATCCAATTTCAAATCTTCACCACTCGCAATTTGTATGGT
>JBIIQP010000066.1:0-12915 GCA_044341975.1 Crocinitomicaceae bacterium
TGAATTTAATTGAAGTGAAACTTAATAGTGAGTTAATGTTGTGATTTATTTAATTGTAAAATATTGAAAATGATTTGTTTAATTTATTTTAATTCATAAAAAATATAGGACAAAATTCAATTAGAATGAATAAAAAACATTCTTTTTTCAATGAAACAATAAATCAGTTTGGTGCAAGCCTTATAATGTCAATTTGAATAGCTGTTTTCGAACAATTTCTGCCATGTTTTGACATTTGAGAAATGAATCGTCGGAATGATGACTACTGAGCTCTTTTTTTAGCAGTTGGATTTTTTCTGGCGTGGATAACTCCTCTTTACGCATTGTATCGAACAAGTCCTTAAGAATGTGTCGTGAATGTTTGATTCTGCGGACCAATCTCGAACGCTCTTCAATTTGGTATTGGTTGATAGTTCGTTCATTTAAGGTGTCTAAAGCGACTTGAACAAACGCATTATTTTCTTTATAAAATTGTGGTAAATAAAGATTTTTTTTCCCCTCATAACACTGCTGGTCGAAATCGATAGATCGAATTCTGTATTGCACATCGTCAAAGTCATGAGTGATTTCAATGACAAAATTGTAAGATCGCATATCACCCAACAAAGTATAAAAACAGCGTTCGTTGAATTTTATAAATTCTTTTGCTAAACGTGTTTTGTTGGTTTTTGCGTGCTTAATTTCTGTTTTTAAAAAATCATCTCCAGGAATTCCTGAAATATGCTCTTCGATTAAGGTGTTGTCATTGATGAAATAGCTGATCTTGTTCGGGGAAAGAATGTCTTCTAGTTCCAACCCAAAAATCCTTGATACGTCGGTTCGTTTGACATAAAAATAGTCGTAGTTGTCGTTGAAATTATTGATGATTCTTATCCTGAAAGGATTTGAATTTCCGAAAAGACAATAATCAACACGTTCTACGCGAAGATGTTCAATGACGTCAATATCACCTTCGGTTTTGAGTAGCGAATAGATTTGACACAAGCCTCGGTTGATTTCAATAAAATCCTCTGGATCATAGACAATCGTTGCCCATAGTGTATTTCCAACTGGAAAAGAATCCTTGTAACGCAGTAAATCCTCATATGATAATGGAAGATTCGCTTTTCGATTGTACTTAAGAAGGTATTTCTCAACATTGGAAGTTAAGGGAAAACACTTCTTTTTATGAGACATCTCGTTCAAAGGCAACTTGGTTTTTGCTTAAAATTAATCTTTTAAAAACCTTGTACTCCGTTTACAGTTGTGTATTTTAAAATATTCTTTTTGTCAGGATAGATGCGGGCAAAAGCTGATTGCACAGCAAGAGTGCCTTCATGGAATCCACAGAGAATAAGTTTCAATTTATTTTCATACGTATTCACATCTCCAATGGCGTAGATTCCTGGGATGTTGGTAGAATAATCCAATGTGCTGACTTTGATAGCATTTTTGTCTATCTCTAATCCCCAATTGCCAATTGGTCCAAGACTTGGTTTTAAACCAAAAAGTGGAATGAAGTGATCCGCCTCTGTTAGGATTTCACCTTCTTTTGTGTGTGAAATAACAACTTGTTCCAATTGACTTCCTCCTGACAAGCCAGTTACTTCAGCTTCTGTAATCAAGTTTATTACACCAGCTTCTGCCAAGTCGATCACTTTTTGAACCGAATCCAAATGACCACGGAAAGAACTGCTACGGTGTACCAATGTTACTTTTGAAGCAATTTTTCGCTCTGCAAGGAAGATAGACCAATCTAACGCAGAATCTCCACCTCCTGCAATCACACAGCGTTTACCGCGGTAAAATTCTGGATCCTTAATGATGTATTCAACCCCTTTATCTTCGAAATTGGACAGCGTGTCAATCGGTGGTTTGCGTGGTTCAAATACACCAAGTCCACCTGCTATCATTACAATAGGAGCGTGATGCTGCGTGCCTTTATCTGTTGTAACAATGAAAGTGCCATCATCTTGTTTGTCGATTTCTGTTGCCGCCTCGCCCAAGGTAAATCCTGGTTTAAATGGGGCTGCTTGTTCCATGAGATTGTCAACCAATTCTCCTGCTAAAACGCTTGGAAAACCTGGAATGTCATAGATCGGTTTTTTTGGATAAATCTCGGAACATTGTCCACCTGGCTGAGGCAAAGAGTCAATCAAGTGACATTTTAATTTTAAAAGTCCAGCTTCAAAAACGGTAAAGAGTCCACACGGACCTGCTCCAATGATGATAATGTCTGTTTTAATCATTTTTTGTTGTTATGTAATTAGTCAAATAAATCTGTTGATAGGTATTTGTCACCGCGATCACAAATGATACAAACAACGACACCTTCAGAAAGTTCTGGTATTATTTTCATAGCTGTCGCTACACTCCCTCCACTACTCATGCCTGAGAATATTCCTTCTTCCTTTGCTAATCGCCTTGCCATTGTTCGTGCTTCATCCTCTGACACTTCAATGATTCGGTCGACGCGTTTCGCGTCATAAATTCCTGGTAAATAAGCTTCAGGCCATTTTCGAATACCCGGAATCTTAGCATTGTCAGCTGGTTGCGCGCCTATTATAGTGATTGACGAATCTTGTTCTTTTAGAAAGCGCGACACACCCATAATTGTTCCGGTTGTGCCCATTGCTGAGACAAAGTGGGTGATTGATTGTTGTGTATCGCGATAGATTTCCGGACCGGTTGTTTCGTAGTGCATGCGCGGATTATCGCTGTTGTTGAATTGATCCAATGTAATGTATCCTTCTTCAGCCACTTTCTTTTTTGCATAATCAATTGCGCCTTCCATTCCTTCAGATTCCGGCGTTAATGTGACAATTGCACCAAAAGCTCTCATGGTCAGCACGCGCTCAATTGTTGAATTTTCTGGCATCACGATTTCGATGTGTAAATCATGTAATCGAGCTATCATGGCTAAGGCAATACCGGTATTTCCACTCGTTGCTTCAATCAGTTTTGAATCAGGTTGGATTAAACCTTTTTCAATGCCTCCTTTTATTAATCCATAGGCAGCGCGATCTTTTACGCTTCCTCCAGGATTATGACCTTCTAATTTTCCAAAAAGACGAACATTTGGGTTGGTATTTATTCTTTTTAGTTCAACTAAAGGAGTGTTTCCAATATGGTCTAAAAGATTAGTCATCTTGCTTTGATTTTTGAATGATCAATTCTGAATGATGATAAACAGTTGTTTCAGGTTCTATGCTGCGCGTAAGCCAGACATTTCCGCCAATTATACTGTTTTTACCGATGATCGTTTTGCCGCCTAGAATTGTCGCGCCTGCATAAATCACAACATTATCTTCTATGGTTGGATGTCTTTTTGTTTCGGCCATTTCCTTGCTAACACTCAATGCTCCAAGTGTAACTCCTTGGTATATTTTTACATTGTTGCCAATTACAGAGGTTTCACCAATCACTATACCTGTTCCATGATCAATAAAGAAATTGCTCCCAATCAATGCTCCGGGATGAATGTCTATTCCTGTCTTTTGATGTGCTAATTCAGTCAAGATTCGTGGCAGTGACGGAATGTTGAATAAGTGCAATTGATGCGCAAAACGGTAGATGCAGATTGCATAAAAACCGGGATATGAACGCATCACTTCCTCCATGTTCCGTGCTGCAGGATCACCTTTTTCAATTGCAAATGCATCGTTCAGAAGTGATTGATAGAGCAGTGGTATAGCATCGAAAAATTTATTAGCTAATGACAGCGGAGATTCATTTAAATCACTTTCAATGTGCTCAAGAATATCAATGAGCTGAAGTTTTGTTTTTTCAAAATCCTGTGCTAATTTCTCTTGACTAACAACTTTTCTATTGCTGTATGCAGGAAATAAATTACCCATCAGCTCCTCTATAAATAGTTCAATTAGTTGAGGTGCCGGCAAGTTTGATTTACCAGCATGGCGCTGAAAAAGATCGTCGATAAATTGTTTTGGAAACATATCAGTGTAGTATGCCTGCAGCTACAGTATTATTTGTGTTTTCATTGATTAGTATGAATGCACCTGTTTTACGGTTCTTTTTATAGGAATCAAAGCTGATTGCTTCTGCTGTTTTGATTGTGACTTTGCAAAAATCATTCAGATTCATGGTGCCATCGCTTGGCGTATCTTCAAAATTGTGGATGTCAATATGTGCATCTACTTCTTTGATGATTGCTTTCGACCTGAAACTATTTTGCTGAAGCAATAATTTTTGTCCACCTTGGTAGGCTTTGTTGTCCATCCAGCAAATTGTAGCTTCGATAGTATTTTCAGTTTGAGGAAGATCTGATGTCTTTACAATGGTACTGCCGCGACTTACATCAAAGTCTTCTGTCAAGTGAATTACAACAGGTTCTCCAGCATGAGCTTCAGTGATTTCAACTTGATTTTTTTCAATCTTTTCAATTGTTGTAATGACATCCAATGGCAGGATTTGAACTTGATCTCCTTTTTTAAGTGAACCACTTAAAATACTTCCAGCATACCCGCGGTAGTCATGTAGCTCATCTGTTTGCGGTCGTATTACATATTGTACTTGGAAACGCGCTTCTTGTGCTTCTTCTTCGTGCTCAATTTCTACGTTTTCAAGGAACTCAAACAATGAACCATCCTTGTACCATGAAAGCTGTTCGGAAGAATTCACGACATTGTCACCCGCTAGTGCGCTCACTGGAATAAACGATATTTTCTTTAATCCGAGTTGTGCTGAAAATGCAAGATAATCTGATTTTATTTGTTCGAATACTTCTTGTTTGTAATCAACAAGATCCATTTTATTTACGCAAATCAGAATATGAGGGATTCCTAAAATACCTGATATGATACTGTGTCGCTTCGTCTGGTCTGTAATACCGTTTCTAGCATCAATTAAGACGATTGCTAGGTCTGCATTTGATGCGCCTGTAAACATGTTTCGCGTATATTGCGCATGCCCTGGTGTGTCTGCAATGATGAATTTGCGCTTTTCAGTTGAAAAGTACTTGTAAGCAACATCGATTGTAATTCCTTGCTCACGCTCAGCTCTTAAGCCATCCGTTAACAAAGCGAGATCAATATCGGTATCTGTTCCAGTTGTCTTACTCTGACGCGTCAATGTTTCAATAATATCGGTTGAAATCGACTTGCTGTCATATAACAAACGGCCGATTAGCGTGCTTTTTCCGTCGTCCACATTTCCTGCGGTAAAAAATCTTAATAATTCCATGGGGAGATAAAGTTCAAAATGTTCAAAATGTTCAAAAGGTTAAATTGTTGAATGTGTTTCATCAAAAATAGCCTCCTTTTTTTCTGTCTTCCATTGCTGCTTCGGAAACGCGGTCGTCCATTCGAGTGGCTCCTCGTTCAGAAATTTTTGTTTCTTTTATTTCAGCAATGATGTCATCTACTGTATAGGCTTCGCTTTCAACAGCTGCCGTGCAAGTCATATCGCCGACTGTTCGATAACGCACATTTTTTGTTACTATCACGTCATTCGGTTCGATTTCTACAAATTCATTCACATTCATTAATTGTCCATGATCTGTGAGTATGCATTCTCTTTCGTGTGTGAAATAGATGGAAGGTAATTCGATATTTTCTCGTTTGATGTAGTTCCATACATCCAACTCTGTCCAGTTGGAAATAGGGAAGACCCTTACGTTTTCTCCTTTGTCTATTTTTCCATTGTATATATTCCACAATTCTGGTCGTTGCTTTTTCGGATCCCATTGACCAAATTCATCTCGGACAGAGAAAATTCTTTCTTTTGCTCTTGCCTTTTCTTCGTCCCTTCTTGCTCCACCTATGCATGCATCAAATTCAAATTCTTCAATGACATCGAGTAGGGTATAGGTCTGCAAGCCATTTCGACTAGGGAATTTGCCTTTTCCATCTTGCAATTTTTTTGCTTTGATGGTGTCTTCCACTTTTCTAACGATCAAGCGCTCTCCAAGTTTTTCTGCCAATTCATCACGAAAGGTTAATGCTTCTTGAAAATTATGTCCTGTATCGACATGCACCAAAGGAAATGGGAATTTTCCCGGTCTGAATGCTTTCAATGCAAGGTGAACCAAACATATACTGTCTTTCCCACCGCTAAATAGTAGCGCTGGACGGTCAAATTGCCCTGCGACTTCGCGAAGGATATAAATTGCTTCGGCTTCTAATTGATCTAAATAATCCATTTTTTTGTTGCTATTAACTGTGCAATCCGCACTCTTTTTTATTACTTTCTTCCCACCACCAGCGACCTGCACGGAAATCATCGCCTTCTTTGATAGCTCTCGTGCATGGTTGGCATCCAATGCTTACAAAACCCCTGTCATGCAAAATGTTGTAGGGAATATTGTGTTTTTTAATTTCTTCTTTCACTTCATCAAGACTCCAATTTGCTAATGGATTGACTTTTTGAATTTTTCGCTGTTCATCGAATTCAACGATTGAAAGTTCTTTTCTATTTTCTGAATGTTCAGCACGAATGCCTGTTATCCAGCAATCAACGCCATCCAATGCACGGTTCAATGGTTCAACTTTGCGGATGAAGCAGCATTCTTTTCTGTTTTCCAGTGATTCGTAAAAACTGCTAGCGCCTTTGTTTGTTACCAAATCTTGTACGCTATTTGTTTGCGGGAAATAAACTTCTATTTCTTTTTTATAGCGTTCACGTGTACTGTTTAAAACACTGTAAGTCTCAGGGAACATGCGTCCTGTATCAAGTGTAAAAACACGAATTGGTAGATTTTGACTGAAAATATGGTGGGTTATGACTTGGTCTTCCCAGCTCAAACTTGTAGAGAATGCAATTCTCCCCTCAAACATCTGTGCTAGTTCAGTCAGAAGTTCCGAAATACTTAGTTTGTTGAGATGTGCAATGTTAATCATTGATTAATTGATTTTTGTACTTTCATAAATGTAATGCCAATCTGCATGTGTCAATTGAATGTCACTTGCAGTTGCAGCGTTTTGAATTCGTTCTTTGTTCAAACTTCCTATGATAGGCAGAGCTCCCAATTTATAGATCCAAGCAACTGAAATTTGTTCAATGTTTGAATTGTATTTGGCAGCAATTACTTCTAATGATTTTCGCACCGAAATTGCCAATTGATCATTTCCATTCAGAATTCGACCGTCTGCTAAAGGACCAAAAGCCATTGGTTTTGAGTAATTCTCCTTGATAAAATCAATTCTACCATCTTCAAGGGCTTTTGTGTTCAACAAGTTCAGTTCAAAATGATTTGTTACAACTTCATTTGACAACCTTGAAGCAATTAATTTATGTTGTTGCACATTGAAGTTGCTCACCCCAATGTGTTTCACTTTTCCTCTCAATTGCAATGAAGTCAGGGTAGATGCAACACTATCAATGTTCATTAACGGATCGAAATCGTGAATTAAAAGAACATCTAAATATGTCGAATTAAGGCGCTGAAGTGAAAGCTCGATTTGTTCTTTGATGCTCTTTTCTGTTAGCTCTTTGTAGTGCACGGAACCATCCTCTTGTGGCAATCGAACACCAATTTTAGAAAACAAAACAATTTTTTCTCGTTCGATATTGAGCTCTGACAAGGCTATACCAAATAACTCTTCTAACTTTCCTGTTCCATAAATAGGAGAAATATCGAATGCATTGATGCCAAGTGACAATGTGTAGGAAATAATTTCCTTGATTTTTTCTTTGTCGAGTTGTTCCTCATTTTCCCATCTCCAAAAGCTGTAGATTGCACTTGATGTTTCTGGTCCTGAGTCGCTTAAAAATACTTTTTTCATTATAGTAGTGCTTTTAATAATGTTCTTAGACTTATAATAATGATCAAAACACCTACTAAAATAAGCCCTTTCTTAATAGGTATTTTATTTGAAAGATAGATTGAGCCTGGTGCAGCAACCATTCCACCTATAACTAATCCGAAAATAACTTGCCAATGACTCAGTCCGATCATGAAAAAGAAGGTAATCGTACTTACGACGGCAACAAAAAATTTAGCCAAATGTGCTGAACCAACTGCATACCGAAGATGTCTTCCACCCGCGAGTAAAGAACTTGTTACAATTGGTCCCCAGCCTCCACCGCCAACACTATCTAAGTATCCACCAGAAAATGCGATGGGGTATATGTTTTTTACCTTTTTACGTTTTTTAGGTTTTTTGAATGCTCTCAAAATAATGATTACACCCAAGGTTAATGTATAAATCGCAACGATTGGTTTTATAACGCTGAAATATTCCTTACTAATAAATGAAACGGTAATCACACCTGCAACAGTACCAATAAGTCCTGGCCAAACTAAAGCGCGAAACAATTTCATGTTGATATTTCTAAATCGCATATAAACTAAACTAGAGGAGCCTGTTGTGAAAATTTCTGATGCGTGCATGCTAGCGCTTGCAATAGCTGGAGTGATTCCAGGAATTCCTGATCCAAGGAGGAACGTTGTAACAGATACGCCATAAGCCATACCAAGTGCTCCATCGATCATCTGTGCAATGAACCCAAATAGTACGTATTGCCAGAAATCCTCATCTAAATTAGAAGTAATATCTGCTGTGAGGGATTTAATATCGCTGTATGGTATGTATGACAATAGAAGGTGTCCTACAATCATTGAAACGATTATCAGCAAAGAGTAAAGACTTGCTTTTTTTACGCGTTTAAGTATTTTTTCTTCTCTTGTAATTTCAGTTGAAGTTTCTTTCGTCAGTTTATCAAGTACCTTTATTTTTTGACCAATGTCTCCTTGTAATTTATTCCTTATTTCGTATAAATTTTCCAAAACTTCATCAGTTTCCTCGGGAAATGAATCATTTAATATTTCTTTTATTCGTTTCGCCATTGTTGGCGATTTTCCATTGGTTGAAATACCAATTTTCAAGTTGCCTTTTGATACGACTGATCCGAGATAGAAATCACAAAGCTCTGGTTTGTCCGCAGCATTGTATAAAAGTCCCTTTGATTTTACTAGGTCACCAATTTCTTCAGATAAACTAATATCATTCAATGCCGAAATGACGAATCTGACATTTCTTAAATCATTTTCTTCAAACACCCTTTCAATCAATTCAATCCGCGGATTATTCTCTGCGATAAGTTCGATTGATGGTAGAATTTCTTTTCCAATAATTCGAATCAAGGCATCTGGTGAGTGTAAAAGAATATTAGAAACCTTTTCAAGGGCCACATTTCCTCCCCCAATTACCAGGATAGGAAGTTTGTCTGCTTTTATAAAAAGCGGATATAATTGATTCTTATGAATTGTAATTTCTTCCATGAGGATTATTTTGAAGTCGTAATTACGTAGCCTAGACCAGTCGTAAAGACCCATTTTTGAGTGCTACTGTAATAATATGCGGGAAAACTTAAAATTAACTTCTTCTTTTTCAAAAAATACAACTGAGGACCACCACCTAAAATTGGAGTAACAAATGGTTTTGTTCCATCCTCTTGAAAGCGCAAAGAGGGCATCATATTCAATGATACATTTATAAACTTTGTTTTTAATTTGAGTCCGGGTCCACCAAAATTCACGAAGACTCCCTTGCTATCTGTTGTAGCGGAAATTTGTCCTTCAAAGCCCCATTCAAATTTTGTACTTTCTTGTGCACTAATATTTCCAATTATTATTGTGCACAGCAGAAAAACTAAACTTAAATCTATGATTTTTACGAATGTTCTAATTGATTGCATAGAGTTGCCTCATTAGTTAATTTTGAATTGTAATTGCATTCCTGCTATATGTTGAAAGTAGGGTGTGTTAGATTGATACTGAAGTATGTAAAAGCTTTGAATTGTTGTAAGATCATTCAAAATAAAATTCAACTGGGTTGCAGTTCTTGTCTCATGTAATTTCGAATTCCCTGGCGTAAAAAAATATTCAAACCCCACAGCAGGTTGGATTTTATTTAGATGTTTTGATTTAAGAACTACTTGTAAGCGTGAACGATTCAATGTTTCAGAATTGCGATAATAAAATCTTAATTCATTGCGCAATCGAATCGTAGTTTCAATTTTTTGTGATTCTTTCTGTAAAATAAGTTGTCCAAAAATGCGATTTTCAGGTTTCGTCAAATTTCCGTAATGCTCAAAAAAAGCATATCCTAATCCTACTGAAAATAAGGAGTTCAACTTTCTATCAATAATGAATCTACCCAGTGCTGTTCTTTTTGCATGAACAAATTGATCACAAGTTCTAAATCCGAAATCAGCACTAACATTAACTTTTTCAGTAATTGATTTCGAAATTAAAATACTACTCCAGAAATTTTGCTTATTAATTTCTTGACCGAAAACAGTGAATGGGAATATAATAAACAAGATCCGAATCATTGCGCTGTTCAGTTGTATGATAAAATTGACTGCAAAATTGAGCTTTTATCCTTCAACTTCACAACATTTCCTATTACAATTATCGCAGGAGCCTTTATTTTTTCTTTTTGAGCCAATTTAAAAATTGATCGGGCATTTCCTGTGATTACCTTTTCAGTATCAAGCGAACCATTGCTAATTACCCCAAATGCTTCTTTGTCTTTCCCAGCCTCTAAATAAATTTGAGCAATTTCTTCCAATTTACTTAATCCCATTAAAACGACTGAAGTTCCTTTAAGAAGAGGAAGATGTTTGATTTCAGGATTTAAACTGCCATCTGAAAGTGTCGCTGTAATCACTGTGAAACTGTTGCTCGTTCCACGGTGTGTGACAGGTATTCCAGCTAACGCTGGCACAGCAATTGAACTAGAGATTCCTGGAATAACATCCACGTGTATCCCAAATAATTGGGCGTGTTGGATTTCTTCGAATCCTCTCCCGAAAACGAACGAGTCACCACCTTTTAAACGCACGACGTGTCCATGCTTGATCGCCTGATCGACAATCAAGGTATTGATGGCTTTCTGGCTTAATGCTTTAAATCCTTTGCGCTTGCCAACAAAGATGATTTTTGCGTTTGGAGCCTCATTGAGAAGCTCTTCATTTACCAATGCATCGTATAAAATTACGTCGGCATTTTGAATGGCTTTAAGTCCTTTTAATGTAATCAACTCGATATCACCAGGACCGGCTCCAACAAGTGTTATTTTTGGTTGTTTTATAAGTGTGTTCATTTTAATTTTCTTTTTGTTTTTTAGTTTTTTCTGACACTTCGTTCACGAAACGATCCACTTTTTGATGGAATTCATTTGCAAACGACTGTGAGGCTTTTTCTTTGTTGATTTGCTGAATAAAGTCTGCAAAAGTGTTTTCTTCATCGAAGCCAAATTGAGTAGCGAGGTGCTTGTCAAAATCTGCTATGATACCCGCATGGGTATTACAATGCACTTTGTTTTCAATAAGAATCGCTTTTGCTGCATGAATTCCGGCAGAGTAGGAGTGGTAAAGACTATCTGCGAAAGAGCCGCTCTCGAATGTTGCCTTTGCATTGTTTAATTTCTCTTCAGCATCGTATATCAGTGTCGCTACTAAATCGATAATGACTCCGGCACATTCACCTACACCAATTTCTGTTTTAAATTTATCTTCATTTCCCCAGTCAATAAAATCTTCCTCCTTGATGGTGCTCAAATCAGCTATTGGCTTGAGTAAATCATAGAAATATTTATTTCCCTGACGATCATAGTATTCATTGAAATTCTCGTCACGCTGATTTTCCAAAAAGTCATTTAGTAAGGTGCGAATGATGTCTAAAACACGCTTGCTTGGCAATTTAATCACCTTTTCAGCTATTCTCCCTGCTCCATCACCTGATTTACCGCCACCTAGAAGTACTTGCAATGCCGGTAATGTCGATTTTTCGACTTTCATTGAGCTACCGTGGAATCCAATATGTGCCAATCCATGCTGACCGCAAGAGTTCATGCATCCACTAATCTTGATTTTAATCGATTGCTCGTATACTAGTTCAGGGTATTCAGCTCGTATTAGATCTTCGATGACTTTAGCAACAGTCGTACTATTTGAAATTCCTAAGTTGCATGTATCGGTGCCAGGACACGCTGTCACATCCGCAAGGCTATTGTATCCCGAATCACCTAATCCTATTGCTTTTAAAGCGGTGTAAAGCTCAACTAGATCTTGCCCTTTAACGAATTTCAATAACAAGCTTTGATCAATTGTAAATCGGATATCGTCAGAGGCAAATTTTTCTGTTATTGTTGCTAAAAGTCGTGCTTGCTCAGTTGTAAAATCCCCAAGTTGAACCTTTACGTATACGGCATAATACCCTGATTGTTTTTGTTCGATCACATTTGTTTTGAGCCATTCATTCAATGACAAATCATTGCTTTGACTTAAAATAGTTTCAATTGAACTAGCATTCTCCGGTGTTTGAAGATCCAGTTGCTGTTCAAACAAGATGAAATCAACTTCTGGATTGTATTGAACTGCCTTTGCTTCGAGCTGAACGTGACGTATGAATTCATCAATTCCAAGCTTGCCGATCAAATACTTCATGCGTGCTTTGTTCCTTGAATTTCGCTCGCCATATCGGTCGAAAATACGAATGGAAGCTTCCATAAATGGAATAATTTCACTCGCAGGTAAGAATTCAAATGCTGTGTGCGCAAGAAATGGTTGTGCTCCAAGTCCACCGCCAACAAGTACTTTGAATCCTTTTAGTTCAATTCCATTTTCATTTTTGATTTTTGGAATGAATCCGAAGTCGTGTATGAAAGTGAAAGCATCATCTTCTTCACTGCTACTGAAAGCAATTTTGATTTTTCTGCCAAGTTCTTGACCAAATGGTTTTCTTAGAAAGTAGCGATAAATTAAGTCAGCATACGGAGCGACATCGAACGGTTCGTTTTTATCAATTCCTGCGATTGCACTGGCGGTAACATTTCTTACGGTATTGCCACATGCTTCACGCAGGGTGATATCATCTTTTTCTAAGTCAGCCCAAAGTTGTGGTGTTCTGTCTAAACTAACGTAATGTATTTGAATGTCTTGTCGTGTAGTGATGTGTAACTTTCCAGT
>JBIIQP010000007.1:0-42552 GCA_044341975.1 Crocinitomicaceae bacterium
CAATATTTTGTTTATCGTACTGCTTTTGAAGCAAAGCAATGTGCTCTTTCATTCTTCGAATCATTCCCTCTGTTTTCCCAGACAAAACCATTCTTAAGTGATTTTTTTTATCTAAAAGAAGCATTAATTCTTGGAAGGCCTGCCCACCAAAATACTGATCACCTTCCTTCAATAAACGCTCCCCATTGTGCTCAAAATCATAAATTTTACGCACATCACCCGATGCAAGAATCCATACATTGGGATCATATTCCTCAACTTGGTCGCGCAGTGCTTGTTCAATAACAGCTAAATTTTTTATGGGTTTACCAAGGCCATCAGTAGCAAAGGAAATCAACCTCACCTGCTTCATCTTCTTTCTTGAATTTTTTCGGATGTGCTGGTAAATCATTTGATCAACATGCCAAAAAGAAATTGAACAACTATCTGGACACGTTTCTTGAATTGTTGTAATAATGACTATGTCTCCTTCGAAATCTTTGGCTGTGTAATGTTTGCCTTGAGCGTCTGTAAATTGATAATTAACTGCCGCACCAAAATCATCCAGCTGCTTAAAGCGATGCTCGCAACCACGAGTTGATATCAATATTAATAAAAAAGCCGGTCCGAATAAAAGTAAAAATGCAAATAATACCTTAATTCGTCCGGCAGATTTCTTTGTTGCCATGTTTATGAGCGTCTATCCATAAGTAGTCCAAGAAGTACCAACCGCGAGTGCTTCTGTAACGGCAATGAAAATTAAATAAAGCATGAACAATATATAAGGAACCAAAATAACATACTTCATAGTTTTTCGCTCATCACCAAGGTGCATAAAAACTAAAACTATATATGCTGCCTTTAATAGCGTCATGATAATAAACGACCACTTTACGAAAGGCCAAACTCCAGATCCTTGCTTAATATAAGCCCCTAAACAAACCTCTACAGCAGTAATAATTGTCAATAGAAGTGTTACAAACCAAATCTTCTTTCTGATTTTCTTGCCTTCTTCTTCTGAATGATGTGCATCCAGTGAATATTCAATAATATCGTCTCTTTCCATAAAGAATAAGTTTTAAAATTAGATCAAATAGAAGAAGGTAAATACAAATACCCAAACCAAGTCGACAAAGTGCCAATACAAACCTGTCTTTTCGACCATTTCGTAATGACCTCTTTTGTGATAAGTTCCAGCAACTACTCCCAAACAAATAATGATATTAATCACAACACCTGAGAATACGTGAAAACCATGGAAACCAGTAATAAAGAAAAAGAACTGTCCGTATTGTTGTGGGCCGTATTCATTTTGCTTCAAATTTGCTCCATAGATAATTCTACCTGATTTACCGCTATTGATAGCCTCATAATATAAATCACACGCTTGTTTACCTTCAATCTCCTGCTTGAGCGTGTATGCTTTCCCAGGTTTTTTGATGATCAACTTCATGTGCTCATCCGCCTTCTTGTTTACCTTGGCTTTTGAACCATCATGCAGTGTTATGATACCATTTAATATATGGCCTTTCTCAACAGCATGCTGGTACTCATGCATTAAATCATCCGTAATGACTTCATTCTTTTTGTGGTGTTTTCCTGCTTCTACAACTGTGAAGTTTTCTAATTCACCAAAATGACCTTTAACAATTGCTTGAGAACCATCTGCTAATTCGACTTTACCGAATTCTGAACCATGAATAAAGTGACTCCATTCCCAAGCTTGTGAACCAACAAAGAAAAACCCACCGATGATTGTTGCAACCATCCATTTAATAACTCCTTTTTTATCCATTCTATGACCTGCTTCAACCGCTAAAACCATGGTTACAGAAGAAACGATAAGGATAAATGTCATCAAAGCCACATATAAAAGTGGATATCCATGACCTAAGAAGGGCATTGAATTAAACGTTTCTTCACCAATCGGCCATGCATCTTGAGAATCATGTCTGGTAAATCCATAAGCAACTAGTAAGCCTCCAAATGTGAGCGCATCCGACACAAGAAAGAACCACATCATTAGCTTTCCATAACTAGTACTGAAAGGTGAAACTTTACCTCCCCATAGTGTGCTCGCGTCAATTTGTTGAGTAGCGTGTCCTGCCATAACAAAATATTTTATGCAAGTTTAATGAATAAAAAGTAAAAAAAGCAACAAATAAATCCATAATAGTCCCAAAAAGTGCCAGAAAATTGCACCTAATCGAAGACTCAAATTTTCAGAGGAGTTAAATCTACCTGAAAATGAGGCAATTGTCATTTTGCTCATATAAATCATCGTTATGATAATATGCAGTAAATGCAAGAAGGTAATTATGTATAAATAAGAAGTTGCCGTGTCGGCAGTCTCCATTGCCTTGATTTGAAGATACTTAGACAATTTTCGGCCCTCATAATGCAATTCCCTGTTCTTGTATTCTAGTTCTTTTCCCTTGTAATAAATGTGAAAATCTTTCCCCATTTCACCGCGCACAAAAAAATCACCTCTACTGTCTCTTATATTTATCGCAAGATCTCGCAAACGCATTTGATCTACATATTGCAATTCTTTACCATCTGGTGTGGTCAAACTGCCATTTATTAATCCAACTGGCTGACTATTGTAATACAGAATAAATCTCTTTCCATAACCATTGACCGAATAAGGCTTATTTCTCTCTAACTTCAAAAATTGCGCTGTAAACTTCTGTAATTCTGACATTTGATTATCAGAAAGTTTCTTTCCATTGATCAAATAATCATTTCCATTGACCTCAAGAAAACTACCATCCATTTTTATTTCATAGTAATCACCATATTTACCATCAGTGACAATAATGTGGTTATTCACTGCATGGGCACCGAAATCGGTCAATTGTTTGTAGCCTTTGAATTGAAAATACACAAAAGATAAACCGGCAATGAATGTCAGTGCTATGAAAATTTTCAGATTTCCCTGCTGATCCTTTTTAGCTTTCTTTATTGCTACTTCAAGAAATATACTGCTCAAAACTATGATTGCTGTACTGATCCAAAAGGCATTTGGTAAAGGATATTTCAACCAAAATGAATCACCCATTGAAACAATGTATGCAGAAGTAAATCCAGCAAACATCATTACTATGCTGAAGATCCCAACATAGACAAGATTTTTTTTCATTTTTTCCCTTACTTCGGGCTCAAGCTCTCTACTGTAATCTTTTTTCATAGGTCAATTATTTAGGTATAACACTTTCAATTTTATCAAACACGTAAACAAATTGTATGATTGGTAGATAAACAAATGAAGCGAACATAAGTTTTCGAGCATCACTTGTTTCACAAGAATGGTAAAGTCTAAATGCGTACATAAAAAATATGGCGCTACAAAGCGTGGCTATCACCAATGTAAGTGTACCTGTCCAACCCAATATCCAAGGCAACAAACTAAACGGCACCAATGCCAATGAATACACAAGTATTTGATAAGCCGATTCTTTCGATTTTCCTTTGGATGAAGGCAGCAAAGAAAAACCACCTGCTTTATAATCATCATACAGCACCCAAGCGATCGCCCAAAAATGAGGGAATTGCCAAACGAATTGAACAAAAAACAAAACCCCAGGCATCAAACCAAATTTATTTGTCGCAGCAATGGCTCCCAACATCGGAGGGATGGCACCAGGAAAGGCCCCAACGAAAACGGCCCATGGCGTTACTCTCTTTAATGGTGTGTATAGAAAAACATACGATGCAAATGCTAATAAACCGAGCAAGGCCGAATAAAAATTAATCAGAAAAAGTAAGGCTGTTCCAATGATTAATGAGATAATAACAACAAAATAAGCCTCACGAACCGACATTTCACCTTGCGGTATTGGTCGTCGTTCAGTTCTTCTCATGAGTTTGTCTAAATCTCGCTCCCAAATCTGATTCGCACCGTTTGAAGCCGCAGTTACCAAAAGCCCCCCAAACAACAGATAAAAAATATGCAAACCATTCTTCCCATCAGCAAATAGATAGCCAGAAAGTGCAGAAAGAATCACCAAAGATGCCAATCTAAACTTGGTGAAGACGATGTACGTTTTTATTTTTTGGTTTATGGACATCTTAATGGTGCAATTCTTCAAAAACTTGAACGTTGCAAAAATAGCAAATAAACACTGGTTGAATGTGTGCCCATAGTTGCAAAACTTCACAAAGGATAATATTTACTTAAAATCACATGAACTTTTTTAGTTTTGTCATCTAGATTTCAAATATATGCCACTTCAAAAATTATCAATTCTTATACCTGCCTACAACGAAGAAAATACAATACAACTCATTCTCGATAAGGTCCGAGAAGTTGAATTAACTGAAGGCGTTCAGAAGGAAATTGTGATTGTTAATGATTGTTCGAAGGACCGAACAGTTGAGAAAATTGAAGAATATATTTCATCTCATCCTGAAATGGATATTCGTTTTTTTTCACAAGATAAAAACAGAGGAAAAGGAGCGGCAATAAATCGTGCAATTAAAGAATGCAGTGGAGATTATCTTATAATTCAAGACGCTGATTTGGAATATGATCCAACTGAGTACAATTTACTTTTGAAGCCTGTTTTTATGGACGATGCTGATGTAGTTTATGGTTCGCGCTTTGTTGGTCATCATCCACATCGCATTTTATTTTTCTGGCATTCTATTGGAAATAAATTTTTGACCACTCTGTCCAACATCATGACGAATCTTAATTTGACAGACATGGAAACATGCTACAAATTAATTCGAAGTTCTATGGCCAAGCAAATAACTATTACGGAAAGCAGATTTGGCATTGAGCCTGAAATCACGGCTAAATTAGCGCGAATCCCGAACGTCAGAATTTACGAAGTGGGAATATCCTATTATGGAAGAACGTATGAGGAGGGCAAGAAAATAGGCTGGAAAGACGGATTCCGAGCAATTTATTGCATTTTTAAATTCAAATTTGTGAAATAGAAAAGGAGGCTCACGCCTCCTTCATTTTTATGGTTTTTCTACTTTTTTAGAGAATAAGCATAGCATCTCCGTAAGAATAGAACTTATATTTCTGCTCTACCGCCTGTCTATATGCCTCCATCATTAATTCATGACCAGCAAACGCAGAAATCATCATTAACAATGTTGAAAGTGGCGTGTGAAAATTAGTAACCATACAATCTGCCACACTGAAATCATATGGTGGGAAGATAAACTTGTTCGTCCAACCATCAAAGGGCTTCAAATATCCCTCCGTAGAAACGGAAGTTTCAATTGTTCGCATTGAAGTTGTTCCAATTGCACAAACACGTTTTTTATTTGCCTTTGCTTCGTTGACGATTTCAGTGCATTTTTCTGGAATAATCACTTGTTCCGAATCCATTTTGTGCTTGGTCAAATCTTCAACTTCGACAGGACGAAAAGTGCCAAGTCCAACATGAAGCGTAACTTCTGCAAAATTTATCCCCTTCAACTCTAAACGCTTCATTAGTTCACGAGAAAAGTGAAGTCCTGCAGTTGGAGCTGCCACTGCACCTTCAACCTTAGCAAAAATAGTTTGGTATCGATCCTCGTCTTGCGCTTCAACTTCGCGCTTAATATATTTTGGAAGTGGCGTCTCCCCTAATTCTGTGATTTTCGCTTTAAACTCTTCATATGGACCGTCGAAAAGAAATCTCAACGTTCTTCCTCGAGAAGTTGTATTGTCAATTACTTCAGCAACGAGAGAATCATCGTCCCCGAAATATAATTTATTGCCAATTCTGATTTTTCTCGCTGGATCAACTAATACATCCCAAAGTAAACTTTCTCTGTTTAATTCTCGGAGCAAAAACACTTCAATTTTGGCACCTGTTTTTTCCTTATTACCGTACATTCTGGCAGGGAAAACTTTTGTATTGTTCATGATCATTACGTCTCCATCACCGAAATATTCAATAATATCTTTGAATAGTCGGTGCTCAATTTTTCCAGAATCACGGTGCAATACCATCAATCGAGCTTCGTCTCTATTATCACTCGGGTACTCTGCAATCAGTTCTTCAGGTAGATCGAAACTGAAATCGGAAAGTTTCATTTTGCTCATAGGGCTATTTAATTTTCTTTTGAAAAGGAGGGCAAAGATACAATTTCAAAGAGGCCTTGTCAAGTACTTATTCTTCTTCTCTTCGAATAATCTCAATCCACTCTTCAACGGAACGCGCATTTTGCAGGTTAAAATCACCGGATGCAGTTCTTCTAAGCGCTACTAAAGTACCACCAGAACCAAGCATTTTACCAAGGTCGTGAGCAATTGAACGGATGTAAGTACCTTTTGAACAAGTAATTGAAAAATCAATTTCCGGAAATCGAGAATTGTCTAGTTGAAAATCAATTATTTCAACCATATTTGATTTCAATTCTATCGTTTTGCCTGCTCTGGCAAGATCATATGCGCGTTTACCATCAACTTGTTTGGCCGAAAAAATTGGGGGAACTTGAGCGATTTTTCCCAAAAATTTCAATCTGGCTTGTTCAATTTCTATTTTACCAATGTGCTCTGTCGAAAATTCTTGGTCAAATTCAGTTTCCAAATCATAAGAGGGGGTTGTTTTACCCAGAAGAATTGTTCCTGTGTATTGCTTTACGCCCACCATGTATTCATCAATCTTTTTAGTATGCTTGCCAATGCAAAGAACTAAAAGTCCTGTTGCAAGTGGATCGAGTGTGCCGGCGTGACCAACCTTGATGTTTTTGACTTTCAGTCGCTGTTTGAGGTTCCAGCGAATTTTATTTACGACATCAAAAGAGGTCCATTGATAGGGTTTATCAACTAAAATGGTTACTCCTTCCTGAAAATTCATCAGATTGTAAACAATAGTATGAGAATGACTCCAACAACAATTCTGTACCAACCCCAGATTCTAAATCCAAACTTTTCGATCAGACTTATAAAAAAGCGAATGGCGACAATAGCAACAACAAAAGCAATTAAATTTCCTAAAACAAAAATTAGCATGTTATTCTTTGATGAAGAAATCATTTCGTAACCATGCATTTCTTGTCCTTTAAAATCCCAGTCCTTTAGAAATAATGAATAACACGTTACAGCAAGCATTGTGGGCACCGCCAAAAAGAAGGAGAATTCAGCCGCGAGTTTTCGTGTTAAACCTTGTTGCATGCCACCGATTATAGAGGCTGCAGATCTACTCGTACCAGGCATCATTGCCAAACATTGCCAGAAACCTATTGTCACAGCTTTACGAATGGTAACCGATTCTTCCGTTTCAATTGAAGGATTTTTAAATAATTTGTCTATAAATAAAAGTACGATACCACCTATAACAAGAACGATAGCAATTGGAATTGGCTTTTCGAGCACTGCTTCAATTTTGTCATCAAAGAGTTTCCCTAAAACAAGAGCCGGTAAAACTGCACACGCAAGTTTGATATAAAAATTCAGGTTTTTGAAATTGACAAACTTTTTCCAATACAATACGAGAACGGCCAAAATTGCTCCAAATTGAATTGAAACTTGGAACATTTTGACAAACGAATCGCCTTGGGTTTCAAATGCAGTGCTTGTGAAAATCATGTGGGCGGTAGAAGAGACAGGTAAAAATTCTGTCAATCCTTCTACGATAGCGAGGATGATCGCTTGTAAAATATCCATTGGACTATTTTTTGGAAGAGCGCTTCATTATCGAATACAATATAACTATGTATCCTGCAATGATTAGAATTGGTGAAAGTGTAATGCGCTGAAAGCTGAACAATTCATTTGCATCAAATTTACTTGGATCATCTGATCCACCACCAATCATCAGTAAAAAACCTACTACATTGATTGCTAGTCCAATAAGTAACAAACGGTAATTTTGTGCTTTAAACCCAAAATGTGGATTTTCATCACTTCCTGTTAATTCTGTTCGCTTTGTTCCAATTTTTTCTTCCATGATGCAGTAAAATTAATACAAATCATCCAACTTCATTCTCAAATATTTATTCAGGGCGAACCACGTAGAAATAACAGTAATGAATATTCCTAAAACAAAGATAGATCCCATTAAAATTAGAAAACTCATCGGAGTAAATGTAATTTCTATGGATTCAAGCGTATTATTCAATGCAAAAAACAAGGTCATTAACAACGCTAATCCAATGATTGAAGACACAACACCCTGAAAAATAGATTGTCTTAAAAAGGGCCCTCTGATGTATCCAGATGTTGCCCCTACAAGTTGCATTGTTTTAATTGTGAATCTTTTTGAATAAAGAGATAATCGAATGGTATTGTTAATCATCGCCACAGCAACAATGATTAAAAGAATGGCTACCACGAGAAAGAGAAAAACAAATTGTTTGAATCCCAGGTTCACTGTTTCAACGCTCGACTTATCATAATTTACTTCGTCAATCTGATCAGGATATTCATGCATCAAGGCTTGTTTGATTTTCAACATGCCCTCTTTTGTAGCGTAATCGGCTTTCGGTTTGAAACCAATCGTCGGAGGCAAAGGATTGTCACCTTCAAATACACTTAGAATCTGATCAGCATTTTGATCGGCACCACTAAATTCTTCAATAGCTCTATCAGGCGAAACAAAAAACACATCACTGAATTGTCTCCAAGTTTTTAATTCCTGCTCAATCTGCTTTATGTCCGCATCATTCATTTCCGGTTTAAAAAACAAATCTCCTTGCAACGATTCTTTTGCCTGCTTTTGAACATTGTCAAGGCCCAACACTCCTCCAAGAACAAGTCCAATCATAAACAACACCAAAGATATCCCCAAAACAGTGGAAACATAACTCGTTCTTACACCGCGTTTACTGAATTTTTCTGCATTTGTACTCATCGACACGAAGTTAATGCATAAAGAAATTTACAATTCAATGGAACAAAAAAAATTAAACAACTTATATTGTTAATAAGTGACTTGCGATAGCCTTTCAGCTTATAAAATTTAAAAAAAGTTAAAATAATCTTACCGCTGTAATTTACACTAAGGTTGTGCGTTATAGAAATATACCGAGCAGAAGAAAGGGAACAAAAAGTATGGCATACAATTTGAAATCCCAACCGAAGTAAAGTTAGTTTTCATAAGTAGTAGTAGTTTAGGTTTTGGAAGGAGGGGACGAAAGTTTCCTCCTTTCAATTTTTTATGCGCTAATATTGACGTTAGAAAACCAATTTTTTGCCGTAAATTCGCAACATTCCAACCACAGATTAACACTGTGGATTTTCAAAATTATTTATGAAGCATATTCGAAATTTCTGTATCATCGCTCACATAGACCATGGGAAAAGCACATTGGCTGACAGGTTGTTGCAAACAACTGGAACCATCTCAGACCGGGAAATGCAAGCGCAAGCGCTGGATGATATGGATTTGGAAAGAGAACGCGGGATCACGATCAAGAGTCACGCGATTCAAATGAATTATAAATTTGAGGGTCAGGATTATGTCCTCAATTTAATTGATACTCCGGGGCACGTAGATTTTTCTTACGAAGTTTCTCGTTCTATCGCTGCCTGCGAAGGTGCTTTATTGATTGTAGATGCTTCTCAAGGAATTGAAGCGCAAACTATCTCAAATTTATACCTCGCTTTGGAACATGATTTGGAAATCATTCCAATTCTCAATAAAATGGACTTACCAGGTGCAATGCCTGAAGAGGTTACTGATCAAATTGTAGAGCTCATTGGCTGCGATCCTTCGGATGTCATACCTGCCTCTGGAAAAACTGGACTTGGAGTAGATGAAATACTCAAAGCGGTGATTGATCGAATTCCATCTCCGAAAGGAAATGAAGATGGGCCTTTACAAGCAATGATCTTTGATTCCGTTTTCAATCCTTTCCGGGGAATAATTGCTTATTTCCGTGTTAAAAATGGAGTAATCAAAAAAGGCGACCGTGTTAAATTTTTCAATACGGGAAAGGAATACAATGCAGATGAAATTGGAATTCTTAAAATGGACTTAAGTCCAAAAAAGGAAGTTCGCGCCGGGGACGTAGGATACATCATCTCCGGTATTAAACAAGCAAATGAGGTAAAGGTTGGAGATACAATCACAAGTGCCCTTAATCCATGCGATGCAGCCATCAAAGGTTTTGAAGATGTAAAACCAATGGTATTTGCAGGAATATATCCTGTCGAAACGGATGACTATGAAGAACTGCGCTATTCAATGGAAAAACTGCAGTTGAATGATTCATCTCTGGTTTTCGAGCCAGAATCTTCCGCTGCATTAGGTTTCGGTTTCCGATGTGGATTCCTTGGAATGTTGCATATGGAGATTATTCAGGAGCGACTTGAACGAGAGTTCAACATGACAGTTATTACAACCGTTCCCAACGTTTCTTATTTCTGTTACATGCGCAAAGATCCAGACAAAGCAATGATTGTAAACAATCCATCAGAGTTACCTGATCCGGCTGGAATCGATCGCATTGAGGAGCCTTACATCAAAGCACAAGTCATCACAAAATCAGAATACATTGGTCAAATTATGAACCTATGCATTGAGAAAAGAGGTGAATTGAAAAATCAAGTATACCTTACTCAGGATCGGGTTGAAATTACGTTTGAAATGCCTTTAGCTGAAATTGTATTTGATTTTTACGATCGACTCAAATCCGTATCAAGAGGTTATGCATCATTTGATTACCATCCTATCGGCTATAAAGAATCAGATCTTATTCGTATGGATATGTTGTTGAACGGTGAACAACTTGATGCACTTTCCGCACTTGTTCACAGAAGTAACGCCTATGAACTCGGCAAAAAAATCTGTGTCAAATTAAAAGAGCTAATCCCTAGACAACAATTCGAAATTCCTATTCAAGCTGCGATTGGTGCTAAGGTGATTGCAAGGGAAACCATAAAAGCGTTGCGTAAAGATGTAACAGCAAAATGTTATGGTGGAGATATTACACGTAAACGTAAACTTCTGGAAAAACAAAAAGAAGGTAAGAAAAGAATGCGTCAGGTAGGAAAAGTTGAAGTGCCTCAAGAGGCATTCATGGCTGTACTCAAATTGAACGATTAATTAAAATAGAATTCATATTTAACAAAAAAGGCTCCATTAAATGGAGCCTTTTTTGTTTTAATCTTCATCTTCGCCTGCATCTTCATCAGGCTTATCATAATCTTCCTCTTCTTCTTCATCGTCTGCATCAAGATCATCGTCTTTTACATCCAATTTATCGATATCTTCTTCAAAATCATCATCGTCTTCATCCACTACCGCAGCCTTCGGTGTTACCTTATTGATTTTAACCAAATAAATCACTTCTTCCGTTTCCCACATCAATGCATCCAATGTCTCGCCAGTGGGAGTTTTTATTGTTGTAAGATGATTGATGTATCCATCAGGAAAATCTTTCAAGATTTGTTTCTTCTGATCAATCGTCAATTTATCGTAACTGATAATAGCTCTTCTTTTCGACATACTTCTTTTTATATTTCCAGTTTGTAGATCCTTCTAATTGGAATCAACACATTTTGTTTCAAAACTATTGCATTATCTGTAACCGCCCAAATTGTTGTATGAACGACCTTTTTCTTTTTATCATCCTCAAAGTAAATTTTTACTTTGTGATGCTCAAGATTGCCTAAAGCATTGGCACGCTCTAAAGCCGCTTTAAGAATTTTTTTGTCCGCATCTGACTTAAGCACTTCCTCTTTTGGAAAGCGGAACTTTTCAACATCTTCTTTCTCTATCAGCACGTATTCGCTGTCCATCTCCTGAATTTTGAGCAAATTTAAATGAATTGACAAACTAAACTAATTTTTGTCTTTTGAAGATGCATTTTTTTTTCAAAAGTGAATTTTTAATAACTTCGAAGTTATTGATAATCAAGAAAGGCGCCCTTTCGAACGCCTTTACTTTTTTATTACTTCACCTTACTTTTTAATTCATTTTTAAGGCCGCTCCATTCGACTAGGTGCATTTTCACCACACCTACTGGAATTTTTGCTTTCACTAAAACTGGTATTTTATTGTCATCATTGGTTACCCAAAAATTGACATCTTCTTCACTTTTGAAATACCGACCCGTTTGCACAACCGGTACAAATTTATGACAAGAAAATTTTCCTTTACGAATAGTAATTGTCTCATCACCAACGTATTTTATTTTGAGATTATAAATCTCATCATCCATAAAGCATTTGAATTCAAAGGTTTTTCCTTTTTTCATATCCTTAAAATTCAATGTTCGCGCATAGTAAAACGAAGAGATCATATCTTGAATTCCAACAGGTATTTTAAATTCTTTCCCTTTGCCATTATCTACTTTATACTTATCGTGTTTAAACGCATAGTCCTGGTTAATTTTATAACCGCCTTCATCAACGCGACGAACAAAGAACCACGGAAAGACACCTTTTTTATCTAGAAATGTTTCATAGGAATCTACCACTTTAAAAAAAGCATTAAACCCACCGAGGGTTCTGCCCGACCCAACAGCATGCATGAGCTCTCGATTTGCACCTTTTTTTGTCGTGGATTTTAACTCAAGTACCGCTTCACCGGCATCCATAAAACCATAGGTAACTCGATAGCGCAACTTCTCACCTATTTGAAAGGCTTTGTTAACGACTGTGGGATAGGTGACTTCTTTGCTACTGGTCATGGTGAACATCCCACCAACCAGGACAAATAAATAAGCTAAATTTTTCATAAATCTGAATTAAGTATACGTGATTAAACAAAGTGTGTGCCACAATGATTTTTCACTTACACTGTTTCAATTTACAAAAACGATCCGAAATCTATAGCACAATGTTTACAATCTTTCCGGGAACAACAATCACTTTTTTAGGCGATTTGCCTTCCAGCCATTTTTGAGCATCATGATTTGCTAAAACTGCTTGTTCAACCTCTTGTGCAGAATAAGTTGTTGGCAATTCTAATTTCATTCTCATTTTTCCATTGAAGGAAATCGGATACGCCACTGACGCTTCAACTAAATACTCTTCTTTGAACGCTGGAAAACGAGCTTCGTTTATTGTTCCTGCATCGTTCCCTAATTTAACCCACAACTCTTCGCAAATATGCGGTGCATAAGGAGAAAGCATAATGATTAATTCAGATAAGATAGCTTTGTTATGGCATTTCTGATCTGTCAACTCATTCACGCAAATCATGAAATTAGACACACCCGTATTGAATGAAAAACGGTCCAAATCATCAGTCATTTTTTTAATGGTCTTGTGAAGCGTTTTTAGTGCTTCTTTCGTCGGACTTTCATTTACCAAAAAAATATTTCCTTCCTGATCGTGAAATAACCTCCAAAGCTTACGCAAAAAATTGTGCACTCCATTTATTCCTTTGGTATCCCATGGTTTGCTTTGCTCCAATGGACCTAGAAACATTTCATACATACGCAATGTGTCTGCTCCAAATTTGTCTACTAATTCATCAGGAGTTTGGACATTGTATTTTGATTTCGACATTTTCTCAACCTCCGTGCCGCACACATACGATCCATCTTCTTCACAAATAAACTCAGCTTGTGAAAATTCCGTTCGCCAACTTTTGAATCCTTCAATATCCAATTTATCATTATCAACCAATGAAATATCTGCATGGATTGGGGTAACATCAAAATCTTTTTTCTTTGAAAGTGTCACAAACTTATTCGAATCTTTGATTCTATAAACAAAACTGCTTCGTCCTAAAATCATACCCTGGTTAATCATTTTTGCAAAAGGTTCATCAAAAGAAATGTACCCTTGATCAAAGAGAAATTTTGTCCAAAAACGGGCATAAAGCAAGTGTCCTGTTGCATGTTCAGATCCACCTATGTAAAGGTCTACTTGATTCCAATAATCGGCTTTTTCTTTAGAGACAAATTCTATTTCATTTTTTGGATCCATATAGCGCAAGAAATACCATGAGCTTCCGGCCCATCCTGGCATTGTGTTAAACTCCATGCGGTCACCTTGAGAGAAATTCCATGCAGATTTTTCAGCACGAGCCAAAGGCGGTTCACCATCTTCAGTTGGCAAATATTTATCTACTTCTGGCAATTCGATTGGCAAATTGGCATCGTCCACAAGGTAAGGCAATTCATTTTTGTAGTAAACCGGGAATGGTTCCCCCCAATATCGTTGCCGACTGAAAACAGCATCGCGCAAGCGGTAATTTGTCTTGCCTTTTCCTAGTCCTTTTTCTTCAATCGTTTCAATCGCTTTTTTAATTGCTGATTTAGCATCCAGTCCATTCAAAAAATCTGAATTGGCAATCACAGCATCTTTTTCAGTATACGCTGCTTCACTTATATCCACAGTTGCGAATATATTTTTGATTTCCAAATTAAAGTGTTTCGCAAAATCATAATCGCGCTGATCTCCACATGGCACCGCCATCACTGCTCCAGTTCCATAAGATGCCAAAACATAATCCCCGATCCAAATTTGCACCTTATCTCCACTGAACGGATGAACTGCAAAAGCACCGGTAAATTGACCCGAAATGTTTTTTACATCTGCTTGACGATCCCTCTCTGTTTTGAGCGATGCTGCTTTTTTGTAGTCAGAGATTGCTGTGGCATATTCAGCCGTCGTAATTTGATCTACATATGGATGCTCTGGCGCCAATACCATAAAGGAAACACCAAAAACAGTGTCAGGACGCGTGGTAAAAACTTCAATTTGTAAGTCGGAATTGTCCACCCCCTCAATCCCCTTCGAAAGGGAGAAGAAAAGCGAACATCCTTGTGATTTTCCAATCCAATTGCGCTGCTGGTCTTTGATTGAATCTGTCCAATCAACCGTTTCTAACCCTGTCAACAATCTTTCTGCATAGGCTTTTATTCGCATCGACCATTGACGCATTAACTTTTGTTCAACAGGATGACCACCTCGCTCAGAAACACCATTTACTACCTCATCATTCGCCAACACAGTCCCTAAAGCAGGGCACCAATTTACCCAACTATCAGCAAGGTAAGCCAGACGGTATTCTTGTAAAATTTCTTCTTTTCGTTGTTCACTATAAGAATTCCAGTCTTCAGCAGTAAAGTTGGTTTCGCAATCCGTGCAAGCGTTTATTTGGACATTTCCATTGAGTTGAAATTCGCTAACTAATTGTGAAATGCGTTCTGCCTTATTTGTTCTATTGTCATAATAGCAATCAAATAATTGTTTAAAAATCCACTGCGTCCACTTATAATACTCGGGAGAAGAAGTTCTTACTTCTCGATCCCAGTCGTAAGAAAATCCGATTTTATCCATTTGCTCACGGTAACGGGCAATGTTTTGTTCTGTTGTAATTGAGGGATGTTGACCTGTTTGGATCGCATATTGTTCAGCAGGCAAACCAAAGGAATCATACCCCATTGGATGAAGCACATTAAAGCCCTGCAAACGCTTATATCGTGAATAAATATCAGAGGCGATATAACCCAGTGGATGTCCAACGTGGAGACCTGCCCCCGATGGATAGGGAAACATGTCTAAGACATAGTATTTTGGTTTTTGAGTTTCTTCGGTTACTTTGAATGTTTTGTTTTCTGCCCAAAACTTTCTCCATTTATTTTCTATAACGCGAAAATCGTATTCCATGTTGACCTTAATTTTAGTGTGCAAAGATAGCGAATAGATGAGGAATAAAAGGACAATGAGAAACTTAAGTTAAGGTTCAAATTAGTAATTTAGTCGTCACATGAGACGCCAACATTTTACTTGCATTTTTCTTCTGCTGATAATTGTACTCGGTAGATCGGTCAATGTTTGGGGTCAGACTTCTTATGAAATAAAGCTCTTAGAATCAATCAAAAGAGAGCGCAATGAGACCAAGCAATTTCAGCGAATGCTCGCTCTTGGGGAATATTACAAAACCATTAACATTCATCGTGCTGATTCGATGAAACATGTTTTACTTGCAAAAAGTAGAATCTTTAATGACTCCATTCGTTTCAGTGCACTGATTTACAGCGCAGAAGTCAATCGTTTACAGGGCAATCAAGATGAGTATTTTAGGGATGTAGTGGCATGTCAACCTTTTTTGAATAAACTGCGCTCGGAAGAAATCATTTACACAATTTATCATCATCTCGGTTACTATCATAGTGTATCGCATGAATTCAATACAGCAGATTTTTACTTGCGATATGCAAGCAGAATTGCCAAGAAAAAACGTAACAATGGAAATATTGCGGAAAATTACAATTTCATGGCGCTCAATTTCATGCTGCAAAACCAAAAAGATTCTGCTCTACTTTATACGGATCTTGCGTTGAAATATGCCCGACGTTCTTCTCGGCAAACAGTCTTGGCAGAGTCCTTTAATACGCAATCAAAAGTCTATAAGCACTTTGGTCAGGTAGAAATTAGCGTAGCGAAGAATATCCTTGCTTCAGAAATCGCAGAAAAAGCGGGAGATTTGTACCGTTTGGCGCAGTATTACAGAGAAATTGGTATGTCGCAAAGAACCATTCAGAATCTGGATGATGCGCAGTTTTATTTTGATCGGTCTTATGAATATTCTCGAAAAATTTCTGATTACCGTCAAATGGGATTATCATTAATAAATCTTGGAACTATCCATTACGATCGCAAAGAATATGCAATAGCCATTCAATATGCAAATCGGGCAATGTATATTCTAAATTCTATGAACGATGCCAATGGACTCGGAGATGCTTATAATCTTCTTGGTATCATTTACAGAGAACAGCGAAATTACAACAAGGCTGCAAGTAGTCTAAACAAGGCGTTGGTTTACTATGAGTCCACCGGCAACAGAGAAGAAATTGCAAGTTGTTATCACAATGTGGGAACTGTTTTCCAAAAACAAAAAAAATACAAAAATGCTCTGAATTACTTGCAGCGATCCGTTCAGATTCGAAAACAATTTGGCGCACAAAATCAAATTTTCAATACCTACAGGGTGATGTCCAGTGTTTACAAAGACATCGGTCAAACGAAGCTTTCTTTGGAGTATATGGAACGTTACCTCAATTTTGTAGATAGCAACTCTATTGTCCTCGCCGCAACAAAAATTGCTGACTTAAGTGAAAACTATCGTTCTGAGCAACGCACACGACTAATAATGTCGCAGGCAGACTCCATTGAAAGACAAAAGAAAGACAGAATAATCACTGCCACAAAACTTGAGAATAGTCAGCTGCGCAACAATTTTCAATTGTATGTACTTATCGCTTTTTTGGTCATTGCAGTTTTAGGGGGCATTATCGGTTTCTATAGATGGAATCAAACAAAAATAAAGCAGCAGCAAAGGGAAGCCGAAATGTCACAAACTCTTTTACGCGCTCAAATGAATCCCCATTTTGTTTTTAATGCAATGTCTGTAATTCAGAGTTATATTTATGAAAATGATACCGTTAACTCTTCAAAATTTCTGGTAAATTTTTCACGGCTTATGCGCTTAATCCTGGAAAATTCTCCGAAAGAATTTATACCTCTACAAACAGAAATTGAAATTTTAAAAAAATACCTAGAAACACAAAAATTACGTTTTGGCGACCGATTTGAATTTAGTATTGAGTTGGCTGAAGACATCCACGCAGATTATGCGGTTATACCTCCAATGATTACACAACCATTTATCGAAAATGCCATTGAGCATGGTCAGCTACATACAATTACAAATGGATTTATTCGTGTTGCTTTTAAAAAGAAGGATCAACTGCTTGAAGTAACAATCGAAGACAATGGAATTGGACGACATTTGGCGGAAATGAATAAAAAAGGGAAAGACCATAAAAGTATGGCTATGGACATTACTCGTGAACGAATCAATAATTTGAATAAAAAATATAAAACAGAAGGATATCTATTGATAGAAGATTTTAATCCGACTGCGAAAACAGGAACAAAAGTGTTAATTTCGTTACCATACAAAGAAGACAATAATTCAGCCTCTCAACCATGAAGAAAGCACTCATTATTGATGACGAACAGCGCACAAGGGAGTTAATCTCAAAAATGGTCGATTCTTTTGGGTTTGATATTGAGACCTATCCCTTGGGAGAAAACGTTCAATCTGGGATTTCACTGATTGAAACTTTGCAGCCAGACATTGTTTTTTTAGATGTACAAATGCCAGACGGTACGGGTTTCGAAGTACTTAAAAGTGTGAAGCACAAGCAATTTGAGGTCATCTTTATCACGGCTCATGAAGAATTTGCAATTAAGGCAATAAAATTCAGTGCATTGGATTACTTGTTGAAACCCATAGATCCTGATGAATTGAAAGCAGCACTTGAAAGAGCACTCCGATCTTTGGATGAAAAAAAAGAAGAAATTCAGTTTGAGGCACTGCAACAAAACATACAACCAAGTCAAAAGCGTAAGCTGGTATTAAAAACTCAAGAAAGTGTGCATGTCGTCGATTTGGAGGAAATCATTCGGTGTGAAGCGGATCGAAATTACACTTCATTTCACTTAACTGGAGGAAAAAAGATATTAGTATCAAAAACGATGAAAGAGTATGAACTCATACTTGCACCGCATCATTTTCTGCGAGTTCAACAATCACATTTGATTAATTTAAAATTTGTCGATCGTTACGACAAGGGCAATGGTGGAACAGTGGTCATGAAAGATGGATCAGAGGTGCCATTATCTCCTCATAAAAGAGACTTATTTTTCCATTTTCTGGAAACACTCTAAAAAAAGTTCATTCAAAAGTCCATTTTGTTCATTCATAGGTGTGGAATGTTCATTTGCCTTGAAGTGTATTGACTTCAGTGCTATATTGGTACTAGAAATAAGGAGAAATCAGGTTATCTTCTTAGAACTTTGAAATAATTGGATGACACACTGCTTGGAGAGGCAGTTTTCATTTTCTAGTTTGATTTAAGAGTATAACAGTTCTTTCGTCATCCAATTTCAATAAGTAATTTATTACTTCTAAGAAGTAACCTGTTTTTAAAACTTTAGAGTTTTCAAGTTTTAGCGAACTAATTGAATAACTTACTACTACCTAAAAAAAGCGATTGATTGCAGTCAATCGCTTTTTATTTTTCCTGAATTTTATACAAAATCGGTCTTGAAGGGGCAGCATCATTTTGAAAAGGTGACAATTGCAATTCCAATAAAAAAACACCATCTTCAATGGAATCCTTGACATAAATCAATTCTGTAATAGTTCTTTCGTGGTTTGGTGCTTCTGGCACTTTCCAAAAACGATGATGAAAAACCAATTTCCCACCATCTGATTCCCGATCCACCGAAGGAACATCTATTAGCAAGTGTTTAATATTGAATTGATCCAATAATTCAACGATATCGATATCTAAATAGGGCGGGTTTGTTGAAGAGTAATTTTTACTTTTTTTGTTTTGATCATTTGGCAGTGTGCGAATAATTAAGGCCTCAATATCATTTTCCAAGAATTTTGCTGTATCAAGCTGTTCTTTCTTTACCACCTCGTCCCACTCCTGAGCATCTTGATTGTAAACACGTTCTGGAGCGACTGTGAGCAATAACGCCTTGCAAATATATTCAGTCACTCTTTCATTCACAGAAAACACTTCTGGAGTAATGTGACCTAAACATTCCGTATGCGTGCCGTGCCCATGCGGATTAAAAAAAACATTTCGAAAATTTACAGAACCCCCCTCATTGACAGCGCCTAAAAATCCATTTGCTCTAACTGGTTCAAAACGGGGCGTGTCAACATACCATGCTCTTAAATTTTCCGATCCATGACGCAAAGGGATGGACAAATCCAATGGTTGCTTTGTGTCTATATATTGAGTGTTTGAAAGGAAAAGTTTCATCTTTTTTTATCGAAAATAAAGATAATTTGCCGAAAATAAACTTTGAGAATTATAAACCTAGAAATCATAAACTTTCTTTAACTTTCTTTGCTGTATGAAATACAGTGCAGTCATTTTCGATTTAGGAGGTGTGTTAATTAATCTTGACTACCAAAAGACAATTCGTTCATTCCAAGAGCTTGGAGTTAGGAATTTCGAAGAAATGTATAACCAAGCATCACAAACCAATCTTTTTAATGATTTTGAAACTGGTAAAATTTCTGCCCAGCGTTTTGTGAACGCACTGCTTGATTTTGTTCCTGCTGGAATATCGCCTAACAAAATAGTTCAAGCATGGAATTCGATGATCTTAGATGTTCCTGAGGATAGACTGACCTTGTTACACCAACTTCAAAAAAAGTTACCTGTCTTCCTTCTAAGCAACACCAATTCGTTACACGTCCCTGTAGTTAGAAGAGAATGGGCAAAAGCAACAGAATTACCAATGGAAGCTTATTTCAATAAAATATACTTTTCACACGAAATATATCTCAGAAAACCACACAAGGAAATATTTGATTTTGTTTGCTTTGAGCAGCAACTTGAAAAGAGTTCGACACTTTTTATTGACGACACTTTGCAACATATTGAGGGGGCGCGATTAGCAGGATTGCAAACTTTTCACTTGAAAAATCCTGCTGATTTGTTTCAACTTTTTTCTTGACAGAGTTCTACAAGCACACCCTCTGTAGATTTAGGATGCAAAAACGCAATGATTTTATTATCTGCACCATCTTTTGGGGAGACATGAATTAATTCAAATCCCTCGTTTTTCAATCTTTCAATTTCGGAAAATATATTCTCCACATCAAAGGCGATATGATGTATTCCCTGACCTTTTTTTTCCAAGAATTTGCCGATTGCAGAATCCGGATTGGAAGCTTCTAATAATTCAATTTTAGATTCACCAATCATTAAAAATGCTGTTTGAACAGCTTCAGATTCTACTCTTTCGATTTTGTAACAAGTTGTACCCAAAAGCGCCTCGAATACCTTCAAAGATTGGTCAATGCTTTTAACAGCAATTCCTAAATGCTCGATTTTTCTTAACACGCTGAGGAGAATCAGTTCTTAATGAACTTCTCGTTTACGTTGTCAAAGTTGATGTAGTAAGCACCACTCAACAAATTTTGACAATTGACTGATGAACCAACGCCTTTCTTAACGATGTTTCCATAGGCATCATAAATCTCATACCGCGTTTCAACTGGTTGGCCATTTGCTGAAAAAGAAATAACTTCCTTCACTTTAACTGGAGTTTTAGCAACCACAGGAATGGTTGATGTAAATTTCACTTCTTTAGAAGTTCTTTTAGATCCTGAATGATCTATTTGAACTACACGCACAGTATTTTCACCTGAATGTGGCGTAACACTGAACTCATATGAATTCGCTCCCGAAGTACCTTTTCCTTGAACTTCACCGACAGTCACCCATTTGTTCCATCTGTATTGTTCAATAATATATGGCAATTTCCCTTGTTCACCTGTTGTTTGCCAAGTCAATTTTCCTGCTGCCGAAACTCCTATGTTTGTAACTACAAAAGTACTTCGTGGAAGAAGAACTTCAGGATTGAGGATTTTTGGTTTACAACCATCATTGTGTTCGATGACAATAAAAACCGGTTCTCCTATAGCAATGTTGAAATTTGCAAAGTCTATTTCAAAGGCCCCCATATTTGTGCCTCCAGGCATAATGTCTCCATTGACGGTGACTTTTGTTGCACAATAACCAAAGCCGTCATCATCCATTGGATTCTGAACGTAAAGATTTTTTCCCTGATAGGTACCCTCAATAGATAAGGACGCAGCAAAAGCTGTTGCTCCTATAAGAGTGGCCAGTAAAAAACTCAAAACTATTTTCATGAAACTAGAGTATAACAGTGGTGTTTCAGTAAATAATCATTTAACATCACGCAATAATACAAGGATTTTTTCTATTAACCAACACATTTAACTCATTTTTAATATCAAATTTTCAAAGTTGCCATGAAAGAATACTTTTTCAAATAAAATAATATTTTGAACACCCCTTCGTCGAAACTAACTGACTTATAAACTACTATTGTCGCAAATTTTTGCTAATATTTGCATAGATACTCATCGATAGTCATGAATAAATTTTGGATCATCTTCGTTTTTGGGCTCCTTTTATCATCTTGTAGTTCAACTGATAAAAAACAATTTGAGTTTGCTGGAGGCACAATAAAAATGGCCGTTGACAACGAACCCTCCAGTTATATTGCAAGAAACATTTCTGATTATTATTCAGCCACTGTGGTTTCGCAAATGATGGAGGGATTGGTTTCAATTGATCCACAAACTTTGAAAGTGCAGCCGCAAATTGCATCACATTGGAAAATTAGTGATGATGGGTTGGTCTATGAATTTACCATACGAAAGGATGTTTTTTTTCATCCGCATGCTGTATTTTCAAGTATTGAAGATCGACGGTTAACGACAAAAGACATCGAAGCTACCTTTAAAAAAATTTGTTCAAAAGAGGAAAAAGGTGATGTTTCACATGCTTATAATTTTCTTTTTAAAGACATATTAAAAGGTTCCTCTGAATTTATGAATGGAAATTCAAAAACAATTTCCGGTTTAAAAATTACCCCCTCAAAAGTCACTCTCACACTTTTAAAGAAAGATGATAATTTTTTATATAAATTAACAAACATATGCGCTGCCGTATCTTCTCAAAAAATTATCGCAGAAAATCTTGAAAATGACATGATCGGCACTGGGCCTTTTCTGTTTTCTGAATTCAATGATGGGCCACCTAAATCTGTCATTTTAGTGAAAAATGTGGATTATTACATGAAGGATAAAGAAGGGAATGCCCTACCTTACCTTGACAAAATAGAATTAATATTTGAAAATAGGAAGTTGGAACAGTTAGATCTTTTTGAAAGCCATACAACAGATCTAATTTTAGGGTTGCCTACGAGTCGAATTACAAAAATGCTCGAAGGTCGAATTGAAGATTTTAATTCAAAGCCTCCATTAATGATTATGTATGATAATCCTTTACTCGTTACACAATATTACTTTTTCAACATGACTGATGCCCGGTTTAAAGACCCCCGTGTGCGTCAGGCATTTAATTTCGCCATCGATCGAGAAAAAATTGGTCGGGAAGTACTGCGCAATCAATACAACGAATTAGGCTACTATGGCATGGTTCCTCCTATTACCTCAATTTTTAAAGGCTATAATTTTGAAAGCGTAAAAGAAGTGGGTTATTCGTTTGATCCTGAAAAAGCTAAAATACTTTTGGCTGACGCCGGATTTCCAAACGGACAAGGATTTGGGTCAATCAACCTTCGATTTAACATTGACGAAACGCATTCAGCCGTTGCAGATGAGTTCGCACAACAAATTTTTCAAAATCTGAATATAAATGTAAATATCGATGGATCTACCTTTGAACAGCATGACAATGATGCATCCATGTCGAGGGGTGATATTTTCAGAGGTGCATGGTATGGCGATTATGCCAATCCTGAAACCTTTCTTCAGAATTTTTATGGAAAGTCTGTTCCTTCTGAACCTTCTTCACCAAGCCAGGTCAACCAATCCAGGTATAACAATGCTCTTTTCGATCATTTATTTGAAACGGCGCGAAACAGCGATCGTCGACCTGAAGCGATGGAAAATTATGCAAAGGCTGAACGGGTGATGATGCAAGATCCTCCAATCATACCATTATGGTATGCCGGCGATATACAAATCGTCTATTCGAATGTTCGAAACCTCCATTTCAATGCATTAAACATGTTTGTGTTTAAGGAAGTATACAAAAAAGATTGGACAAAAGAAGAATACACGAAAGCAACAAATTAACTTATATGAATATGAAAAATATTATTTTCATTTTAGCACTTTCATTCTTACCCCTTGCATTCAAGGCACAAATTACTCAAACTGTTCGCGGAAAAGTGTTCGACAGTGAAACGAACTACCCTTTGCTTGGTGCAAAAGTAGAAGTATTAACGGGTGATAGTGTTAAAAGATACCGGGCTATAACTGATGAAGAAGGTCGATTTATCATAGAAAAGGTTCCTGTTGGCAAGCATCAATTGGAAGTTAAAATCCCTACTTATGATTTAAAAAGTGTAACAGTTGAGGTTAATTCAGGGAAAGAAGCAATTGTAAATGTGCCCCTCACCGAGCGAATAATTGAACAAAAAGAAGTTACCATAACAGCTCGTAAGAAAGGACAAGTTATCAATGAAATGGCCTTGATTTCTGCACAACAATTCAGTGTTGAAGAAACAAACAGATATCCTGGTTCTAGAATGGACCCGGCAAGAATGGCTTCAAATTTTGCTGGTGTTCAGGGAGCTGATGATTCAAGAAATGATATTATTATTCGAGGGAACTCACCTTTGGGTGTTGTATGGAAGGTTGAAGGTATAGATATTCCAAACCCTTCTCATTTTGCTATATCGGGAAGTACAGGCGGTCCTGTTTCGGTTCTCAACAATAAATTATTAGGGAATTCAGATTTTTTCATGAGTGCATTTCCTGCTGAATATGGCAATAGCACATCCGGCGTTTTTGATTTAAAATTGCGCAATGGTAATGACCGAAAACATGAGTTCACAGGCCAATTAGGGTTGTTCGGAACTGAATTATTGGCTGAAGGACCTATGAATAAAAAAGGTACTGCCAGTTATTTAGTTATGGGTCGTTATTCAACTCTGTCCATGTTTCAAGGTTTAGGAATTAAAATCGGTACAGATGCCGTCCCTGTATACGGAGATGCGGCATTCAAACTAAATTGGAGATTGAAAAAAGGTGGTAATTTATCCTTTTTCGGAATCGGCGGAAAGAGTCAAATTGCGATCAAAATTTCAGAACAAAAAGAGTATTCAAAAGAACTTTATGGTGAGGGTGATAGAGATCAATATTTTGGAACATCCATGGGCGTTACAGGACTTAATTATAAAAAGTCACTTAATGAGAAAACTTACATTGCTTGGACCTTAGCCTATTCATATGAGGAGCAACATGCCAACCATGATTATCTTGTAAGGCAATTGAACACTTCGAATGGAGATACAAGCATAAGCGTTACCAATAAATATCCTTTAATGGCCTATTCGTTCGGTTTTTCTAAGTTGTCGAATTATTTCGCGGTCAATCATAAAATTAACAAGCAGCATTTAGTTAAGGCTGGTATTTATGCCGATGTTTTTGGTGTTAACATGCTAGACAGCGTCCTAAGTGATATTAATTCTCCTAATAGCTTTGTTAAAAGATGGGATTATAAAGGAACGGCGGGCATGCTACAACCATTCATACAATGGAAATGGCGTATGAATGAAAACATGGATTTTACAGCAGGTATTCACAGTCATATTTTTCACGCCTTATCAATTAGTGTTAGTCCGGCAGAACCGCGTTTAGGTTGGAAATACCGTCTTAAAAACAATCAATCTGTCTTTGCTGGAGCAGGAATGCATAGTCAAGCACAACCACTATATACTTATTATTATCACAGGTATGATGGAAATGGAAATGCTGTTCGTTTCAATGGTGGTATGGATTTTATGCGAAGTCTGCATTCTGGTATCGGGTATGAAAAAGCATTCAACAAAGGATTTAATGTACGAACTGAGGCCTACTATCAATATATATACAATGTGCCAGTTACTGTTAATCCATCTTCTTTTTCTATGATTAATATGGGAAGTGGTTTCTCAAGGATTTTTGCCGATTCACTCCAAAACACAGGAACAGGTGTTAATTATGGAATTGAATTGACCATTCAAAAATACTTTGATAAATCATTCTTCTTTTTGTTTTCAGGTACACTCTATGATTCAAAATATACTGGGAGCGATAACATTGTGCGCAATACCTCTTATAACGGACGATATGTTGCCAATTTCTTAGCTGGTAAAGAATTCAATATTGGAGATAAACAAACAATTGGAATTGGAACAAAAATCACAGGAGCAGGGGGAAGACGATATGGATTAGTTGATATAGCACAAACAGAATCACTTAAAGAAATTATATTTAGGGATTCACTTTACAATGACCTTCAATTCAAAGACTATTTCCGAATGGATTTAAAGATTAGTTGGAGAATGAATGCGAAAAAGGTAACACATGAGTTTGGTTTAGACTTAGTCAATATACTCAATACCAAGAACCTACTTAGTTTAGCATATGCACCATCACTAGACCCTAACGTGGTAGCATCTTCAAATTACCAACCAATATCGCAAAAAACGCAACTTGGATTTCTCCCTATTTTCTATTACAAAATAGATTTTAAGCTTGACATAGGAGAATAACTTTTACCATACAGGGCAGGTATTGCAGTTATTTGTTGGGCGAATGTAAAACAAAAATCCAACGTTAGTATCGAACTGCACAAATGCAAACTTTTGAGATGCAAATGCATTTGAATCATTTATTCGAGTGCCAACATGTGTTTGCGACATGTATCCCCCACTAAAGTTTGATTGAACAAACACATGCCGAAAGAATTCGAAGCGAATCCCAAAATGACCCGAGAGTGCAAAACCCGAAAACGATCTATATTCTGCATCTTCTTTACCCGCAAAAAAAAGAGTATTATCGGAGACTAAGCCACCGAATCCAACACCTAAATTTGTGGAAAGAACTACTTGTTGATCCCTTCCAGCGGCTAGCCATTGGTCTGTTCGTGTTAGCTCACAACGAATATAATTTAAACCAGAATTGCTGTAGTGAAAAGTATTGTTAGAGAGTGTTACCGGATCGTTTGTGTAGGATCCGCTCCAATAATTGACTGTATCAACACCAGCATTTAAATTTCCTGACAACAAAACCTGATCTCCATTTTGCATTTCGTATTTCAACTTATCATAACCCAATGAAATGGCAAAATGATTCTTAAAATAATAGCCAAAACGAACATCGTATTGTCCAGTGGTGCACCTCAAAGGATTTAGTTGAATTCCAGGATCCAATGGGTTTGGCATATCATGCGCAGCCATACCTTTTAATGAGAATTGATAGCCTGGACCTGTTAAATTAAGCGTGCTATTGGAATACCAACTTCTATTGTAACCATAGTATCCAAAGAAAGTTCCTTTAGAGAAGGATACCTTTGGTTTTCTCTTATGTGTTTGGGCCAACTGATAAAACGGCAAAAGAAATGCTATCAGGACAACCGCTAATTTCATCTTATCTTGTAATAATACTTAACCATTCCGCTTGGTCCATTATTTTTTCCAATTTATAATGTACCTTTTTATCTGGTGTGTGCCACTCAACCAAGCCATATCCTTCAGAAAAGTAGTTTATTGCCTCACCTTGCAGCAGGTTCTCTTTTTTTGTAAATGGATTAAAATTCGTCAAACGAATTTTATCTTTCATAATAATCGAAGGCACCTCTTCTCCTAAAACTTCATGTAAAATTTCAACTCCATCTACCTTTCGTTTTATTTCCTTTAAAATAAGTGTTGAATCTAAAAAACCTTGAAAACGACTGGCAAACCAAACCTCTTCCGAATTATTCATAGGAATCAATTTGTTTTTAAATAGCTCTGCCTTTGTTTTTTCTTGATTGCGGTTTACAACCATATGATCCAATACATCAAGAGAATCAACATTGTAGTTTAATGCTTCAATAATTCTGCCATCTGCTGCATACACCTCAACGATAAGGTGTTGACCTTCTGAATCATTTAGGGTGTATATTCGGTGGAACTGTTCATCCAAACCATGAGCTACATCGCGAAACAAGTATATCTTCGGAATTGTATCTGAAGGATAGAAATACTTAAAATATGGATTGACAGATTGTCCTCCTTTTTCAGTTGAACAAGATGCTAAAAGGAGAACAAGAAGAGAAAAACCAAATAACTTTTTCATTTAAGACATTTTTAGAAATGCAACTTCCTTTTCGGACAAATGTCGGAACATACCGCGAGGCAGATCTTTTTTTGTCAAACCAGCAAACTGAACACGATCCAATTTTACGACGTCATAACCTAAAGCTTCAAACATTCTTCTAACGATTCTGTTTTTTCCAGAGTGTAATTCTACACCCACTTCACGAGAATTGCCATCTTTTACGAATTCAGCCACATCAAAATTGGTTTTTCCATCTTCCAAATCAACCCCTTTTAAAAGCGTTTCCAAATGCTCTCTTGACACTTGTTTATTGAGTTCAACATGGTAAATTTTCGATGCGCGATGCCGTGGATGTGTTAATTTTTTTGCAATATCTCCATCATTCGTGAACAACAGTAAGCCCGTTGTATCCCTGTCCAATCTTCCAACTGGGTAGATGCGTTCTTTACAGGCTTTTTTAACAAGAGTCATTACTGTTTTTCGACCATATGGATCATCCATGGTGGTAATGAAGCCTTTAGGTTTATTCAAAAGAACGTATCGTTTTGTCTCAGCGTTGATTGTTTCGCCATCATATTGAACAACATCTCCGAGTTTTATTTTATAACCTAACTCAGTAACAATTGTTCCATTTATGGAAATGACTCCTGTCTGTATTAAAACATCCGCTTCTCTTCGCGAACAGACACCCGCATTTGACAAATACTTATTCAATCTCACCTCATCATCATTGAAATTTGGAAGAGGATCACCTTTTTTAACCTTTTCTTTAAAGTCTATGTACTTGCGTTTATCTCTAGCGCTGACGGTTTTAAGGGCGCCTTCTTTTGCTGGACCACCTGATTTTTTCTTTGGTGGAGCAGCTGATTTAGACTTATTAGCAAACGGCTTAGGGGTGCTACTTCCGCCTTTTTTGGCGGGCTTTTTTGAATTGGAGTTGTCTCTGTTTGAAGAGCTTCTCCCTGTATTTTTTGTGTTCATCACGAGCAGAATTTCACCACAAAGATACAGTAAATACTATCAATTAGTTACGGATAAAATGCATCTGTTATATGTTCGATAGTTGTTCGATAGGAATTAGTGACTATGGACACTATATCAAACCTAGCATTTTTTGTAATTTGCCTGCTTTGAATGTAATTGTTTGCTACTTGTATTATTTGTCGTTGCTTGGCTCTTGTGACAGCTCTCCAGGGTTCACCAATCTCCGCTGTTTGTCTGGTTTTGACTTCAATTAGCACCAATACACCATTGTCTTCGGCTATAATATCTATTTCTCCTTTTTTAAAACGAAAATTTCGATCGAGAATATGGAATCCTTTTTCCGTGAGAAAGCGGTCAGCGATATTTTCACCAAATTGACCTAGTTCAGTTGTATTCATTATCAAGTAGGAGTTTTACTTGAAGATACAAAAAATAAAGTAGAATGTCGTTGTAAATATTGAACTAAGAAGGCTATTTATTTAGATCTCGCCCATTAATTCAAGGGTCTCCTTTGAGGCGGCCTGTTCTGCTATTTTCTTTGCAGCACCTGATCCCCGGCCATAATTTGTTCCATTAATTGAGGCAACAACTGTATAATTCCAGTTGGCTCCTTTGTTTTCTTCAGATATAATAATGAAATCCAACTTCAATCGTTTTTTCTGACACCAAATGAATAATTTAGATTTGAAATCGATTTCCTCTTCTAAAATTCTATTGAGGTCCATATACTTTCTGAAGATGTGATTATAGACACAGCTTTTAACTTGTTCAAATCCACCATCCAGGTATATTGCTCCCATAATTGCTTCAAATGCGTTTCCCTCAAGCGTTGAAAGATTGATTGACCTTCCCTTATGGTAACGAATTACATTTCGAAGCTCCATGGATTCAGCTATTTCACCTAAGGTTTTTCTGCTAACTACTTTTGATTTTATCTTCGTTAAATAACCTTCGTCTTCGTTTGGAAATCGATGATAAAGAAACTCAGCGACAACGGCATCGAGCACGGCATCTCCAAGATATTCTAACCTTTCGTTGGATGAATCGTTTTCTGAACTATTTAGCGATCGGTGCGTGACTGCTTGAATAAAATAAGAAAGACTTTTTGGACGATATCCAAATCGTTGAATGATGAAAGCGATCAGTTCGAGTTCATCATCTGATCTTTTCGGTTTGAATAAAGATAATTTCAGAAGTTTATCCGTTAAATTTCTTGACAATAACACTCGTGTTGTGTCCACCAAAACCAAAAGTGTTCGACAGAGCAACATTCACCATGCGCTTTTGAGCTTTGTTGAATGTAAAATTCAGTCTATTGTCCAATTCAGGATCATCTGTAAAGTGATTAATTGTTGGCGGAACTATGTCGTGCTTTACTGCCATAATACAGGCAATAGCCTCAATTGCTCCAGCCGCTCCTAGCAAGTGTCCTGTCATGGACTTTGTTGAACTAATGTTCAAATTGTATGCATGTTCTCCGAAAACTTGTTGAATTGCTTTCACTTCCGCAACATCACCAAGAGGTGTTGACGTTCCATGCACATTCACATAATCGATTTCAGATGGATTAATCCCAGCATCTTCTAGCGCTGCAATCATCGTATTCTTTGCCCCAAGACCTTCAGGATGTGGAGCAGTCATGTGATAAGCATCACCAGACATTCCGCCACCTATAACCTCAGCGTAAATTTTAGCACCACGTTTAATCGCGTGCTCGTATTCTTCAAGAATTAATGCTCCTCCACCTTCACCGAGAACGAATCCATCACGATCAACATCAAATGGTCTTGATGCTGTTTCTGGTGATTCATTGCGCGTAGAAAGTGCTTTCAAAGCATTAAACCCCCCCATTCCCATTTGATTTACAGCAGCCTCTGAACCACCAGTAACAATTGCATCAGCTTTACCAAGACGAATCAAATTAAATGAATCAATAATAGCATTCGTTGCTGATGCACAAGCCGAAACAGTCACGTAATTTGGTCCACGCAAACCGTATTTGATTGAAATATGGCCTGCGGCAATATCAGCAATCATTTTTGGAATGAAGAAAGGATTGAATCGAGGGGTTCCATCACCCTCAAAGAAATTTTGGGCCTCGTCTTGGAATGTTTTCAAACCACCGATACCTGAACCCCAGATAACGCCGATTCTGTCCACATTTGGATTAGACTCCATAATTGCAGAATCCGCCATGGCTTCCGAAGCGGAAACCAGGGCGTACTGCGAAAACTGATCAAGTTTCCTTGCTTCTTTTCTATCGATAAAGTCCTCCGCATTGAAGTTCTTTACCTCGCAAGCAAATTGCGTTTTGAACAAAGATGCATCAAATTGCTGTATTGGTGCAGCACCACTTTTTCCGTACAGCAATGCTTCCCAGTACTCATTTAGTGAATTCCCAATAGGGGTTAGAGCACCCATTCCAGTAACAACAACTCTTTTTAATTCCATAAAGAAATGCTTTGCTCTAAAATAAGAAACTTTTTAATTAGTTAGCGTTCTCTTCGATGTAAGAAATTGCGTCACCTACTGTTTGAATGTTCTCAGCTTGATCGTCTGGAATTGCGATATTGAATTCTTTTTCGAATTCCATAATCAATTCTACTGTATCCAATGAGTCAGCGCCAAGATCGTTTGTGAAAGACGCTTCGTTCGTCACTTCACTTTCTTCAACACCCAGTTTATCTACAATGATAGATATTACTTTTGATTTGATGTCAGACATTTCTTTTGTTTTAAGGGTTAATCAGGCTGCAAAGAAAAAAACAATGCTTTAAATATCAAAATTATTTAGCGCTTAATTGTTTCAATGCAATTTATTGAGGAGTTAAAAGTATGAAAATAAAGGATTCAAACCCCCTTTTAACAAGATACTTTTTAATTTTGCTACATGAACAAAACACGCCTTGCTATTTTTGCTTCAGGAACCGGCAGTAATGCTGTCAACATCATGGACTATTTTCAGAAGCACCCAGCAATAGAAGTCGCATGTGTGCTATCTAATAGAGCGAATGCTCCCGTTTTAGAGAAAGCAAAAACACGATTAATAAAAACGTGTATTTTAAGGAATGAAGAAGCTGAAAACGCATCAATCCTAATCAATTTAACAACTCAATTTGAAATTGATTATGTAATTCTTGCTGGATATCTCAGATTAATTCCGGCTGAATTTATTTTAAAATTTAATCGAAAAATATTTAACATTCACCCCTCACTTTTGCCAAAATATGGTGGAAAAGGCATGTTTGGAGACCATGTTCATCGTGCTGTTTTACAATCTAACGAAAAAGAAACGGGGATTACTATTCATTATGTGGATCCTGCATTCGATGAGGGAGAAATCATTTATCAATTCAAGTGTGATTTAGTTGACAATGAAACTGTCGAGAGCATTCGGCTAAAGATAAATTCATTGGAACTAGCTCATTTTCCGTCGGTTATTGAACGAACAATACTTAAAAAACAATGATGGATTTTTTTATTGGATTTAGTTGGGGTGAATTATTCAAAACGACCACAGTTCTATTTGCAGTAATCGATGTGGTAGGTTCTGTGCCTATTATATTAAAAATCAAAGAATCCGCTGGAGAACTTAATGCTGCACGCACAAGTTTTGCTTCTTTTTGCATAATGGTTGGTTTTCTTATTCTAGGAGAAACCATCCTCAAGCTTTTTGGCGTCACAATTGAGTCCTTTGCAGTTGCCGGATCACTAATTCTTTTTGCGATGGCCATAGAAATGATCTTTGGCATTAAACTATTTCGAGACGAAGTCACGGGGAAAACTGCGAGTATTGTTCCCTTAGCTTTTCCAATTATAGCAGGAGCGGGAACGATGACTACCCTCGTTTCATTGAAGGCAGAATTTTATCAGGTAAACATCGTACTTGCAATTGTGATTAATGTAATTATCATTTTTGCTGTTTTAAAAATGACGAAACGGATCGAACAACTATTAGGCGTCGGTGGAATTGCAATTATGAAAAAGGTTTTTGGAATCATCCTCCTTGCCATTGCAATCAAGCTTTTCACCACCAACCTACAGGCACTCTTTTAATCTATTTTGGAGAAAAGGATCCCGGTTTGTTTTCTTGTCCTTTGATTACTTCCATTCCATTTTCAAAGGTTTTCTCTACTAAAACACCTCCTTTTTTATCATAGATAAGAAAACGTCCGTGCTTTAAACCGTCTTTATAATCCATTTCCTGAAGAAGTTTTCCTTTGCGATCAAACTGCTTCATTGTGCCATTCAATTCACCTTTTTTATAAACTGAACTGACTGCAGGTATTCTACCTCCTGGATAATACGCTGCCCATTCTCCATCTTTCAATCCTTCCTTGTAATCACCTTCTTCTGTTTTTCCAAAATCTTTCGCTGAATAGGAAATTGCGTGGCCGTCTTTTTTACTTTCTAATCGCTCACGGTCTTTCATGATGCCGTAATCAATTTTCGACTTTTCTTTAAAAATCTTATACGTTACAACATCTTTTGGTTTTCCATTTTCAAAATAATCGGTCCAAATGTCTATTTGAAAACCATCTTCGTATTTCCCAGTTAATTTCAGTTTACCTGAAGGGTAATTCGAGGTCCAATCTCCATGTAAAAGTCCAGATTTAAAAGTTGATTTGTTTTTCAAATTACCATTGTCCCAAAAGTTTGACCATTCACCTTCTTCTTTACCTTCTTTATAAACACCTGTCATTAAAAGTGTTCCATTCTCATACCATGTTTGCCATTGGCCCTCCTTGAGATCATTTTTAAATGACCCTTCTTTGAACTTTTTACCGTCTTTAAAGAAGTAAGTCCATAGTCCAGTTTTTAGTCCTTTATCATATTTTGCGTTATAGGAGAGCTCACCTGTAGGGAAGTAATAGGTCCAATCGCCATGTTGCTGATCATTTTCAAAGGCACCCTCCATGTCTTTAGTACCTTTGTTAGTATACCAAGTCCACTTTCCAACTTTTTTACCCTCTTCATAAAAGCCTTTAACATTCAGCTGGCCTTTATCATAGAAATAATTGTATTCTCCGTTCAGTTTTCCATTCCGGTAATTGCTGATTTTTTCTGTATCACCAGTGTAGTAAGCATATGTCCAGGTACTGTCTTTTTCGCCTGCTTTAAAAAATCCCTTCAACGTAATGTAACCATAAGGACTTATTTCTTCAAAAGGCCCATCTTTTAATCCATTTTTAAAATTATACCATTCCTTCACTGTACCTGTGGTATGGAATGTTGACATTTCACCGGTACCATCAACGATTGTTTGAGAGTGCAGGGAATCTGGCAACCAAAAAGCAACAATTTTGTTTTCCCCGCCTTTTATTTCCTCTATTGATTTTTCACGACCATCCAAGTAGAAGTACGTCCATTTTCCAGATGGTTCGTTCATTTTATACGATCCTTGTAACGCCAGTTTTCCGTTTTCATTCCACTCTCTGTAAACACTATCTTGCCTACCTAAAACAAAATACCCTTCCTGCTTTAATTTTTTATTGGGATAATACATGACTACTTTTCCATGCAGCATGTCTTTGTAATAGTTTCGTTCTTCCTCTAAAACACCGAATCTATCATAGTAGAGCCATTTACCATGTTTTTCTTTCGTTGTTTCGATTGCATCTGTGTAATAGGATCCTATTGCTTGAAGTTGAGACTTATTAAAATCCCAAAATATAGATTCCTTGGGAGAAAGATTTTCCTTAAGTACGATTTGAGAAATCAATGCTAAAGGCGAAATAAGGGTGAGGATTAAAGCAAGCTTCTTCATTTGGGATATTTAAACACTATAATACAGGATCTTTTTCATGTTACATAAGGACCAATGCGCCTTGTATTGCCAAAAAAACACCAAACATGGCGAAAATAATTCCTATAAAATGGTTCAATGCAATCAGTATCTTCTCTGTAATTAATGGTCGTAATAATTTGGCTCCAAGAATTTTAAGTAAATCAAATGAAAAGAAGGTGATTAAGATTGTCAACAAGAAATATAGTATGTAAAAACGATGCTCCTCGTGTGGTTCATTTTTAGCACCAAGTGTAATAACACTGAACCAGTAGAAAATAACCAATGGGTTCGCAAAGTTGAGCAAAAATCCTTTCAAACCAAGTAGTATAAAGTCTTTTGGACTTTGCAGGGTGTTTCCTTCTTCATTTACCTTCACTTCTTTCGGTTTTTTAAAGAAGGTCGTAGCTCCATAAATTATGAACAAAATGCCGCCTGCCAGCTTCATGACGTCTTGTTTTTCACCACTCAAAATTGCAGAAACTTCTGAGTAAAAAACGTAAGCAATTAGAATGTAAAAAACATCACTGAGCAGAACTCCTAAATCAAAGGCAATCGCTGCGCGAACTCCTTTTCGGATACTTGTTTCAAGTAAAACAAAAAATACCGGTCCGATCATAATGGTCAGAATAAACCCGGTAACGATTCCTTTTATAATTAGTTCAACCAATCGAAATATTTTTACAAAAATACGATTTGCGTTCGGAATGTAACGGTCGGAAAGCAATCAACCCAAAGATTGAAAAATTTACATTGATTTGCATCATTTTGTGGGAATATTTCACAAGTTGTTTACCTTTGCACTCGAAACGCCCAATCGTTATGTCGGCGTGATAAAAGAAATAAGGTTATGAAAAGTGCTGCAGCAAACAAAAAGCTGGATGAAGTAATTGAAAAAGTTGAGAAAAAAGGCTTAGCCGCTTCTAAACTAATTGACGACCTCAAAGAACTCAGAGAATTTGCTTTGAAGGAGCAAGATCCACTTGTAACAAAGGTACTTCGCCTGACATATGAATTCATTGGGGAAAACAATGCATTTGATGTACAAGCTCAATACGAGGAAGACGAAGAAGGAAATGAATATCCGATTGAGATTGAAGATAACGAAAACCTATTGTACTTCTTAAACTTGTTAAAAAACGCAGAGCATAAAATTAACCGTGAAGAAATCAAAGATTACAGAACTGCTTTGAAAATGGAATTGTATTAATTACTGCACTATATGAAAATGAAACACCCAACTCAATGGGTGTTTTTTTTTGCTCAAAAAACAACCCTAAATCCATTTTTACGTCTTCTAATTAGTTGAGCAAAATTACTCAACACTGGTTTTATTTTTCTTGCAGTAGCCTGAAAAGAATTTTAACTCTTCCTTAAATTCTTTTCAGGTTTTTTTAATCGCAATATTGGCAATAACTTCTATGTCCCTTGACTTGATGGAAAAAGGGAATTTCCTTATCGTACAATTGATTTACCACTTCTTGCAGAAAGGCCTCAAAAAGTAATGTGATTTCATTGTAATCAAGGCTAGTTGATTGAAGTGGAAAAAGGCCTCCTTTCAAATTTACCAACGAATAAATATTTGCAGATTCCGGGAATTGACCACTATTTTGTTGGTACAGATAGGTGTATAAAGCTAGTTGAATAGCGTGTTTTATAGTTGAAAAATAGTCCATCAAACTTGTATCAGGATCGTAGCTACTCATTGAAACATCTTCTGCTTTCACTTTTCCTGATTTGTAATCAATAATTCTTATTTTTCCATTTACAGAGTCGATGCGATCAATGAAACCTTTCAGTGCAATAGCTTTTGGTTGACCGTTCACTGTTATATTCACGTGCGCATGCATTTCAATTTCAATGTATTCAATGAAAACTGGTGAAGTTTGAGTCAAAAGAAATTTTCTTTCCTCTTCTAAAATCCTTTTTGTCAATTCAATCGCCATCCGAAAACTTAAAAGATTCTTTCCAGACTCAAATGCTGATGCATCGTCATCAAAATGTTTTAAAAATTCGTTACGTATTAATGCTTCAAACTTTTGTAACATCAAGTCGATGTCTCTTGTGACTATATTTGGTGGTTGCGGAATTACTTTTTGACCTTTTTTATCATGCCTTGAAAACGGCAGGTATAATTCCTCCAAAACATTGTGAATGAAGGTTCCAAAAGTATTGCTTTCAACTTCTTCTTCTATGCTTTCTTCTTCTCCAAACTCAAGAAGATACCGGTAGTAAAAATCGAGTGGACAATTGATGTACTTATTAATTGCTGACGCAGAAATGGGTTTATTAAAGAACTCATCCAATCGCAGAATTATATCATCTGTTTTTTGAACTAACTGAACAGATTCTGTCAAACCAGTGTCATTTGGAATAGAATAGAACTCCTTTTTCAACTGAAAATTGGGATTAATTCTACTCAGTTCAAGTTCCAACTGCAAGAGATATCGACTCGCCTCATTGCTGCCAATGTTTTCTTGAGAAGAAGTATAAGTTGTCCATATTTTGTCGCAACGCTGCAATAAGCGATAAAAATGATGTGCGAATAAACCTTGTTTATCTCTTGGTGTTGGCAAGCCAAGGTAGGATCTAAGATCCATAGGAATCATTGTTTGAAGAGGATTGGTCGGAGGCATTTTACCTTCATTCAACCCTAGCACAATAATATTTTTAAAGTCCAATAATCGTGTTTCCAAAAGACCCATGATTTGCAGTCCATCAATAGGATTACCGTGATAAGCTATTGATTTAGTGTTCCAATGCTGAAAAAATAAATGTTTGAAACTTTTCAAGGTCATTTCAGGCAGGCCTTCGCGAACAAGGTTTTCAAAATCAACTATTTCTCTATCGAACGTTTCGAGAATGGCTTTTTCAAATTCGTCATCTTTTCCAAAGGAATTATACAACTCCCTATTTAATGCTCGAATTGTTTGGATGGCTGACAACCAATCTCCATTCCAGTCATGTAAGAGAAAATTCAATGATTTATCAGCGTTGCCTGTGGTTAGAACTCGGTCTTTTTTTACAAAAATGCTGTTGCGTTTAATGAGTTCTTGTTCGATTCGAATAATGTCGCCTTTTTCCTTTTCTGAAAGCAAAAGCAACGTAAATGGATGATTCCAAAAGCGCTGCAAATCTTGGATATAAATGGCCTGTGTTTTATAACGGATTTTATTTTCTTGAATGGTAAAAATAAGTTCAATCCAAGTCCTCAAGGCTGTGCTCCGAAGTGGCAATCCGAGTGTAATATTTGCTTTTTCAATTGTTGCCGGAAGATTTTTCATCAAAGGAGCAATCAACGACTCATCAGCCAATAAAATAAGGGTTTCGTTCAGCGCCTCTTTATTTAAGGATGCAAGAATGGTGGATGCAATCTTCACTTGTCCTGTATGCTGTGCGCACTCTATTATACTTAGCTCTGTCTCTTTTGTTAAAAGATTATCAGCGATGTAGGGCAGTGATTTTAAGCCTAATTCTGACTGAAGTGTTCTCAGAAACTTACCCGCCTCGTGATTGCTGTCATTGAAGTAGAAAGTATCTGCATCAATTATAACATGCGCTCTCCCCAATTGATGTAGTTGTTTTATTATACTTATTTCTGAAGGCGAAAGGGCATTAAATCCAGCAAAAAGAAATACTCGATCTTTTCTTTCCCTAAAAAGAACATCTATATTTTGTGAAAGGCACCGATAAGCGCTGCCTGCATAACAAAGGTCTTCTTTGTCCAATTGCTCATTCAATTGGTTGTAATACCCTGGTAAACGATCCCAAAATTGCATGAATCTTTTTTGGCCTTCTGTCAATTCTTCTTGAGCAAAACTCCAACTTTCTATCTCTTTTATGGATGCAAGATTTTTAAAAACATCCTTTGAATTTAATTTGTAACGATCTATTTCATCAAAGTCTGAAAGTAAAATATTTCCCCATGCCATGAATTCGTCAAAGGATACATCCTTAGGGTCTGTTGGGTTTGCTAACTGTATTTTGAAAAGTCGAATAAGTGTTCTTGTTCGATCAATAACAGTTCGATCACTAAAAGATCTTACCCATTTGTCAATTGTAACCATCTCGGGGGCCAACAATGGCTTTCCCTCAAGCGTAAACAAAGAAGATGCAATGTATTTTTTAGCGCGTTCGGAAGGTAAAACAATCGTTAGATTTCTAAGATTTAATTTGTTTTCCTTGATGTAAAGCGCAATCTGGTCTGTAAATTTCATTTTTAATTCATGTACTTAAAAGTCGTATGAATATAACAAAAATGTATGTGCTTTTTTAAGAATTACTCGAATCCTACTTTACTAAAGAAAAGCTTTGGACGGTTTGAATTCATGAATTTATTGCCCCCATAGGCCTTCATAATTACCAAATACTGATCACTTTGAATCAATCGAATCCAATGCGGACCTTCTGGATATGTGTCTGACAATCCTTCGCAAACCTCCGTCCCATCATCTAAAAAATAATGAGAAGACATTGTTTCATCCGGGCCAGCAATATAAACTTCACCCTGTTCTTCAAGACTCAGCGTCCCATCAATTGGCACTAATTCAAGTGAATATGTATTTCCCTGACCCATTTCCCGATAGATTAAATAAGGATGGTTATCCCATATTTTAAGTTCCTTTGGTTTGCCAGGAAATATCGCCAAAAGTCCGGCGGTTTCATTGAAGATAGTGTAACCTCTTTTCGATCGAACAGCCTGTTTTTCCTTGACCGGTTGTTCAGAGAATGTTGCTAAAACCCTGCGAAGTTTATACCCTTTAGCCCTTAAAAGATTAATCATCCCCAATTCACCTGCCAAATGACCAGCGCCTACAGCACAAAAAACGGATTGTTTACGAAGAAGTGTATCAAGACCAATGGCCATTGTTTGATTTCTGCTGATAATAATGTCATCATGCATTCCCGGGTTAAATGATAAGTTTGCTTTCATCAAACGATCAAGGGAAGAGATATCGCCTTTGACATAAAAATCTATCAATTTTTCTTGGCTCAACACCTGTGGATTCAAGCCTAGTCTGCTGCTTTCCGTTTGTCCCCAGTCATTCATCATTTGAAGTTGGTCCTTCACCAACTCTAAAGGATAGAATTTTTTTTCAGCATTATAGCAATATTCCAAGAAATAGGCGTCAAGGAACTGAGGCATTCCATCTTCATCACCATAAATTGTCTTGGTAGGTTCATCGCTTCCTGTATAAGGTTTTCCTTTATTGTCTATCAGTAAACGGACATCTTCTTGACGTGTATCCCATTCATCAAAAAGAGAAAAAAGATCTGTTTCAAGAACTATAGATTCAGCTGTATTTAGCGCGAAATACGTTGAGTCAGAAAAATTAAAAATCCTTTTATCATTGGAATGGAGACTTCCATACAAGTAACTTTTCGTTTTTAATCCATTGCCAGAAATTTCCCAAAGCAACTCGTTTTCAGGCTGCACCGACTGTGCTAACAGATTGCCTGAGCATGCGATTAAAACAAAAAAAAGAAGCTTGTTCAACATTTTCAAAACTAAAGGTAGGTGTTTTAAGCAATAATCATACTAAAATCCTTTCGATGTGTTGATCACCAAAAGCATAAGGGATATATGCCAATGATGGAATTTCTTTCGTAATTAAAATGGGAGAACGTCGACCTAGTGCAATTCGACCATGTGTTTCGTTCAATCCCATTGCAAATGCTGCATTAATGGTTAATGCATTGAAAGCCTCTTCTGGTGTCATCTTCATTTTAACACAGGCCAATGACCAAATAAATTGTAAATTTCCTGATGGTGTAGAACCGGGATTAAAATCACTTGCCAATGCAACTGGTAATTCATTTTCAATCATGAGTCTTGCATTTCCAAAAGGAATGCCTAAGAAATGAGAGCACCCGGGAAGCAAGGTTGGTATACAATCTGAATTTTTCAACGCTTGGATGTCGTCTTCACTAATTTCTTCTAGATGATCCACGGATAAAGCCCCTAATTCAACAGCCTTTTTAACACCGCCCATGACTGAAAATTGATTCACATGCACTTTAGGTACAAGGCCATGTTTTTTACCCGCTTGTAGAATCCTATCCATCTCATCTACAGAGAAATAATTGCGTTCACAAAAACAATCTATATAATCGGCTAGACCTTCTTTAGCAATTTTTGGAAGCATTTCATTGATAATTAAGTCAATGTATGCGGTGTGATCGTTTTTGAACTCTGTAGGAAAAGCGTGAGCACCAAGAAAAGTAGCTTTAATTGAAATAGGAGCTTCATTTTTTAGTCGCTTGATTACACGCAACATTTTAATTTCTGCATCAACGCTCAGTCCATAGCCTGATTTGATTTCAATTGCACCTGTGCCATATGAAATAAAGCGATTTATTCTTTGCATTGCAGCATTAAAAAGATCTTCTTCGGAGAGTTCTGACAACCTTCTCGCAGAATTCAAAATTCCACCTCCTTTAAGTGCAATTTCCTCGTATGAAAGTCCATTGATTCGATCTACAAAATCTTCTTCCCGACTTCTAGCGAATACAGTATGTGTATGCGCATCGCAGAAAGCCGGTAAAACAAATCTCCCCTCTCCATCAATAATCTCTAATTCTCGCCAGTCATCTATGCCATTTAAATCCTCCATTTTTCCATAAGAAATCACTTCTCCATCTTCCATGGCAAGAAATGCATTTTCAATAATTGGAAGCGATTTCATGTGTTCTCCACGAAGAATTGTCGGAATCTCTTCACCTGCCTGAACAAGACCTTTGATATTTTTAATGAGGAGTTTTTTCATGCAAGAATCGAATAATGCTAATTTAGAGAACAAAAGTACAATCAAATTAATGAAAAACAGACTAATCTTTCTACTAGCATTTTGTGCTAATAATATAATGAGTCAAACATTTGTCGGTGCCAGTGATTCTATTCTCGACTTTCAAACTGTCAATGTTCCAGCCATAGTTACCTTGCCACAAAATAGCGGGAAACTTGCGCATAAATAGAATTGATAAATAAGTTCAAGATATAATTCAAGTATAGAACAAGAGGGAAATTCAAACACAATAAAATTGATCCATACAATTAATTGATTTTCGAAATAAAAAAATACTATATTTGCAGTCGCTAATTTTTATTAGCAAGTCCACTAGGCCTCGGTGGCGGAACTGGTAGACGCGCTGGATTCAAAATCCTGTTCTTTCGGGAGTGCCGGTTCGATTCCGGCCCGAGGTACAAAAAGCAGAGTAAGTGTGAGAGCGAGAGCGAAACACGACTCTGCTTTTTTTCTTCACACTCACACTCATTCTCGCTCTTAAATCATATTTCCTTAAAAATCATACGTGTAATGGTTCGACAATACAATCATTAGAGATACTAAAAACCAGAGGGAGAAACAAAGCGAGAGCGATGTTCCGAACTCTGGTTTTTTTGTTTCAATATCGACTGTTTAATTGCTGCCTTCATAAATTTAGACTTTCAATAAGCGAATAGCCTTCGGAATTATTTCAAATGTAACATCACCACTTTCAAATAATTCTCCGTCCGTCTCAGTAAAAAGCTCTCCTTCTTTTACTTTTAATTCTACCTTTTGACATTTAAAATAAGATACTTCCTCATGAACTAACTTAATCCCTGATTTGAGTCGTGATAAGTTTCTGAGATAATCAATTATGCTGACTTTAGAAAACAACGATACATTAAGAAAGCCATCGTCTATTTTAGCATCTGGTGCTATTATCAATCCGTCACCAAACATTTTGCCATTGCAAATAGCCATCATAAGTATGGGCCCATTCATTTCAATGTCATTCATTTTAATGGAGACATTTGGTTTTTTGTACCAAAGGAATCCTCTTAAAATGGCAGAAAAATAGGAGAATTTTCCGCCGAGATATTTTCGCTGTGAATCTAGAATCTGGACTACCTTTCCACCAATGCCAGCATCTGCTATATTCAAAAAATAGTTGCTTTTTTCATTTATACTCACCAACCCTATGTCGATGGATTTATTTTTCTGAGCACAAAGCGATTGGAGGAAATTATTGCTTGTGAAATGTTGAAGTTCTCCCCTCACAAAATCATTTGCGGTACCATTCGCCAAAACGTAAAACATTGGTCTTTCATCAGTTGAAAAGTACATGATTCCATTGATGACTTCATTAGCCGTGCCATCTCCACCTACTGCAATGATTATATGGGTCTTACTTTTCGTAAATTCTTTTGCCAGCTCA
>JBIIQP010000067.1:0-12779 GCA_044341975.1 Crocinitomicaceae bacterium
ATGATTGCACCAGCATAAACGATGATATTCACCACTGCAATAAACTGAGCATTCATCATGATATAATTTGATGAAATCATAAAAAACGTCAATACAAGGTAAAGTACGCTTCTCACTGGGTGCTTACTGAGAACTACCATCAAGGCCGAACCAATGGTTAAACCACCCAAAATAGTTGCAATTAATTCTAAACTCATTTCTCTGTTCTTTTTCCAGTATGTTGACGCTTTGTAATATCAATTCGATCATTGACCTCTTCTACCAATCTATCTTTTCCATAAACAAATTCATTTCTCTCAAAATTTGATGGAACAATGCGATCAGTTAAGAAAATTGCCTCTTTTGGACAAGCTTCTTCACACAATCCACAGAAGATACAACGCAACATATTTATTTCATACGATTCTGCATATTTCTCTTCTCTGTATAGATTTTCCTCGCCCTTGTTTCGCTCAGCCGCTACCATTGTAATTGCTTCAGCAGGACAAGCAACTGCACATAATCCGCATGCCGTGCAATTTTCACGTCCTTCTTCATCACGCTTCAACACATGTTGACCACGGTACACAGGAGCGAACTCACGTGTTTCCTCTGGGTACTTTACAGTATTGTTTTTACGAAATAAATGTTTGAATGTAATCCACATTCCTCCAAGAATTGCAGGAATATAAATTTTCTCCATAAAGGTCATTTCCTTCTTGGAAACTACTTTTTTTCTGTCGGTTAAACTTTGCATATCTTCAATTCTTAATTAAACCAACCTTCTTTGAATGCGACCACCAGACCGGTAATCAACAAGTTTATGAGCGAAATTGGAATTAAGCTCTTCCAGCCCAAATGCATCAATTGATCAAATCGGAAACGTGGAAGAGTCCATCTGATCCACATGAATACAAATACGAAGAAGAACGTTTTGGCGAACATTGCACCTAATCCTAATAACGCAAGTGTATTTCCAGAGAAATTATCCATCCCAGGGAAGTTAAATCCACCGAAAAACAGCACTGAAATAACGGCTGATGAAGTGAATAAACTTACGTACTCAGCAAAAAGATAGAAGCCCATTTTCATTGAACCATATTCTGTGTGGTAACCACCGATCAATTCACTTTCACACTCTGGCAAGTCAAATGGCGCGCGGTTCGTTTCAGCCAATGCACAAATAAAGAATACTAGGAAAGCTACTGGTTGATAGAAGACATTCCAATTCATCCCGTGCTGCGCATTTACGATATCTCGTAAACTCAAACTTCCTGAAAGCATCACAATTGTAATCACGCAAATTCCCATTGCTAATTCGTAAGAAATCATCTGTGAACTGGCACGAATTGCTCCATATAACGAGTATTTGTTATTGGAAGCCCAACCACCGATCATAATTCCATACACACCGATTGATAAGAAGCCCATAATGAACAAAACACCAATGTTCACATCTGCAACTTGCAAAGCAACACTCTGTCCCATCATAAAAAGATCCGTGCTCCATGGAATCACTGAACCAGTCATAAGGGCAGTAAACATTGCTATACCCGGACCTAAAATAAACAACCATTTTTCAGCTTGGTCTGGAATAAAGTCTTCCTTAAAAAAGAGTTTCCCTCCATCAGCTAATGGTTGAAAAATCCCAAATGGTCCTGCTCTATCTGGTCCGATACGATCCTGGAACCATGCTGCTACTTTACGCTCGAAATAAGTAGCATACGCAGCTATACCTAAAGTCACAGCAAATAGTGTGACAATTAGCGAAAGCTTTTCTATGATTTCACTTGTTTCCATTTATTTAATCTTTTTTTGAGCAGCGCTGCGAGCACTTGAATATTGTCCTTGGGAAATGACAGATTGCCTATCAATTTTTCTTGGACCTTCAACATTCCATTTAGAAACATCTTTTTTATCAAAACGACAATCATTGCAGATCCAACCTGTTTTTCCATCCTGATCCTCCACTTCACCATATTGGTTTTTACGGGCTGTTACACGATAGATTTCATTACCGAACATCCAAACAACTGCCTTTCCAGAGCACTTTCCGCATTCGCAAGAAGCATCCATTGGCTTCAAGAACCAAACACGACTTTTGAAACGGAATGTTTTATCTGTCAATGCACCAACAGGGCAAACGTCAATCATGTTTCCAGAGAAATCATTTTCGACTGCATTTTCAATGTAGGTGCTAATTTCTGCATGTTCACCTCTGTGCAAAACTCCATGAACACGTTTATCTGTCAACTGATTGGCAACGTGCACACATCTGTAACATAGAATGCAACGATTCATGTGCAACTTAATCTTGTTTCCAATATCTATTGGATCAAAGGTTCTTCGGTCTTCTTCGTAACGTGTTTTTGCTTTTCCATGTTCAAAACCTAAATCTTGAAGATGGCACTCACCTGCCTGATCACAAATCGGGCAATCAAGCGGATGATTTACGAGTAAAAACTCAACAACACCTCCACGATTTTCATGCACTCTTTCACTGGTTTTGTTTTTTACAACCATTCCATCCATTACTGGTGTAGAACAAGAAGCAACCAATTTAGGCATTGGACGAGGATCCTTTTCTGAACCTTGAGCAACCTCCACTAAACATGTGCGGCATTTGCCACCTGTTCCCGGAAGTTTACTGTAATAGCACATTGCAGGTGGAACAATATCTCCACCTACTTGTCGAGCAGCGTTGAGGATTGTTGTCCCCTCTTCTACTTCTATTTGAACATCATCAATGGTAACTTTTACCATAGTTTTAATTTTAGAATGCTAAATACTAGCGAATTATCCTACTAAAGGTTCTTTTAACAACCCGTAATTTTTTCTTTGTGACTCTTCTCGATTTGTAACGTGCCATTCAAATTCTTCACGGAAATGACGAATAGCAGCGGCAACAGGCCATGCAGCAGCATCACCCAACGGACAAATTGTATTTCCTTCGATTTTTTTGTTAATCTCAGCTAACAAATCAATGTCGTGCATGTTACCCGTTCCATGTTCTAATCGGTGCAGTACTTTTTCCATCCAACCCGTACCTTCGCGGCATGGCGAACATTGACCACAGGATTCATGTGCATAAAAGCGTGCAAAATTCCATGTATTTCGAACGATGCATTGATCTTCATCGAAAACAATAAAACCACCTGATCCTAACATAGAGCCAGATGCGAAACCACCATCGGCCAAACTTTCGTAAGTCATCAAACGATCTTCACCTGCTGCTGTTTTTGTCACCAAATGAGCAGGAAGAATTGGAACAGAAGAACCACCTGGAACACAAGCTTTCATTTTCTTATTGAAAGCTATTCCTCGGCAATAATCATCTCCGTAAATAAATTCTTCAACGGAAATACCCATTTCAATTTCGTACACACCTGGCCGAACTAAGTTTCCTCCGGCAGATATCAGTTTAGTACCTGTACTTTTTCCTAAACCTATTTTTGCATATTCCTCACCACCATCATTCACGATAGGAACGACAGCTGCAATACTTTCTACATTGTTCACAACAGTTGGACAACCCCACAATCCTTTTACAGCAGGGAATGGTGGCTTCATTCGAGGATTACCACGTTTTCCTTCCAAAGATTCAATTAATGCAGTTTCCTCACCACAGATGTAAGCACCTCCACCTGGAGCAACACGTAAATCAAGATCGTAACCCGAACCAAGAATGTTCTTTCCAAGGAAACCATTCGCATAAGCTTCTGCAATTGCCTTTTCTAGAATATCCAGAATCCACATATATTCTCCACGGATGTAGATGAAGGATAAGTTTGCACCAAGCGCATAACTTGAAACGATCATTCCTTCAATCAAAAGATGAGGAATTTTCTCCATCAAATAACGATCCTTGAATGTACCAGGTTCAGATTCATCTGCATTGCACAATAAATATCTTGGAACTCCTTCCGGTTTCGCAAGGAATGACCACTTCATCCCTGTTGGGAATCCAGCTCCTCCTCTACCCCTCAAACCGGATTTTTGAACTTCTTCAACGATTTGCTCCGGTGACATTTTTTTCAATGCTTTCTCAACCGAACGATAACCACCGTGCTTTTTATAGACATCAAAAGTCTCGATGCCCGGTACATTATCGTGTTCTAAAAGTATTCTTCTTCCCATACAATAATTAGTTTGGAACTTTACCTTCTCTGTATGACTCAATTATTTCATCCACTCGTTCCTTCGTAAGGTGTTCATGGAATTTTTTTCCGCACTGCAACATTGGTCCATAACCACATGCTCCTAAGCATTCAGCTGTTTTCAAAGTAAATACACCATCCGTAGTTGTTTCTCCTACTTTGATACTTAATTTATCACCAATGTATTCAATGATCTGGTCACTTCCTACCAACATGCAAGGACCTGTGCGACAGACCTCAAACACATATTTCCCAACAGGTTCAAGGTTAAACATTGTGTAAAAAGTTGCAACTTCATACACTTCAATTGGTTGGATATTTAATATCTCTGCGACATAATCCATCGTTTCGATGCTCAACCAACCACCAAATTCTTCTTCGGCAATGTGAAGGATTCTAATTAAAGCACTTTTGTGCTTTCCTTCAGGATAAGACTGCATCAAAGCCTGTACTTCGGCCATTTTTTCAGCACTGAACGTTGGTTTCTCAGTGTGTCTTTTACTTAAATCTATGTGTGAACTACCCATATTCTTATGCGTCTAATTCGCCCGCGATTACATTCATACTACTCAATGTCAAAACGGCATCACTAATATTTTGACCTGTGATCATTTCTGGATATGCTTGGTAATAAATAAAACATGGTCTTCTAAACTGTAAACGATAAGGCGAGCGCCCACCGTCACTAATCAAATAGAATCCTAGTTCACCATTACCACCTTCAACACTGTGATATACCTCACCCGCTGGAATAGGAGTTTCTCCCATTACGATTTTAAAATGGTAAATCAATGCTTCCATGTTATTGTATACTTCTTCTTTTGGAGGAAGATAAAATTCTGGAACATCAGCCTTATAACTACCTTCAGGCATATTTTTGTATGCTTGTTCGATGATGCGCAAGCTTTGTCTAATTTCTTCCTGTCTTACCTGAAAACGATCATAGGTATCTCCTTGTGTTCCAACAGGAATAATGAAATCAAAATCTTCATAGGATGCATAAGGGTTCATCACACGCACATCATAATCTACTCCTGCTGCACGAAGATTTGGACCTGTAAACGAATAATCCAAAGCTCGCTGCGCAGAAATTGGTCCGGCACCAATGGTACGATCCATGAAAATTCTATTGCGACTCAATAGGCTATCAAATTCATTGAAAACCTTTGGAAACGTTTGAAGGAAATTAGCTAGTTTTTTGTGAAATTGAGGTGAGAAATCGCGCTCAAATCCTCCGATACGACCAATGTTTGTTGTCAAGCGTGATCCACAAACTTCTTCAAACAATTCGTAGATTTTTTCTCTTTCTTGGAATACATAAGTAAAACCTGTTAGAGCTCCTGTATCTACTCCAATAACTGAATTACATACCAAGTGATCTGCAATTCGAGCCAATTCCATAATAATTACACGCATGTAATCAACACGTTTTGGCACATCAACACCAATCAATTTTTCTACCGTCATTTCCCAACCCATGTTATTGATTGGCGATGAGCAGTAATTTAATCGATCCGTTATCGGTGTAATTTGATTGTAGGGTCTTCTTTCAGCTAATTTTTCAAAAGCACGGTGAATGTATCCTACAGTTTGCTCCGAAGACAAAATCTTTTCGCCATCTACCTTCAGAATGTTTTGAAAAATTCCGTGTGTAGCTGGATGCGTAGGTCCAAGGTTCAACGTTGCGATTTCCCCATCAATTGTTTCGTGAGAAACGCTTGTGGGTTGATCAAATTTTACTTCTTTCAGTTCGCTCATAATACACGAAATTTATCTACCAAAGAATCTATCATCCTTATCTTCACGCGTTGCATCTTCCAAATGAAACTCTTTGCGCATCGGGTAATAGTCCATTGAATCTTCGTTAAGAATTCTAGTCAGATTGGGATGTCCTACAAACTGTATCCCATAAAAATCGAATGTTTCTCGCTCCATCCAATTTGCCCCTGAATAAATATCCACTATGGATTTAATCTCAGGTTGTTCTAAAGATACATGCGCTTTTAAACGCAATCTGTAATTATTGGTCATACTCTGAAGATGGTATACCAAAGCAAATTCATTTCCCTTATTGTCAGGATAATGAACAGCACCAATATTGGTTAAGAATGAAATCGCCAAAGAAGGTTCCGATTTTAGCCAAGAAATAATCTCATGGATTTTGGCAGCATCGACTTCCACTGTTAAAAACCCATAAGGCTCTTCAACATTGCGAATGGCATCTCCAAAATGTGATTTGATTTCCTCAATCACCATTTCATTGGAAAGTTTACTCTTCATTTCCTTCGATATCGTATTTGTTCAACAACGACTTGTATTCATCTGAATAGCGTCTTCTCATTGGCTCATGCTTCACCATTTCATGGATCTTCATAATTCCGTCAATAATCTGTTCAGGCCTTGGAGGGCATCCAGGAACATAAACATCAACCGGAATAACTCTGTCAATCCCCTGCAACACACTGTAAGTATCAAAAATACCACCAGATGAAGCACAAGCTCCAACAGATATCACCCATTTCGGCTCCGCCATTTGCTCGTATACCTGCTTTAAAATCGGTGCTAATTTTTTCGAAATTGTACCTGCAACGATTAATAAATCAGCTTGTCTTGGAGAGAAAGACATTCTTTCCATCCCAAAACGAGCAAGATCATAATTACTTCCCATTGTCGCCATGTATTCAATTCCGCAACATGATGTTGCAAATGGCAAAGGCCACACTGAATTTAGACGAGCAGTGGCTACTACTTTATCAAGTACAGAAAGCTGATAGCCTTCTCCATTAATTACCTGAAGATCTTCTATTTTTCCCATTCTAATGCTCCTTTTTTAAGTACATAGAGAAAGCCTATCAAAAAGAAGGCTACGAAAAGAATAACAGCTAAAAGTCCTTCTAGTTCTAAACTTTTAAAATTTACTGCGTAAGGATAAAAGAAAATAACCTCTACATCGAATAGAACGAACAGTATTGCTGTCATAAAATAACGAATGGACACAGGAAAACGAGCATCTCCCTGAGATTCAATTCCGCATTCCCAATTCGAGTCTTTCTTTTTGGATTTAAGTCTTGGTCCGAGGTAATGTGTTATAAACAGAACAAAGACAACAAAACCTCCCACAACTCCTATTTGGAGTAAAATCGGAAGGTAATCTACACCGCTTGATTGCATATTCAAACTAATTAGATACTAAAAACTCATCTATTTTTGTCGTTCAAATTCTATTCTCAAGAATAAAAAACAAAGCACAAATTTATTCTTTCCTTTCGTCTTTGCCACCAAATTGTTAAGAATATTTAAAAAAAAAGCCGATTCGTTGAAATTCAGTGATTAAGGAATGGCTTTGTACGATGAACTTTTACAAATCCTTATTATGAAACTCTTTTGTAAGCTTGATATAATCATCGCTATACTTTCCAGATTCATCCCTTATGGTCAAAGAAAACTGCTCAGTATTACCCCTCTGAAATGAAAAACACACCACGAATCGCTGCGGCTTATTTGGGCGGCCTTCAATCGTCCAAAGTATTTTGGGATAAACGCCTGCCTTCGCACCTTCGTCTATAAAAAAAGTAAGGTCGTCAAATGGCCCAATCAACCAGAGATGACCATTCTTATTCAATAACTGAACTGCTTTATCAAAAAAGTCGTCAAACTCGAATTGTGCATGCTTACTAATATTCGACCTTTCATTTTCCGATTTCAATGCCTTCCGAAAGAAAGGTGGATTTGAAAAGATTAAGTCGTATTTCTTTTCTGTTTCATGCTTAAAGAAATCTTTATGGAACGCTGACAATCGATTTGACCAAGGTGAATTTTTAAAATTCACTTTACTTTCCTCAAAACTAGCTAAGTCAATATCGATCGCATCAATTTCAAGTGAATTAGTCTTCTGAGCCAACATTAGCGAAATAACTCCTGTACCACTGCCAATTTCTAATCCCGTCCCAGAATTTGAAGTTTCGATCAGCGCTCCAAGAACCATTGCATCGGTTCCTACTTTTAAGGCAGACTTTGATTGTTGAACAGTAAAATATTTAAAATGAAAATCAGACATTCAAAAAGTTAGTTTTTCACTATTTTTTGTGTCTTCCCAAGTATAGAAATCCAATAAATGCCATTTTCATATTCGGCAATTGACATTGTCAATTTACCATTCAAAAGATTTCTTCTTTTCAATAATCTTCCGAACGAATCAAAAATCAGCACTTCTTCATTTGAAGCATCCGACGTTGAAATTACTATTTCCGAACTAGAAGGATTAGGCGAAATTAAAAAGTTTATATTTTCAACATTCTCGTCTAAACCTCCAAGAAATTCAACACATCCTATTTCAGACTGCACTAACAATGTATCGATGGTTAAATGGTTTTCATCTAATTGAATAGAATTAGCAACCAAAATGGAATCTGACTGAAAATCAAAAAAACCATCCATCGAATTAAACGAAATGGGCCAATTACAGATGTCTTGCCCTGAAATATCAAGTGATGAAATACGACTTAACGAAAAATGTTGCTGCGTAATGGTTTGCGACTTTACTCCATAAATTGGACCGTTGCTTAAAAAATAAATCCCAAGCGAATCAGTTTCCTTCACTCGACATGTTTTACCAAAAACATTATTCGATTCTAGAGGGACACCGTTCGTGTCAATTCTCAGCACGCTTCCCAGAAAAGAATCATTTCCTGAAACAAGTATCGTACTGTCTTTTCCCATTTCCAAAGAAAAAGTAATGGATGGATCGTCAGAATATGATGAGAAATAGCGTTTTCCCCATTGAAATTGCATAGCCTGATCTAACTTCAATATATAATCACTGTTTTCCTCTAATAGAAAATAAGATTGGCCTAATTTTAATATATCTGAAAAGAGCCCATTTTCTGCAGTAGATTTTGACCATGTAAGATTTCCTGCAGCATCAAGCCCCACGATTAATCCAACCTGGTTTGAATTCGCCCCAATTTTATACCCAACAAGGATTAAATTTCCTGCATCATCTTCTTCAACAGATTGAAAATTAACCATTCCCTGGCTGGCCGGCACATCATTTTGTCCCAATGTTAAACCCCAAATTTCATTGCCAAAAACATCCATTTTTAACGCAAAGCCATTGTTATATGCAAATCCTGTTAATATTACTGTAGAGTCTGATAATTGCTTCAAATTAGTTACTTCACATGTTTCATTCATTCCCGAGTGAATTCTTCTCGTCCAAAGTGTATCTCCATTTTTATTCAACAGCATACAGAGTCCTTCTGTAACCAAACTCTCATTGTTAAAAAATGACCCAACTGTCATAAAAGTAGAATCAGTAACCTCAAGAACTTTATTCAGCTTGATTGTTTGAGCTGTATTTGCGTATTTTTTAGAATTTAGTAGTTCACCGAAACCATTGAATCTATTAAAGAATACCTGCGTTCCATTACAGCCACCTACTAGTACAATTTCACTGTCTGAATGAACAATAAAATCAGAAGCGACTAAATTATCAAAAATGTAGTAACGTTTATTGAATGTAGATTGTGCATTCAACGATGCTAGCACCAATATGAAGACTAGTGCGGATAGAATTTGTTTCATAAGAAATACTTTAAAAGTAAAAACGATAAATTGGGTAGATTGGTTGAATTCAACCGATGTAAAGTTCTATTAAACCAGCTGGTGCCTGAATTGTCATGGTTTTTTTCTTTCTATCGAGCTCAGTAACTACCCCATCCATGAGTGGGATGAGCACTTCTTTGGTTCCATTCATAATTTGAATCAACGGGTTGACTTGAAGATCAATAATTGATTCCAACTTCCCTACTACTCCATAGTTTACATCAACGACAGTGAATCCGACAACCTCATGATCGTAAAATTGGGTACCTGTTAGTTTGGGAAGTATTTGAGCGGGAAGAAATAAATTTTTTCGGAGAATGATCCGAGCGTCATTTTCCGTATTTACCCCTTCGAATTTAACGGCTGCAAAACCTTTGTTTTTAAGTTTGAATGATTCAACAAAAAAAGGAGACAATTGCCCGTTAATTTCAATAAATACGGCATCTAATGTTTCGTAATCCTCTGGATTCGTAACGTCTAAAAACAACGAAACTTCACCTTTAAATCCGTGAAGTTTCGCTACATATCCTAAATGAAAGCAATCTGCTTTATTCATTCAAGTCAATAAATTACTCTGCAGAAGCCTCTTCTTCACCAGCTTCTTCAGCAGGTGCTTCTGTTGCTTCTTCAGATACAGTTTCTTCTGCTACAGGAGCTTCAACTTCTGTGTCAGCAACCACTTCTTCTACTGGCGTATTTTTTGCTTCAATAGCAGCAGCTTTGGCAGCATTCGCTTCTTCTTCAGCTTTCAAACGTGCTACTTTATCAGCTGCAGCGTTTTTCGCTAAATTATCTTTCTTTCCGCTAACTTTTGCATCTTTCTCTGCTACCCAAGCAGCAAATTTTGTTTCAACTTCCTCAGCAGTTAAAGCACCTTTCTTCACACCATTCAATAGGTGATTTTTGTGAAGTACTCCTTTGTAAGAAAGAATCGCACGAGCAGTATCGGACATTTCAGCACCCACTTGAACCCAGTTCAAAGTACGTTCGAAATTGATGTCGATAGTTGCAGGATTTGTGTTAGGATTGTATGTTCCTAACTTCTCGATGAATTTACCATCTCTTTTAGCTCTGCTGTCTGCAGCTACTAGGTGGAAGAAAGCTTTTCCTTTCTTTCCGTGTCTTTGCAATCTGATTCGAGTTGCCATAGTTGTTTTTACAATGTGGGGTGCGAAACCCCGGTTTATAAATTATTTAATTGGGGTGCAAATATAGTTGAAAATTCATTACTAAAACGACTACCGCTTAATAATTTAGCAAATCAAGTTTCTTCCCTATCAAATACCTTTTCTATTTTTACAAAAAAGCAAACTATGCGATCACTCCTATTTTCTGCATTTATTTTTATTCATCTATTGGATTGGGCACAAAATGCACCTAATCATTCCACGCTGAGTCTTGGAGAAATAATGAAAGGAAATGAATTCATTGGCCATCAACCTGAGAATATCAGATGGAGTATTGATGGAACTAAAATCTATTTTGATTGGAATCCAAAAAATGAACCTGGAAATTCTACGTATGAATTAACTGTTTTACAGAAAGAGAAAAAAGCTGTCTTGGCTGACAAAAAAAAGATCCTAGAGTTCGATCCTTCACAAGCTAACTTTTCTGATCAATACCTCATCATTGACGGTGCATTCGTTCACTATTCCAAGAAAACAAAAACGTTAAAACTAATTTATCATAGTGATTCTCCGATTCAACAAATAATTCGATCAAACAACCCTAATATTGTATTTTTCCAACAGGACGCAAATCTATTTTCCTACAATAATCTTTCGGGCAGTATCCAGCAAATAAGCAACTTCAAAAAAGGAGAAAGAGATCAGAATAAAATTGACTCGACCTACCTTGAAAAACAACAAGTAGAACTTTTTGAATACATCCGAGATAAGAATGAACGAAAAGCATGGAACGAAAAACAAGAGATACATTTATATGAATTGCCTTCGGAATTTTATTACGGCAAAAAAACACTTGAAAATCTTCAGGTCAATCCCCAAGGAAAATTTATAGCGTTTAGATTGAGTGAATACCCCCCTGAGAAAGAAACACGTGTTGAGAATTACATGGGATCAGACGGATACTCTAAAACAATCAATGCTAGAGCGAAAGTTGGAATAGAAGAACCATCGCATCAATTAGCGTTGAGCGATATCGAAAAAGACAGTGTCTATTTTGTTGATTTTTCCAAACTCTCTGATATTCGAAAAAAACCGGCGTATTTAAACGATACGAGTACCTATGAAAAGGATCGAGAAATCATCATGCATTCGCTGAAATTCACAAAAAACGCTTCTCAAGCGCTTTGTGATATAAGATCTTATGACAATAAAGACCGATGGATTGTCCTCATTGACCTTGGTACAGGAAAGTTCAAAGAAATAGATCACCAACACGATGATGCATGGATTGGAGGCCCAGGAATTTCTAGTTGGAATGAAGAAGAAGGAACGTTGGGTTGGTTAAAAGATGATAAAACAGCTTATTTCCAGTCTGAAGTAAGTGGTTATTCTCACCTGTATCTTTATTCGATATCCACCAATAAAAAAGAACAATTAACAGATGGAAAATGGGAAGTTCATCAGGTGATGCTTTCACAGGATGGAAGCAAATTTTATATTACCGGTAATCGCTCTCACCAGGGGAATCGGGATTTTTTAAGCTATGATATTTCAGCTCACAAATTAATTCCCATTCTTACTCAAGATGGTTACCATGACGTCGTACTCTCTCCAGATGAAAAAACACTCGCTATGCGATTCTCAGACAAAAACGAACCTTGGGAATTGTATCTAGCACCAAACATTCAAAACACAAAGAAAATTCGAATTACAGATTCTAGAACACCTAATTTCAAATCATACAATTGGACTGAACCAAAGGTTATCACTTTTAAAGGCAGTGACAACACCGATGTGTACGCTCGACTGTATGAACCAACCATCGATAAGAAAAACAGTGCCGCTATTATTTTTGTACACGGTGCTGGATACCTGCAAAATGCTCACAACTATTGGAGTAATTACTACCGTG
>JBIIQP010000203.1:0-3617 GCA_044341975.1 Crocinitomicaceae bacterium
TTCCCTTTTGAGCTGACGAATGCTATTTATTTGGAGGGAGGTCCAGAAACAAGCCTATATGTTTGTGTCGGTGAAACGGTAATTGAAAAACTGGGAAGCTATGTTTCTGATACCTATCCAACGGATGCGAATCAAACTTTTTGGCGATTACCAAATGTAATTGGAATTAAAGCCAAGCCTTAATTACTAGAAATTAAGGAAGCGTTTTGAAAATGCGGTCCCATATTCTGGATGACACACCAAATGCCTTTTCTGGTTCTTTGTAATGATGCAACAAATGGTGGTGCCACAGCTTTTCAAATCCTTTCGGCGCACGTCTTGTGTGAACGCTGTAATGAATGAAGGAATACAAAAGGTATCCTAATTCGAATCCTGGCAGAAAAAACCAAGTCAAATTGCCCAGAAACAAATAAAACATTCCGAAGAACAGACCTAAAAATAAAAGAGCGGGTACTGGAGGCATGAAAAGCCGGTTGGCGTCATTGGGAGTGCTATGGTGGTAGCCATGCATCGCGAAGTGAAACGCCTTCAACCACTTGCTATCTCCTTCAATATGAAAAAGATAACGATGCAATAAATACTCCGCCATCGTCCAAGTTATGATTCCCAAAACAAATACAGATAAATGAGTTCTTGTTATTCCTTCAAAGTTGTTTTGTGTGTTGCCAATCCAAAGTTGACATCCAATGACAAACAGATGAAAGGTTACCATCATTTTGGGACCACTTTGGGATAACAATTCCAATACTGGATTTTGATACATTCTCCGTTCTCTCTTTAAGCTCATCGTTTTTTTCGACGAAAATAAAGCGTCTTAGAAAGCAGAAGTTTTGCTATCAACGCACGGCATTAAATTCTAATTGAACTTTTTATATCCTTCAACGAGCTGTAAACTTCATGCCGTCAAACGCAATGAAAACATTGGGTGGCAAAATCTTTTCAATTTCAGTATGACAACCAAAAAGATGAGAAATATGCGTTAAATACGCTTTCTCTGGATTCACTTGATCGATAAAGATGAGCGCTTCTTCCAAATTAAAATGAGAAATATGTTCAGAGCGATGCAATGCATTTACAATTAAAATTTTTGTTCCTTTCACTTTTTCCAACTCTTTCTCGGAAACAGTCTTTGCATCCGTGATGTAGGTGAAATCACCAATCCTAAATCCTAAAACAGGCAATTTATAGTGCATTACTTCAATTGGTGTGACGATAGGTCCGTCGGGCAATTGAAAGGGCTCCAGGTTAATATTGTTCAATTTCACTTCCGGTATTCCTGGATAACGCTCATTGGAAAAGACATATTGAAATTCTCGTTTCAAAGCAGTTTCAACTCTTTCCGTACAAAAGATTTCCATTGCTCTGCTTTCACGGTAATTAAATGCTCTTACATCGTCCATTCCTGCGACATGATCTTTGTGCTCATGCGTAAAAAGAATTGCTCGGAGTGACTTCACCCCCTCTCTCAGCATCTGCTGACGGAAATCCGGTCCAGAATCAATCACATAATTCTGGTTATCGTAGCTAATCATTACAGCGCTTCGAAGTCGCTTGTCTTTTGGATCATTTGATGCACAAATTGGACAATCACATGCAATTACTGGAATTCCCTGAGAAGTTCCTGATCCGAGCACTGTAACTGTAAAGTTCTTCATGATTTTTTAGCTGCTTTCCAAACTCTGTATATAAACACGGTCCATCCAAGTATGATACACAAACCACCGATTGGTGTTAATGGACCAAGAATCTTTGTGTTCAATCCCCAAATATCACTCAGTGCAATTAAATAAATTGAACCTGAAAAAAGTAAAATTCCCGCAAGCATTAGTATTCTTACCAAACGTATTTCAAATGGAATACGATCTTCGGACAATGCCAATAGAAGCATCGATAAACCGATGTACATTTGATACCTTACTCCTACTTCAAACGTTACTAGTCGCTCGGCTGTGACTAATTCTTTAATGGCATGCGCCCCAAATGCTCCTAACATAATTGAGGTAGCCGCTAAAATAGAGGCTGTAATTGTCGCTTTTAAATTCATTTTGAAGGTTTTTTCAATTGCAAGGTGAACTCAAAGACTTCCTTCCAACCCTTCCATTTACCATAATCTCCGATCGTTTCATTGTGCCAGATGAATAGGAAATCACCTCCAAATTCACAGACTTCATTGTACAAATTTTGTATAACGTCTTTCGCTTCTGACGGACTAATTTTCATGTATTCATGAAGTGTACCATCCATGTATGCAAAAGGATGTACTGTCAAACTTGTAATTTTATTTCTCTCTAAATCGAACCAACGAAATGGACGCGCTGTACCTGCCCTGAAACCATAATATTCAGGAAACCCCATTGAATATTCGTGACGAATTTCTGCTGTCTCTAAATGCTGGTAAGTATATGGGAAATGTACCTTCAGATAATGCTGACGAGCATGTTCAATTGGCACATTCAAGATCTCTTCCAATCGCTCTTTTTCTGCATTCAAATAAAACTCATAACTATTGGATTTATAACTTGGATGTATATATACATCTGCACATTTCGACATGCGATTTATCAATTTTCTGTGCCGTTTATTTCGGTGTGAAATATTGCGATCAAACTTCGTGTAATCACCTAATAACCAAAACATACGAACCTTGTATCCTTCCTTCGAAATGGATTCAATTTGCCCAAATGTATCGTACGGATCCTTGTGTCCGCCATAGATAACTTGTTCGCGTTCGATGATACGGTGTGTGCGGCCTTTTAATATATCCTTTACAATAGCAAACCAATGACGAAGCCCTCGTTTCAATTTAAACGCATAGGCATTATCAATGTCAAAAGTGGGCTGAATTTCTACGTCGGAAGGTTTGCGTGAATAGTGGAGCAACTTATTTTCAAGTAAATAGGATATAAATGCTTCTGCCCAGCGGTCGCACACCACTTTATCGAGCCAATTGAAACGGTACAATACACTATTCGTTGCTGGGAAACGACCGTGTTTATCCAATATTTGTGAATTGTATTCTTCCATTCGCGAAAGCACATAAAAAATTGCTGCCAATGGATCGACATTGCCATTTATAGACAAACATTCTTCATATTCAAAAATACCCTTATCAATCCCATAAACTTGAAGCGATTCATCAAACAGAATTGGTGCGGGTTTCAATCGTAAAACACCCTCTATTTCTCGCTCAGAATAGTTAAAACGTGCTGTTTGAACTTGTTCGAAATGAACAGGATCGTTGGTGATGGAAAATTCAATACCCCTCTCCTTCAATACGAAGTCGAAAGTATAGAGCAAACGCTCGGATATTTCCTCAACAAAGACCAATAACATCTTACAAATCTTCTAGTATTTTATGACAAATAAAACTTGCAGCATCACCATCTCCGTATAATTCAGGATACGTAAAATCCGTTTTAGCATAAAGCGTGTCGAATGCATCTAAAATTTTAGTTTTTGACGCGTCAGCCAATAGCGCATTGCCGTTATTTACAATTTCCACCCATTCCGTTTGAGGCCGGAGAATAACGCACGGTTTTTTAAAGAAGAAAGCTTCTTTTTGCAACCCTCCGCTGTCAGTCACTATAATTCTAGCATTTTTTTCTAACGAAATTATA
>JBIIQP010000204.1:0-3600 GCA_044341975.1 Crocinitomicaceae bacterium
CGGCAGACCACTGGTAGGAAAAAAACCACAACCACCCACAATCCGTCCATTGAATTCTACCACATAATAGCCGCTACCCTGCTCTTTAAATACATCAGAAAGAAAATCGGTTGTTGGATCGGAATAGACAGTTCCTTGACGGGCAGCGTTATGTTCTACCAAAACAGAACGAATAACTTCAGCAATCTGAGCATTGTCATTTGACGCGATTGGCCGTATAATGAACTCTTTAAAACGTATCAAGGAATTATTTCGACTTAAAATAGAAGGTATAACCAAAACCGACAATCAAAAATCCGGTCACTTTATTAAACTGAGCTGGATCATATCCGCCAAAGGTTTCTAAACCAATCATACTTGGCTTAAATCCGAAACCATAACCAGCATACGAAATGAATAAACGGTAGGAAGAAACTTCATCGGCAGTCAATATTAATCCTAACGTTGGATCGATGTAGACAGAATTTATTTGAACCGGATTAAGGCCCGCAGAATCATTTCTATCTGTATCAAAATAATGTTGAGAATATCCCACTTTTACACCTAAATCAATTGCAAATCGATCGTTGATAAACTTCTCCCAACCAACCTTCAGAAATGCACCCGTTGAATGCATTCCGCCATAGACAGGTTTAGGTACTTTAAATTCATTTATTGCAAAATAACCATAGCGAATACCCGCACCTGCCGTCAAATGATTCTTAAAGTCATATTGGTAATAGGTAGAAAAATTAACCAAACCTTGCATGATGTTTTTGAAAGGCTCATTCGTAAAACCGTTTGGTAAGCCTAATTCGACATTAAATGTATGTTTCGGTTCAATAACCTGCGCTGAATAGTCTAGCATACGCATCACTAAAGCCGCGATTAAAACCACACATCTAAACAATCTCTTCATTGGAGGTGAAAGTTACACATTACTTTTAAAAAAATAAAACAAGCCCGTTTTCCATCATCAACATTGCACAATAAAAACAAAGGAAAATAGAATGATTAACTTTGCCTGATTGAATAGAGGAATTGCATATATAATTATCTCAGGAATAGCCTTTCTGATTGTAAATTTGATAGTAAAATTGCTATCTATTGGGATCCCCGGAAGCGAAGATCTACAATTTCAAAAATACCCAATTCACGAGTTAGTTCTTGCACGATCAATTGTTTCATTCGCGCTCTCATTTTACGCCTTAAAACGCAAAGGCCTGCCCATTCTTGGTAACAATCGGAAATGGCTTTTTATGCGAGGAATTTCTGGCACCTTCGCATTAACACTTTTCTTTTACACAATTCAAAATTTACCCCTGGCAATTGCTTCTACCGTTCAATACCTTGCTCCTGTTTTTACAATTTTATTCGCTGTTTTACTTTCTGGAGAAATCATAAAAAAACACCAATGGATTTTTATTTTAAGCGCATTAACAGGCGTAATACTTATTAGTTCACCAAATTTTCTATCCGACAACCTTGCAAAAATCAATTTGAACTGGCTTCTTATTGGTGTTTTATCCGCATCATTTTCAGGCCTCGCCTACTCCTCCATTGTTAAATTGAAAAATACGGAAGACCCACTGAATGTTGTATTGTACTTTCCTATGATTGCTATGCCAATCATGCTCGTGTGGTGCCTCTTCGATTTTGTAATGCCTACTGGATTCGAATGGCTGCTCCTAATAGTCATGGGAGTTTTTACACAAATAGCGCAATTGTTTCTTACCAAAGGACTTATGAGTGAAGAAACATCTATTATCGCACCCTTTCAATATTTGGGCGCAATCTATGCTGCATTGGCTGGCTACCTGATTTTTGATGAGTCTTTATCGATCATTATTTACGTTGGTATTGCATTGATTTTAGCAGGTGTGGTATTTAACACGATTAGTGCTAAGAAATAATTCGCTACATTTGATTGTGGACAATAAAATTGACAGATCAAAACTCGGACAATTCGGAAATCTGGAACTGCTGGCAAAACAAGTTGTTGAAGGATTTATAACCGGTTTGCATAAAAGTCCCTACCATGGATTTTCAGTTGAATTTGCCGAACATCGCTTGTACAATACAGGCGAATCAACACGCCATATTGATTGGAAACTTTACGGAAGAAGCGAAAAATTATTCACAAAAAAATACGAGGAAGAAACAAATCTACGGTGTCAAATAGTCATTGATTGTTCAGGCTCTATGTTTTTTCCGAAAGATGGTAACACCAATAAATATGAATACTCCGTATATGCTGCCGCTGCATTAATAGAATTATTAAGGCGACAACGCGATGCGATTGGTGTTTCAATTTTTGCAGATGAACTTGAACTTCAAACAGCTGCCAAATCCTCTACATCGCACATCCATTACCTATACAGTGAATTGGAAAAACGGCTTTCCAATTACAGTGAAAAGCAACAAAAAAATACGAATGCAATTACAGCTTTGAATGACATTGCAGAGCTTTGTCACAAGAGAAGTTTAATTGTCATCTTCAGCGATTTATTAGACGATCCAACTAAATTGGATGAGCTTTTTCAGGCTTTGCAACACATGAAACACAACAAACATGAAGTAATTCTTTTTCATGTAACGGATAAACAAACCGAAATTGATTTTGAACTTGATAACCGTCCTTACAACCTGATCGATATGGAAACAGGCGAAAGTTTAAAGTTGCAACCGAATGAAATCAAAACACATTATAAAAACGCTATTCAAACCTATTTCGAAGAGATCAAGCTTCGCTGTGCGAACCACCGAATAGATTTTATGGCGGCAGATATTCAAATGGGATACAATGACGTTCTGTTGAAATACTTGATCAAACGACAAAAATTGCATTAATATCACTTCACATTCTTTAAATTTGTCTCAATAGATTCTGAAACGTGTTATCTAAAAAATCAAAATATGCTATCAAGGCCCTCATGTCGCTGGCAAAGCGATTTGATGAAAAAACACCTTTGAAAATCATTACTATTTCGGAAGAAGAGCATATTCCCCGAAAATTCCTGGAGGCAATCCTTGTGGAATTAAGAAACAATGGCCTACTCTACAGTAAAATGGGCGCAAATGGCGGATATTACTTGGCAAAGCATCCAGAGGAAATATTTCTTAGTCAAGTAATTCGAATTTCAGGTGGACCTATTGCCATGCTTCCCTGCGTCAGTTTGAATTTCTACGAACCTTGTGAAGAATGTGTCAATGAGCAAACATGTGGACTAAGCGATGTTATCAAGGAAGTAAGAGAAGTTACAATTGCTATTCTTTCCAAAACCTCCATCGCAGATCTTTTGAAGCGCGAAGAAAACCTTCGAAACAAGTTCAATCTTTAATTAGTCCTACTACTCCAATAGGAATAGTAAATATTTTTTCTTTTTTTCTTGGTCAATAGAAATAATTGATTTTACTTTGCACCCGGAAATTTAGGATGATCCTTTTATTTATCTCCTACTTCTCCCATAGAATTTAAAGTTTATAGAGATGGCAACATTCAGAGAAGGTATTGAAAATCTTAATTCTACATCAAAAAAAGCCATTGTAGAAAAAGATATTATCGAACTTGGACAAAAGATTCAAGCATTTAAAGAAGGAATTCTTGCTGAAGACAAATTT
>JBIIQP010000008.1:0-41602 GCA_044341975.1 Crocinitomicaceae bacterium
TGATCCAAGCGCTGGAGCAAGCGAGAGGTGGACGTTTACATATCTTGAACAAAATCATTGAAACGATTGCTCAACCAAATCCAGATTTCAAACCACAAACACCTCGTATTGAAGCGTTCAACGTTCCTAATGAGATGATTGGTGCGATTATCGGGCCTGGAGGAAAAATCATTCAAGCAATGCAAAAAGAAACTAATACGACAATCACAATTGAGGAATTGCCAACAGGTGAAGGTCGCGTTCAAATTATGTCAAACAATGCTGATGACATGAATGAAGCCACACGTCGTATTAAACAAATTGCATTCCCTCCAACTGTAGAAGAAGGTGCTGAATACGAAGGAAAAGTGAAATCAGTAAAAGATTTTGGATGTTTCGTTGAAATACTTCCAGGAACGGATGGATTGATTCATATTTCAGAATTTTCATGGGAGAAAGTTGCTAAAATGGAAGACGTTTGTAAAGAAGGTGATGTGTTGAAATTTAAAGTGGTTGGAAAAGATCCAAAAACTAAAAAATGGAAATTGTCTCGTAAGGTTCTTCTTCCAAGACCAGAAAGAAAAGAGGAAGCTCCTCAAGCATAATGTTAAAAGGCACCGTGAAAGCGGTGCTTTTTGTTTGTAACTATTTATTGTTTAAATCTTTGCATCGAAAAATTATATTTCATTCGAAGATTAAATACTTTTACTAAAAATAAAATTATGGCAAGCAGAAGATTTTTAAAGAGAAACCTGAATAACATGGTATATGACATCGTTGAAGAATGTTATGTTATTCAGTCGTTGGATGCCGCTAAAACAGAAAAGGCGGATACGATTATTGATGAAGCAGCTGATTTTCAAGATTTAATGCTAGAAAAAATCAATTCTTCAAAAACAAAGGCTGATTTCCGTCCTTTGAGAGATGAAATTGAGGATGCAGCGATTGATTTCATCAATAAGTTGAATGCTTTAAGCTAATAGCTCACGAATATTTTTAAATCATACAAGCGGGCGTCAAGTCCGCTTTTTTATTGAATTAATTATGGAAAAATCAATGAAAAATTTAATTATTGCTGTTGGATTATTCTTATTTGCAATGATACTTTTTGTAACCGGTGCAAAAGATAATTTTTGGAATGCCATTGCCTTAAGTGGTTTAATGATTTATTTCTGGGTTTTTGAGGTAATTCCGGTATATGTTACTGCATTATTTCCAATGATTTTAGCAATCCCGCTTGGATTGTTAAACAAAGAGGATCTGGCCTCTAGCTATGGCGATGGAAATGTCTATTTGTTTTTTGGAGGTTTTGTACTTGCCTTGGGATTAGAAAAATGGAATGTACATGAGCAAGTGGCAAGAGGTATTATTTCAGTTGTAGGAAAGTCGAAATCTAGAATATTATTGGGCTTCTTATTCAGTACTGGATTGATTAGTATGTGGATTTCCAATACGGCAACTGCATTGATGATGCTACCGATGGCTACAGCAATTATTCATGCGATGCCGAAAGATCAGCAGCATTCGAAATTTCCAATCTTCTTGATGTTGTCTGTTGCCTATGCATCGAGTATCGGTGGAGTAGGAACGCTCATTGGATCTCCTCCAAATACGCAAATGGCAAGTATTTTAGAAAAGAATTTTGATGTCACTGTGGATTTCTTTTCCTGGATGAAAATCGGATTCCCATTAAGTATTTGCATGTTATTGGCTACTTACGGAGTTTTTTATTTTTTATTGGGAAAAGAACGAAAAGATACACATGACGAATTTATATTACATAAAACACCTTGGACAAAGGATCAGAAAAAGGTAGTTCTAGTCTTTTTAGGTGTGGTTTTGCTATGGTCATTTAAAGATTTACTTGTTCCAATTTTAGGATTTTCATACCGTGATGAAAATGCTGCAATTTTAGGAGGAATACTACTATTCCTTTTGCCAAGTAGCGAGCCAAATAAGAAAATATTGAGTTGGAAAGATACTGAGAAGATTCCTTGGGGTATTTTGATTTTGTTTGGAGGTGGATTAGCATTGGCTGCTATTCTAGAAAAAAATGGGGTGATCGAGCAACTGTCCGTTTTGTTTGAATCGATGAGTAATTGGACGTTTGCTTCACTCGTACTTTTTTTAATTATATTGGCTGTGTTCGCCTCTGAAGTACTATCCAATCTTGCAATGGTTAGCATTTTTATTCCTATAGTTGCAAAATTCGCTATTGAATTAGGGATTCCATTGGAGCAACTGTGCATACCACTTACTTTGGGCGCCAGTCTTGCTTTTATGTTGCCGGTTGGCACACCTCCAAATGCAATTGTGTTTTCCTCAGGTTATTTGCACGTCAATCAGATGGTGAAGTATGGTTTTATTATGAATGTGATAAGTATTCTGCTCATATTTATTTTTACGCTGCTCATCCTAAAGTAAAATTCAACATGAACTAAAAAGGGGGCTAACATCATGTTAGCCCCCTTTTAGATTTCAAATAATAGGTTCTTATTTTTTAACGACAACCTTACGAGTCACCTCATTCGATCCGTTGGATAATGTTACATTGTAAATTCCAGAAGCAACTTCACCAAGTTTCACTTCTTTAATGTATTGCCCATTTTGATTTTCAATATTCTCATTGTAAACTAATCTTCCAACTTCATCGTATACTTTAATCGTATAAGCTTCAGTAATACTTGCGTTGAAAGAAACACTGAATTCACCTTGAGATGGGTTCGGGTAAACTGAAAGCTGATATACATTCAATTCTTCTATCCCTAATCCAGTTACAGTGTATGCATTTGAAGCCGCTGAAGGGCAACCGTTACTTGTCACAACAACTGTATAATTTCCATTTTGTGTTGGAGTGTATGATTGTGATGTTGCACCGCTAATAGCATTTCCATTTAAGTACCATTGGTTTCCTGTGGATGAACTTGAAGTTAAAACTCCACCTGAATATGCAATAGTTGCTGCGGATGGGGAAGATGTAACTGTCATCGTCAATGTGTTTGATGTTGCTGATGACGTTGTAACACAAGTTGAACTTGATGTTAGAATACATGTAATGGTACTTCCATTTGTCAAAGCACTAGATGTGTATGTTGAATTGTTAGATCCTACATTTGCACCATTGACTGACCACTGATAAGTTGGTGCAGATCCTCCATTAGAAGCAGCTGTATAAAACGTTGTGGATGCGCCAGAACAAATAGTATTGTCTCCTGATATTGTTAAACTTGGAGCAACAGGTGCTGTAACTGTTACGGTAATTGTATTGGAAGTTGCTGGGTTGTTCGAAACTGTTCCATCACTTGATGTCATAATGCAATAAACCGAAGATCCGTTTGTCAACGTGGAAGTAGTATAGGTGCTTGAAGTAGCTCCCGATACTACATTTCCATTCACGTACCACTGATAATTTGGTGTGGTGCCACCATTTGTTGGTGCTGCCGTAAAAGTAATTGATGACCCGGAACAAATACTGTTGTCTGTATCATTGGAAGTTGCTGAAACATTAGCAGTTGTGCTTGATGCAAGTTGGAAGGAGTACACTCTTGTCCTCATAGTTGAACTTGAAGTACCGCTATATTCACCTGTATGCCAGAATGTAAAACCATCAGGGGCAACAGTTGTATGTGAATAGTCTCCAAAACGGTTACCACCACCAGTCCATGATGCTGTTCCTGAAGCAGCAATTGTTTCTGTAAATGTCATTGTATTTAATGGGTCTGAAGAAAGTCTGCCGATATATCCAAGACTCGGGTACACTGTGCTTGATCCCGACTTTGCGTAGCATAGAGCGATGTTTCCTGCATCGTCCATAGCTATTGATCCCACCCAACGATAGTAAGAGTCTGGTGTATAGATTGATTGCTGATAGATAGACCAAGCACCAGTTGTCTGATTCTGTCTTAGTTCCACCCACATTATACTTCTTTGAGTTGTACTTATTTTAACTCCCCAATTCATTAAAAGAGTATTGTAACCATTCCAAGAACGGTACTGAGCACGATAGGTTGCAACACCACCGATTCCATCCAATTTCTGGGTTGTGCCTGGTTGGGCGATATCATTCCAGCTGCTGTTGTAAGAGGCATCAAAAGCTGATGTTGCTAATGTGGAGTTTAATACCACTGAAAGAGTTGGAGTAGAAGGTGTCCAGTTTACAGTTGCGTTGTATATTTTGATGGCGTCTGTATTCGAACCTCCCCAACCATTGTCCGTGTAATATACAATCGGACATGGAGTACCTGCTGACGGGAGAGTCGAGCCATCCGCATCGCCCGGTAAAGGACAGAAGAATCCATTTCCTGATGCCGCAGGACTGTAGGAAGCATAGACTGATCTTGCCGATGAACTGCCAGCAAGCATTGCGGTGCGTTCGAAAGCAAATAACCTCTGTGTATTCAACATATTCGATGTCATGTAATAGGCATCACCCCATATTGAGAACTTAAGATAATCAGGAAATTCAGGTGAAGAAAATGTATATGTATAGTAAGTTCCGAGTGGATCATTTGTTGTTGAAATCGCAATATAAATTTTATTACCCGAAGAACTTCCAAACTGTGCTAGAAACCAACGATCAGCCGTGCGGTCATACATAACTATAGGGTCTCCATCATTCGCCGAAAGATCCGGCGTCCAAAGAGTACCCAGTGTGACTGGATTACCAACAGTAGCACCTGTTGTTTTATCGTAAACTCGTATCGTTGTAGAATTTATCATTTGAACATAGTAGTTGGAACCTATTGCTCCTGATGGATCCATTGGTCTGAAGCTATTCGCTGCCTGACCAACTACATTTACTTTTTGTGAAGGGCTTTTTCTTGTGCCAGGTTCAAATTGGAAAAGAGATGAGTCGTTACCGTATGCTCGGCCATCTTTTTCAACAGAGAATTCAAATTTTTGAGCTTTTCTTTCTTTACGATCCTTTGATTCTTTATGCACTTCACGCTTATGCTGACGATTTATCTTATTCAGGTTTGCGGGATGCTCTTTTGCTAATTCACCAAGAGGTTTTGATATTCCAAATTGTTCACAATAAATTACACCAGATTCTGAATTGGTTTGCCCAAATAATGCTGACCAACCAATAATTCCCATCATGGAGAAGGTAATGAAAAGTTTTTTCATAGTTCAAGTTTAGAGTTTGAATTTCAAATTTAGTGAAAAAAGAATCATAATCAAAAGTCAGAATTCACATGAAATATTTCTTTTGATATGTAAATTTGACAAAAACTAACTATGAAAATTCTTCTTTCTCCTGCTAAATCATTACAATTAACGGATAATTGGAAAGCACCGTTGGTAACTCAAGCTAGTTTTTTGGAAGAATCTGAAAAATTGATAAAAAAACTTCAAAAGTTTTCGCCTAAGAAAATTGCTCAACAAATGTCAATCTCTCCGGATTTAGCGGAATTAAATCATGCTCGTTTTCAGCAATGGTTAAAGCCTCTGGAAGTTTCTGAGAACATCATTCCAGCCATTTTCGCATTCAATGGAGAGGTATACAAGGGATTTGATGTATCAAGTTTAAGTGAATTGGAATTAACTCGGGCTCAAGAGAGTGTATTTATTTTATCAGGTTTATATGGTGTTTTGAAGCCACTCGACCTTTTGTATCCTTATCGACTTGAAATGGGGACTAGATGGCAGATTTCTCCATCTCAGAAAAACTTGTATGATTTTTGGCGAAAGAAATTAACGAATCACTTAAAGTCGGAACTTTCTGCAAATGAATCAATAGTGAATCTAGCTTCAACAGAATATTCGAAGGTGATAGACTTTAAATTACTGAAAAATAAAGTGATTACACCTCAGTTTAAGGAATTTAAAAATGGTGAATTTAAGGTAGTAATGATGTATGCCAAGCATGCGCGAGGAGCAATGGCAAGATACATTGTGCAAAATAATTTGAAGGAAATAGAAGAACTTAAACTATACACTGTAGATGGCTACACTTACGATGAAAAGCAATCAACAGAATCAGAATGGGTTTTTGTAAGGTAAATGGAAAACGTTAAATAAAATCATCGTTTTTTTCCAAAACATCCCAAGTGTGGTCAGCTAAGAGTTTGATTGTAGCCATGAAATTAAAATCATTTTTTGATCTTCCCCATTGATTAGGTGCAATCATGGAAAGTAAATACTGACCATTTCCTTTTACGTAAAGGTGGTAAACATGATTGATTAATGGTTCAAAGCGCATTTCTGACTGGTAAATGAACTCGGATATTTTCTTTCGGTCTTGTAATTTTTTTGCTTGTTCAGCCAACAATTGCATTTGCTCGTAAATCTGAGATAATTGCATGTCGGTCTGATGCTCCATCGCTGAAAGCGCCCTTCCTTTTATTTTTCCTCTGTCTTCAGGCTGAATCAAAGCACTTCCCGCGTGATGCGGATATTCCAGGGAATGCGGATTTTGAGTGATTTTGTCTGGGTCTATGGGATTTTGAAATTCTTTTTCTGCCATATCAAGTAAACATATGGATAGTTGTAATGTTCATGATTGTTTTGTAATTACTAAATACCATTGTTTGATAGAGGAAATTGTGAGATTCTTTTGTTCTAAATGAGGATGATGGCCACATTCATTAATTAGCATTGTTTCACACTTCCCTTTTGTATTTGATTTTATTAACTCAAGTTGTTTGGTCGTTCCATACTGATCTTGTGCTCCTTGTAAGATAAGACTGTTTGTTTGAATTGAAGAAATATCTTCACAGATATTCCAGTTTAAAAAGTCGACCGCTAACCAAGTGTTGGCCCAGGCATAAAAAAGTACTTTGGTTTTGTCTCCATGGTAATTGTACAACTTATCTAATTTTCCTTTTTCATAGGCATCCACTGCTGGTGCAATTCCTGCAATTGTTTCAGGTTCATTTATAACATGTGCAGCCATTGTTATGATTGCTTGAATTTTTTCCGAATACATTGCCGCATAAAGCAAGGCGATTGTGCCACCGTCTGAATGTCCAACTAAAATAAATTGCTGGTCTTCAGGATATAATTCAGAAAGAAAACTTGGTAATTCTTCGTGTGCGTAGTTGTGCAGATAAGTTGCGTTCCTTTTTGCTGATAATTCACTTGATTTTCCGTAACCTTGGCGTTCATAAACGATTCCGTTCAATTGGAGTTCTTCACATAAAAGTCTTGGGAAATCTTTCCATTGGGGAATCGAGCCAAGCGCTTCATGCAGAAATACGACAACTGGAGAATTTTGGCTAGTTTGTGTCGAAGTAATTTCCTCGTAATGAAGCCGGATTTTATTGAATTGTACAAATGGCATGGCATAAAAAAAGGGATTCAACAGAACCCCTTTGTATAAGTTTGAATAAAATTAATTTTTAACTCTTTCCACGTAAACACCTGTTCGTGTATCAACTTTAATTACTTCGCCATTGTCGATAAAAAGAGGCACTCGAACTTCTGCACCCGAAGCAATCGTTGCAGGCTTCATAGAGTTTGTAGCCGTATCCCCTTTGACACCAGGCTCCGTGTAGGTAACTTCAGAAATAATGTACATCGGTAAATCAACAACAAGTGGCATTTCTTCTTCAGCATGAAAGAGAATGTTACAAATCATACCTTCAACCAAAAACAATGGTTTTTCGATCATTTTAGCAGGAATATTAACTTGTTCGAAAGATTCATTGTTCATAAACACAAAATCACTTCCTTCTTGATACAAATATTGGTATTCTCTATTTTCTATCCGAACAATTTCAATTTTATGTCCTGCTGAAAAGGTGTGATCCAATACTTTTCCAGATTCAATTTGTCTTATTTTAGTGCGAACAAATGCTGGTCCTTTACCAGGTTTCACGTGCTGGAATTCAATAATTTGAAAAAGTTTTTCGTTGTGCTTGATACACAATCCGTTTTTAATTTCTGCTGTAGTTGCCATTTTAATCGAAAATTTCGGTGCAAAGATAGGAAATCAATTGCAGGTAAATGCTATCTGAATTACTTTAATCATGCTTTGTTTTCGAGGACATAGTAGCATGTTGTAGTGAAGAAATCTCTTACAAATGGAATATTCAGCAATCTCGGCAGCTTGCGAAGCTTCAACTTAAATTTGATTTCATAATTCGGATTAATCAAATACAATGTTTCCTTTTTGATGCTAAAACCATTCTCAGTAACAATTTTCTTAAAACGACCAATGCTTATTTTTGTATCTCTGATTTCTTCTAAGCAAACAATTGTTTCTTTGCTTTCTCCAAATAATTTCAATATTCCTCTGTAAAGTGGGTAGGGCAACAAGTGAAAATAAGGCAGAAAACTTAGAAATTTGCTTCTACAGATTTGCTGGTGTCCACCAAACGGCATTCTCCATGATGGGAAACTAAAGAAGAGTTTACTACCGGGCTTTAAATACTGTTTTATGTGAGCGAAAAATAACTCCTGGTTCGGAATATGTTCAATTGTATCTCGCATGTAAACTAGATCAAACTTCTCAACTTCTGAAGTATCAAGTTTATAAATATCACTGGCAATTAGTTTTAAATTGTCTCTGTTAGTATGGTTTTGGTAAAAAAGTTTTCCGTTCGCAATTTTGTTTTCAGCGATGTCAATACCATACACTTTACAGCCCATTTCAACAAATGGTTGCACATTTCCAGCTTCTCCACAACCAATCTCAGCGATTACCAAATCTGAATTAATTGGAATGATTTCTTCAATAAAAGGAATTACATATTTTTGAGTAACAACTCCTTGTTCTTGGAAGTACTTCTTTCTGTCTGTATGTCGTTCTTGCACGTGATCAATTTCTTATTATGCGAAAATAAGGATTGTTAGCCACTTTGAATTCAAAGGGAAAAACTAAATTTGTGTCATGGTTCTCACGTGATGCGTAGAGTTAACCTATCCGCATTGTGCGGAGCCCATGCAGTTTTATCTTGAAGCTTACCTATTTGACCATCAGGAGCGTCTCAGGCAAGCAATGGCGGGCTGCAAACTGGAAACGGTTTTAGAAGGATTTCTATCAGCAGATTACAAAGAATGTCGGCAATCCTAAACGTGTTTTCTGAAGCTTCGGAAAACTCAGCTGCATGGGTTTTTTATTTTTTCTAAAGTTTACGATTTAAACGATGTTCAATTTGTTCAAGGTGTTCAAAATGTTCGCTTCATTCAAAAGGTTCAAATTACCCTTCAATAGGTTTATTTTTTTTGGCATTTAATTGAAATTCAATTTCAATCAGTAAAAAATGTCACAATTTTTATAAATTCGTTGGCCTAAAGCATTTACAAAAATAAAATTCAACAAGAATGAACAAACCACTATTAACGATTTGTCTTTTTATTTCTGTTTTCACTGAAGATATTGCGTTTTCTCAGCAAGACACAGTCGTTCAAGCGAAAATTCTGGATGACGGATCGCAGGATGCAGAGAAAGCGTTCAATGCAGGTATTGAATTTTTTAATCAAAAGAATTTCACTGAGTCAATAAAAGAGTTCGACAAAGCTATTTCTCTGAAGTCTGAATTTGATAAAGCATACTATTTCCGTGGGAATGCAAAGCTTGAGACAAAAGACAATGCTGGAGCAATGAATGATTATTCAATGGCTTTAAAAATAGGCCAGCAAAGTGAATATTACTTTTCCAGAGCCCAGCTAAAGTCAATTGAAAAAGATCAATCAGGTGCCAAGGAGGATTATACCCATGCAATCGAATTGAATACGGGGTATTCCCAGGCCTATTATTATCGAGGAGTTATTTCATTTGAACAAAGTGATTACAAGGCAGCAATTGCAGATTTTACGGAAGCGATTAAATACAATAATGACTATGCTTATGCATACAATGACCGTGGTAGTGCCAAACGACAATTGGAGGATTTAGATGGTGCGATAGCGGATTACAAAAAAGCATTGCAATTAAAACCTGATATGCCTTTTACATTAAATAATTTAGGCAGCGCACAGCGTAAGAAGGGTGATCACAAAGCTGCAATTGAAAGCTATTCTTCAGCAATTAAACTTAAAGCAGATTATTTTATAGCATACAATAATAGAGGAAGCGCTAAGCAAGATGCAGGAGATTTTAAAGGTGCAATTGATGACTTTTCAAAAGCTTTATCACTTAAATCTGATTACTCCTACGCATATAACAATAGAGCTGCTGCGAAGTATAAATTGAAAGATTACAAAGGCAGCGAGGAGGATTGCTCAAAGGCAATTCAAATTGACCCGGCATATGGTTATGCATACATGAATAGAGGTATAGCAAGAGAATTGCTTCGAAATGAAAAAGGTGCTTGCGATGATTGGAGAAAAGCAGCTGAACTTGGTGTTGAATCAGCAAAGAATTACAACGGCGATTGCCAATAACATCTAAAAATTATGAAAAGAATAATTAAAAATGCTTCTATAATTTTAATGGTGTTTGCGGTAAATACCATTCAAGCTCAGAACATAGATTTTACAAAGGATAATTTTAAAGAGGATAAGGACGGACTAAAAACTGCAAAAGATAATATTGAAAAGGGCGATGAGTTTTTTAACCTTGGATCAATTTATTTTAAACAGGCCATTGAACCCTATTTGGCGGCAAACAAATTTAATCCTAACAACGCGCTACTGAATTATAAACTGGGTCAATGCTATCTATATTCTAGCTTTAAATTGAAATCAATTCCATTTCTTGAAAAAGCAAAGCAACTGAATCCTGCAATTGATAATTATTTGTTTTATTATTTAGGCAGGGCATACCACTTAGATATGCAGTGGGACAAAGCGATAACTGAATATGCTACTTTTCAGAAATCAATTTTGAATGGTGACAATAAATCTCTTTATGAGGATGTTTCCAGGTACATTAAAGAATGTGGAAATGGTAAAGAATTATCCAAAACTCCAGTACGCGTATTTATTGATAATCTTGGAGGAGAAGTGAATTCTCAGTACACGGATTATGGACCAGTAATTTCAGCAGATGAGTCGGTTTTGCTTTTCACATCTCGTCGACCAAATACAGTAGGGGGTAGAATAGATCCAGGAATCAATGAGCATTTTGAAGATATTTACATCGCGTACAAACAAGCTGATGGGAAATGGACTGCTGCTGCAAATATGGGGGAGCCCGTCAATACGGAAGACCATGATGCCAATTCAGGAGTTTCAGCGGATGGAACGAAGTTCCTTATTTATATAGGTAAAAACAATGGGGATTTATACGAATCAGAATTAAAAGGGAAGGCCTGGAGTAAGCCAGAGGCGATGAATAAAAATATTAATACTGATAAGTACCATGAGTCTTCTGCGTGTTATTCTCCGGATGGAAATTCTGTCTATTTTGTAAGTGACAAACCGGGCGGACAAGGAGACAGGGATATTTACATTTCTCACAAAGATGAAAAAGGGAGATGGGGAGAGGCAATCAACCTTGGGCCTACAATTAACACTAAATTAGGAGAGGAAGGTGTGTTTGCACATCCTGATGGTAGAACACTTTATTTTAGTTCTCAGGGCCACAAAGGTTTGGGTGGGTATGATATCTACAAGTCTGTCTTTGATGAGAAAACGAAAACATGGAGTACACCCGAAAACATAGGCTACCCAGTAAATACACCTGATGACGATGTGTTTTTTGTAGTTTCTGCAAGTGGAAGAAGGGCGTATTATACTTCTTTTAATCCAGGGGGATACGGAGAAAAAGATTTGTATATGATTACATTCCTTGGAGCTGAAAAATTAATGGTCAATAACAATGAAGATAATCTACTGGCAAGTCAAGCTGAACCAGTAAAAGAAACAGTTGCCGCTCAAACGGTTGCTATTAAAGAAGCTCAATTGACAATCTTAAAAGGGGTGATAACTGATGCATTGACTCGAAAGCCTCTTGAGGCTACAATCGAAATTGTCGACAATCAAATGAATCAAGTCATTGCGACCTTTACTTCGAATAGTGCGACTGGTAAATACCTAGTATCTCTCCCTGCAGGAAAAAATTATGGTATTGCTGTTAAAAAAGAAGGGTATCTTTTCCATTCAGAGAATTTTGATATTCCAAATACTGCAGCATTTCAGCAGGTTACAAAAGATGTTGAATTGAAAAACCTTGCAGTTGGAAGTAAAATTGTTTTGAAGAATATTTTCTTTGACTTTGATAAAGCAACTCTTCGCCCAGAATCAACGAATGAATTGGAGCGTTTGACAAAGTTATTGAACGATGTTCCAACTTTAAAAATTGAGATTTCTGGTCACACGGATTCTAAAGGAGCAAATGATTACAACAAAGCATTATCTGATAATAGAGCGAAAGCGGTTGTAGACTATCTTATAAAAGCAGGTATTGCTTCCAATCGTTTGGTTTACAAAGGATATGGAGAGGAACAACCAATTTCCACGAATGAAACGGATGAAGGTCGCCAATTGAATCGAAGAACTGAGTTTAAGATTCTAAGTATGTAATGAATTTTGGAGGCGAAAGCCTCCTTTTTTATCCTTCGAAATAGGCTTTAAAGATTAATTTTGTACTAACATTTTTTAAAAAGAAAATCATGTTCATTCTTGCGATGTTTCTGGCTGTTTTGGTGGGTGCGTCGCTTGGTTTAATTGGGAGCGGTGGATCTGTATTAACACTCCCGATTATGGTTTATCTTCTGCATGTTGACCCAGTAATCGCAACATCCTATTCACTTTTTATAGTTGGTTTAGCAGCTTTAATTGGTGGTGTTCAATATGCAACAAAAGGACTGGTGGATACTAGGATTGCAATCATTTTTGGTTTGCCTTCCATTATTACTGTATACTTAACACGTGCTTTTTTGCTACCAGCTATTCCAGATAAATTGTTTCAATTGGGCCAGTTTCATGTAACGAAAGCTTTGTTGCTTATGCTCTTGTTTGCAGTGATAATGTTTATTGCGGCAATATCAATGATCCGTAAAAAGAAAATTGGTGGTGCTGCGCAAGAGGAGCAGACAAATAATTCAATCAGTGTAAAAGTAGTTCTGATCGAAGGTGTTGTCGTTGGACTGCTCACTGGTTTAGTTGGTGCCGGAGGCGGGTTTTTAATCATACCAGCATTGGTTGTATTTTGTGGTATCGAAATGAAAACAGCTGTCGGGACGTCTCTTTTTATTATTGCCGCTAAATCATTAATTGGATTTACTGGTGACCTTCAAGCAGATGTACAATTGGATTGGATGCTTTTGATTTCATTTTCGCTAGCTACTATTGTAGGAATTGTGGTTGGTTTTTCTCTAGTGAATAAATTCAGTGCTGATCGATTGAAATCTCTATTTGGTTGGTTTGTGCTCCTGTTTAGTATTTTTATAATTATCAAAGAATTGTTATCAATTCAATGACTACTGTCAGTTTTTTTATCTAGAAAATGACAGATATTTGCAACATAAATTGAACAAATGAAAATTGAACAAATTTATACAGGTTGTCTTGCTCAAGGAGCATATTACATTACTTCAAATAATGAGGCTGTAATCATCGATCCCTTAAGAGAAATTGATCCATATATTCAGAGAGCAAAGAAAGACAAGGTAAATATCAAGTATATTTTTGAAACTCATTTTCATGCTGATTTTGTGAGTGGTCACGTTGATCTTGCAAAAGCAACGGGAGCAACCATTGTTTATGGTCCTGGTGCGCAAACTGCATTTAAATCTCATATTGCGAAAGATGGGGAAGTATTTGAAGTTGGCGATATTTCATTTAAAGTACTCCACACTCCCGGTCACACGATGGAAAGCACATGCTTTTTGTTAATTGATGAAAAAGGAAAAGACAATGCAGTATTTACTGGTGATACGTTGTTTATTGGTGATGTAGGTCGCCCAGATTTGGCGCAAAAGGCGGCCAGCATGACACAAGAGCAATTGGCAGGTAAACTTTATCATTCTTTGCGATCAAAATTAATGACACTCGCAGGTGAAGTGACTGTTTATCCTGCGCATGGCGCTGGAAGTTCTTGTGGTAAAAATATGAGTAAAGAAACGGTAAGTACGATTGGCGATCAAAAGAAATTGAACTATGCGTTGAGAGCTGATATGACAGAACAGGAATTCATAAAAGAAGTAACGGACGGTTTATTGCCTCCTCCAGGATATTTTGGAATGAATGTTCAAATGAACAAGTCAGGCTATGAAAATATTGAGAAGGTTTTGGCAAGAGGAATGAATCCACTTTCTGTAGTAGCTTTTGAAGCAGCAGCAAATGATACAGGTGCCGTTGTTTTGGATACGCGAAATGCACAGATTTTTTCTGAAGGATTTATTCCAAATAGTATAAATATTGGTGTGGATGGGCAGTTTGCTCCTTGGGTAGGTGCAATGTTACCAGATGTAGCGCAGCCATTGTTGCTGATTACTGAGGAAGGTAATGAAGGTGAAGTCTTAAAACGATTGGCAAGAGTAGGTTATGATCATGTACTTGGTTATCTCCAGGGTGGATTTGAAGCATGGTTGAAAGAAGGAAAAGAAATTGACACGGTAAATCGGATTTCAGCGGATAAATTTGAAGGTGAATTAACTACTGACACAATTGTTATTGATGTCCGCAAGCCAGGTGAATTTGAAGCAGAACATGTTGAGGGTGCGATCAATATTCCTTTGGACTTTATTAATGAAGAAATGGCTTCATTTCCTAAAGATAAACCATTCATTATACACTGCGCAGGTGGATACAGAAGTATGATTGCATCGAGTGTTTTAAAAGCGCGCGGAATAGAAAACTTTAAAGAAGTGGCAGGCGGCTTCGGTGCAATATCAAAGACAGCTGTTCCAAAGACAAATTTTGTTTGTGCATCAACGAAAAAATGAAGTTGATTGACGAAGCTTTCGTGCATTCTATTTTTAGAAAAAGGAATGAGAATGCTACAAAGTGGGATCATGGTCATGCGTTACTCATCTGCGGAAGCAAAGGTAAAATCGGCGCAGCAATTCTTTCTTCTCGAGCCTGTTTAAGATCTGGCGTTGGCTTATTGACTGTTCATATTCCTGCAATTGGTGAAATTCCAATGCAAATTGCGGCTCCCGAAGCAATGATTGATGTGGATCAGCACACAGATTTTTCGACAAAAATTAATCAGTTTGATAATTACCAAGTCATTGGTATTGGACCCGGAATTGGGCGAGATTCGCTCACTGCTCAAATGCTGAAAGATCTCCTAATTACTTGCGCGAAACCTATGGTATTGGATGCAGATGCACTCAATATACTCGCAACGAATTCCGATTGGCTAGAGCTTGTCCCTAAAAGAAGTGTATTAACTCCTCATGAGAGAGAGTTGAAGAGGCTAGTAGGGGAATTTTCTTCAGATGAGGAGTGTATTCAAAAATTAACTGATTTATCACGATTGCTGGGTTGCACTGTCATTTGCAAAGGACATGCTACAAAAATTGCACTACCAGACGGAATTGTTTATGTCAATTCAACAGGGAATGCCGGGATGGCAAAAGCGGGAATGGGAGATGTGCTCACAGGAATCATCACTGCTTTGATAGCACAAGGCTATACACCAGAAGAATCAGTGCTTTTGGGTGTATATATACATGGTTTATCAGGTGATTTACTTATTCGAGAAAAGTCGAATTATTCACTATTGGCAACCGACTTGATTGAAGGATTATCAGATGTTTTTAAACAATTGGAGCAGGTTGATTAACTAAAATCATTAATTAATCATCATTTTCTTCATCATCTTCATCAGCGAAATTGAAAAAGCTTGCATTGTCCAAATCATCTAGATCATCGTCATCATCAAAGAAGCGATTACCCTTTCCACTTTTTTTGTAAGCGTTCATTTTGGGTTTTTTCGCTTTCCCTTCGGTATCCCAATCTTTCTTTTTTTCTTTCGGATTTTCCTTCTTGCGAGGTTCTCCCTTCAATGGTTCGATTGCAGGAGGGGTGAATTTCTCTCCATCATTGTCCGGTCTGCGATGTTCATTTGTGTTGTCACGTGCAGGTGAACTTGGTCGTTGAAAAGAATTATTCTCTCTGTTTCGGTTAAAATCTGGTCTTCCTGAATTGTTGTCTCTAGCTGGACGGTTGTCTGGACGTTGCTCAGCTTCCTTAACAGCAATAGGTCGACCATTCATTAATGAGCCGTCCAATCCTTTTATTGCAGCTTGCGCTTCGTTTTTATCGGCCATCTCCACAAACCCAAAGCCACGTGATTTTCCTGTTTCACGATCTGTCGCAACAGTTGCCTTTAAAACTGTTCCGTATTGCTGAAATGCTTCCTTGAGTTGTTCACTTGTGATGCCGAAATCCAATTTGGCCACGAAAATACTAGTCATAGAAATGAAATAGCGGTATTTAAGTTGAAGTAAAACATATTTCAGCCGAAAATAGAACTTTTTTTTTAGCCAAACGAAATTTGAGACGTATTTTTAGAAAAAAAAAGACATGAAGGCACTGATTTTAGGAGCGACGGGTTTAGTGGGTAATGAATTATTGCAGCTGTTGGAGGCAGATAATCGTTTTGAACAGATTGATTTGTTGACAAGAAGGGAACTCGAATTGCGTGAAGTGAAAGTGGTAAATCATTGTGTCGATTACAATACCTTGAAAGAATTACCCATCCATCACATACCTGATGTTTTGTTTGTGGCTTTCGGTACAACCTTGAAAAAAGCGGGATCAAAAGAAGAACAATTGAAAATTGATGTTACCATACCAACAAAAATTATGAAATTGGCAAGAGATGTGGGTGTGAAAAACTGTGTATTGATATCTGCCTTGGGTGTGTCGTTGAAATCACCTTTTTTCTATTCTAGAATGAAAGCGCAGTTGGATGAGAATGCAAAGCAATTGGGATTTGATAAACTTGTGATTATAAAACCTTCCGTACTTGATGGATTAAGACAAGAAAAAAGAGCTGGAGAGAAAATTTCGATTCAAATTGGAAATGTGCTCGGAAAATCAGGATTGATCGATAAATATAAACCGGTTAAATCCTTAAATGTAGCGAAGTGCATGATTCAAACCAATTTTGAATTAGCGAACGGATACCATGAAGTTCATTCAGGCGAAATTAATACATATGCCAAAAAATATACTTTTGAAGAACTTAAAAATGAATAACAAAAATTATTCTTTTTTAGAAAGTAAGTCTTTAATCTCCGTTAACAATTCTTGATCTTTCGTTAATTGAGGAACTTTTTCATCGTCATCTTTTTTCTTCTTAACGGCTTTGTTCATGGTTTTTACCATTAGAAAGATAATGAAGGCGGTTACCAAGAAGTTGATGACAGAGCTTAAAAATTTGCCGTAAAGCACACCTTTCCAAGCAAGATTTTCCAACTTATCGACATGTAAAGCCTCCATTGAAGGTTTTAGTAACAATGGTGTAATAACGTCATTGATCAATGAGCCAACAATTCCGCTGAAAGCACCACCAATAATAACCGCAACAGCAAGGTCAATGACATTGCCGCGCATGATAAAAGTTCTAAATTCTTTGAGCATAATTTTACAATTTAAATGGTTGGCGTTGCAGTAATGATCGACTCAACGTAACTTCATCCGCATATTGAAGCTCTGTTCCCACAGCAACTCCTCTGGACAGGGTAGTGATCAGTACTTGCTTGTCTGCCAGTTTTTTATAAAGATAAAAATTCGTTGTATCGCCTTCCATTGTTGGACTCAAGGCAAAAATAATTTCATTCACATGACCTGAGTCTGCTTTTTCAATGAGGCTTGATATATTTAAGTCGGAAGGGCCAATTCCATCCATAGGTGAGATGATTCCGCCAAGCACATGATAAATTCCTTTGTAGGTTTCCGTTGATTCAATGGCTAAAATATCACGAATGTCTTCAACAACGCAAATTACAGTATGATCGCGTTTTTCGTTTGAGCAAATTGAACATATTTCAGTGTCACTGACATTTCCGCAAGAGTTGCACTTTTTTACGTGTTGTTTCATTTCCAGGAATGAGCCAGCAAACTGTTCAATTTCTGCGTCTGTTCGATTGAGTAATTGCAGTACTAAACGCAATGCAGTTCTTTTCCCAATACCCGGAAGCGAGGATAGTTGCTCGACAGCTTGCTCGATATATTTGGAAGAGATTTTCACTTCTCTAAAATTAAGGATATTGATTGTGACGAAAAGCCTGTTATATATCATCTTATGAACAGTATTTCTTTAGTAATTCGTATTGTTTTAAAAAATGTATTTTTGCACACTTCAACATGGCTGACAAGGAATTAAATATACGCAACAAACGCGCGCGCTTCGAGTACCACCTGATGGATACTTTTACTGCTGGAATTCAGTTAGCTGGCACTGAAATTAAGAGTATTCGCAAAGGAAAAGCTTCAATTTTGGAGGCCTATTGTGTTGCACAAAATGGAGAGATTTGGATACGAAACATGCATGTTTCAGAATACGAGAACGCGTCTTTCTATACGCACAAGCCGCGTGCTGATAGAAAGTTATTGTTGAATAAAAAAGAGATCCAAAAAATAGAAAAATTCCTTCAAGTGAAAGGAAATACATTGATTCCGCTTAAACTTTTTCTTTCTGAAAAGGGGTGGGTAAAGTTAGATATCGCTCTCGCTCAAGGTAAAAAACTCCATGACAAACGCCATGACCTCAAAGAAAAAGACGATAAGCGCGACATGGATCGGGCGATGAAGCGTTAATTACAAAAAGCCCAATGTCAATAAATGCGCCCAGTGATCATTGTTGACTAAAAAAAGTAGTATTGCAACAGGTGAGAAGTATAGCCCCAGATGGTAAAGCACAGTGTAATAAATTGTTCTCCTTTTGAATAGTCTGACAGCCAAAGGAATTAGAAAAAAAACCATCAATAAAATCTTAAAGGAATAAAACGTGTAGTTCAATTCATAGGGATTCAAATGTGTTTTTGTCACTGAATAAAAATGAACAGGTTGATGAAATATCCAAGAACGCTCAATGACAATTTCAGGATATTCACCATAAAGATGATAGTCAAGTTTTGAAATCCAATACTCCGTTCCTTTTTCGCTAACAACTAATGAAACTGTCTCGTCGATTGCACCACCATAAACGTCTTTTGAGTAAAAAGCAAGTGTGTCTTTTTCAATATGTTTGGGCAAAAAGATGTCCAAGAAGAACAATGTGAAAAGCAAAACACCTACGATTGATGATAATTTTAGGAAACCCCATTTTTTTCCAGTAAACAAACTTTGATAATAGTTTTCGTTTTCAAGCAGTTCTTTTTTTTGATGTTCATAATACCTCTGTCGAGCTTCACGCATGCGCTCTTCATGTGATTTTTCAATAGTTTTTTCGATCGTTAAATCTCTTTTTCCGATAATTATTTCATAGGCTTCAGTCAATTGAATGAAACGTTCATTGGCATGTGGTGAAGGATTTTTATCTGGATGAAATTGCATGGCCATGCGACGATAAGCCTTTCGCACATCATTTTCTGAAGCGGTTTCAGGAATCCCTAATAAGTCATAGTATTTCTTGAATTTTCTCAATGGAACAATTTGTTTGTTTCGAGACGATTGATTTTACCGCTATCTGTTCGCACAAACTGAGGCAGACATATAACTCTTTTAGGCGTGGCGTGTTCTGGTAGAATACTTTTAATCTGTTCCATCAATTTTTGCTCATCTATCTTCATCGTACTTTCAAGAAAAAGAACGATGCGACTACCAAGCAAATTATCTTCTATTGAACCAATAAAAAATGGAGTATCAATGAACGGTGAGATCAATGATTCTAACTGCTCAGGATTAAATTTTTTTCCTCCGCTATTGATAATGAAATCAGCCCTTCCGATAAATTCAAATCTTTGATTATCAATTAATTTCACTAAATCATTGGTTTGTAATTTCTCCAAGCCTAGTTCGGGAAAATGAATAACAAGTTTATCGTCTTTAGTGGTGAAAGTAATATCACGAAGAGCACTATAATGATTTTCATTGCCAACCCCAATTTTTCTGACGGCCACATGGGAAATTGTTTCTGTCATACCGTAAGTGTGATAGGCCGAACAGTTGTTTATGATCATTTGTTCTTCGATTTTCTTGCTTACTGGGGCACCGCCAACGAGAAGAACCTTGATGTTTTTAATTGTTTTTGGATGGTGTTCCAGGCTGTGTGCTAATTGGAGAGGAACAACCGCAGCAAGGTCTATATTCAAATCGGTGATTGTTTCCAATGAGTGAATACGAATATCTCCAACCAGTAATTCCATTTCATTGATAATTGATCGAACAATCATCATTTTTCCACCAATCGTATCTGCTGAAAGACAAAGGAAAGAGCAACCGCCTTTTTTTATTTTAAAACGATGGATGGTATTTTGAGCAGAGACACACATATGCTTCTTACTCAACTGAATTTGTTTTGACTTGCCAGTAGACCCAGAAGTTTGCGCAGTGATAAAAAGAGAATCATTGTACCATTCTTCAATGAATGCGTTTACGGAAGAACGAATAACTTCTGAATCGGTGAGAAAACGCAATTTTTTATACATTGAAATATTGGAATGATTTTTGAAAATTCCGATTAATTTTAAAAAAGGAAATTATTGTTTTCCATGTAGGACATAAAGTTAAACTCAAAAATAGAAGAAATGAAAAAAGTATTTGGAATATTGGCAATTGGACTCGTAGCAATGTCTTTTATGGCTTCAAGTGATAAATCAACGAAGCAGGATGATCAAGGCATTAAATTTAAATCCATTTCATTAGCTGAGGCGAAAAAACAAGCCTTGAAGAATGAAAAGTACATTTTCATTGATGCACATACAAGTTGGTGTGGACCTTGTAAGAAGATGGCTGCAACATCATTCAAGAATGCTGAAGTGGGGGCTTTGTTCAACGAAAAGTTTATCAACCTTAAAATAGACGTGGAGCAGGATGCGGATGGACCAGAGTTAGCAAAAATGTATAAGGTAAGAGCTTACCCAACCTTATTGATAATCGATGGTGAAGGTAAATTGATTAAACAGGTGGTTGGTTTTCAAACGGAAGATCGATTGTTAGCGCTCGCTAGTTCAGTTGAAAATTAATTTAGTAGGATTTTAAATAAAGCACCGGATTTTATACAGTCCGGTTTTTTTATGCATAAAAAAACCGCTTCCTAGGAAGCGGTTTTCTATTTCGAGGAAGTTGGATTATTCTCCTTTTTCCATTTTCTCTTTCAATGCTGATAATGCATCCAAATCTCCAAGAGTTGATTTCTCGTTGTTTTGGTTGATTGCTTTTACAGCTTGAGAAGTTGATGAACCAGCCGGCTTTTTGCTTCCACTTTTTGAGGTTGATGCAGTTGGCTTGTCTTCACCTTCTTCGAAAGTACGCGTGTGTGAAACAACAATTTTCTTAGACTCTTTGTTGAATTCAATCACTTTGAAATCCAATGTTTCTTCCACTTTCGCGTTAGATCCGTCTTCTTTTCTCAAGTGCTTGGAAGGACAAATACCTTCAACACCGTAAGGAAGTGAAACGATTCCTGATTTGTCTTTGTTCTCGATAATTGTACCTTGGTGAACAGATCCTTCATTGAATACAGTTTCGAAAACATCCCATGGATTTTCTTCCAATTGCTTGTGACCAAGAGAAATTCTTCTGTTGTCGCGATCGATTTCCAATACAACAACTTCCATTTCGTCACCCACTTTGCAGAACTCAGATGGATGCTTGATTTTTTTCTGCCATGAAAGATCAGAGATATGGATTAATCCATCAACACCTTCTTCTAATTCAACGAATACACCGAAGTTAGTGAAGTTGCGAACTTTAGCTTTGTGCTTAGAACTAACAGAATATTTTCCTTCGATATCAGACCATGGATCTGGCATCAATTGTTTAATTCCAAGAGACATTTTACGCTCTTCACGATCCAAAGTAAGAACTACAGCTTCAACTGTATCTCCAACACTCATGAAATCTTGCGCTGAACGTAAATGCTGAGACCAGCTCATTTCAGAAACGTGGATTAGACCTTCAACTCCTGCTGCGATTTCAATAAATGCACCATAGTCAGCCATAACCACTACTTTTCCTGAAACTTTATCACCAACCTGTAGGTTTGCATCAAGTGCATCCCATGGATGAGGCTGAAGTTGTTTCAATCCTAAAGCGATACGTTTCTTATCGTCATCAAAGTCAAGGATAACAACGTTCAATTTTTGATCTAGTTCAACGATTTCCTCAGGGTGATTAACACGACCCCAAGAAAGATCTGTTATGTGGATCAAACCGTCAACTCCACCCAAGTCGATGAATACACCGTATGAAGTGATGTTTTTAACAGTTCCTTCCAATACCTGACCTTTTTCAAGACCAGAGATGATTTGTTTTTTCTGCTCTTCCAACTCAGCTTCAATAAGCGCTTTGTGAGAGACAACAACGTTACGGAATTCTTGGTTGATTTTAACCACTTTGAATTCCATGTTTTTACCTACGTAAACATCATAGTCACGGATTGGCTTCACGTCGATTTGAGATCCTGGCAAGAAAGCCTCAATTCCAAATACATCTACGATTAAACCTCCTTTTGTACGACATTTAACGAAACCAGTAATAACTTCTCCAGTGCGAAGTACATCATTTACACGAATCCAAGCTTTGTGCATACGAGCCGTTCTGTGAGAAACGATCATCTGTCCAGACTTGTCTTCTTGACATTCAACGTAAACGTCAACTGTGTCACCCGCTTTCAATTCAGAATTGTAACGGAATTCAGATGCTGCAACAACACCTTCTGATTTGTAACCAATGTTAATGATTACTTCTTTTTTTGTAACAAGTACAACAGTACCTTCAACAACTTCTTTTTCTGTGATAGAAGTTAAGGTTTGCTCATACATGTCTGATAATTCGGAACGCTGAATTTTGGAGTACCCGTCCAATGCTAATGCATCCCAATCGAAATCTGCAGATCCCTGCAATGTTGTGTTTTTTGCCATTTGGCTTGTTAAATTGTATTCCGGTGCCCCGACCTGCCGAAAGAGATTTATACTAACTGTCTATTCGGGGAGACAGTAATTTAAGGGTGCAAAGATAGCAAAAAGATTCTTTGGTTCAAGTTATTAAAGAAAAAGACTGATTGATTTTTTCAATTTCATCGTTCCGCAGGATTTGTAATTCTGCGGCGTAACTGTATGTTTGAAGTTATAGCTTTTGAACTAATTACCGCAGGATTGCAAATCCTGCGGAGCAGATATAGATCAAACGATTTAAGTCTTTTTTTATTCCTTATCGTTCCGAAGGATTTGCAATCCTGCGGAATAAATAAGTTACTAATTGATCAATTAATTTTGTGTGAAAATAATTCAAAAAAAAAGACCGCATTTAGCGGTCCTTTTCATATTCAGTGTCTATTACTTAATTGCATCAGCACGTTTTTTGTACTCTGCTGATTTATTTATATCTCCAAGATTTCTGTGTAATTGGGATAAAATTGTCAAAACATCTTTGTCATTCGGACTAATCTCAATATATTTTTCAAGAGGAGTAAGTGCTCTTCTGTATAGGTCATCAGATTCAATAACCATTTTATCATAGTTTTTGTCTCCGAACTTCAACTGATTAGCAGCTGCGCGAACATCTCCAGCCCAAGTAATAAGATGTGCTCCCAATTGATATAGTGCATCTTGATAATTAGGGTCAATCTGCAATGCCTTGTTTAACGCGGCTTCTGCTTTATCATTTTTCTTTAGATCAATGTAGATTGTACCGATTGTATAATGCAATTGCTTGTTATTAGGATCTGTTGCAATCGCTTCAGCTAAAGCCGATTCAGCTCCCGCGGCATCACCTGCGTCAATTGAAAGGTTCACAAGTTCCAATAGCAATTCTTTGTCCAATGGATATTTTTTACGACCATCCATGACTAAAGCTTTTGCCTCAGCTGTTTGCTTATTCTTTCTGTAGCATCCTGATGCCAATATATAACATGATGTTCCTTTGTAGCCAGCCTGTGCTAATTGAGTGTACCCTTCTGCTGCCTTACTGTAATTTGAAGCTTTCTCATGGCATAGAGATGCATTAAAAATAGACGTAGTATCAAATTCGCCAATTGCATTGAAAAACTTCGCCTCCGTTTCATAAACCTCTGCAGCCTCTTTGAACATACTTCCTTTGTACATCATCGTGGCAAATTGATCAAGCATGTCGTGCTTTTGCAATGCAGAGTTTTTGATATCATCATCAAATTTATCGCTGATTTCGTAACCTCTTTTAAACGAAGCAATTGAAACATCCATCGCATCTTCTCCAGCTAATTTGACAAAAGCAGTATCCATTGATTGCATGCCTAAAACGAGAAAGTTTGAATAGATTTCACCCTTTAACCAAAGTGTTTTCGGACTGTCTTTTGTTTCTGCATTTTCAGCAGCAAGATCAATAAAGCCTTTCGCAGCAATTAGTGATTTTTTTGCTTTTTCAACATCGCCTGTCATCATTGCTCCCTGGTAGTTGTTTTTGAATTCAACTGCTGCACTTGTCTCATTTTTCTTTTGAGCATGAGCTGATTGCAATGCAATCACTGAAAGTGCGAAAAATGAAGTTTTAAAAAGTTTATTCATATTCTTTAAATTAGTTTTCACTTAGATGCGATTAATTTGTTTCTTCCACATCGGCATTGTCAACATCTGTGCCATTTTCTGAATCTATAACTGGTTCGATTGGATTTCCTTCCTCATCGAATTGTGTTTCATCTTCATCTTCCGTTCTTGGAACGCGAGCAATTGCAGCGATTTCAGAATTACCTTTTAGGTTGATTAGTTTGACACCCTGTGCGGCGCGTCCCATTGTTCGAATTGTGTCAATGTGCATGCGGATAGTAATTCCTGACTTCGTGATGATCATTAAATCTTCTTCATCAGTCACGTTTAGAATTGACAACAATCTTCCCGTTTTATCAGTGATGTTAAGCGTTTTCACACCTTTTCCACCACGATTCGTAATTCTGTAAACAGGTTCTTTGTCTTCAGGATCATTCAAATAGGTGCGCTTACCATATCCTTTTTCTGAAACTACTAGAATTGTTGAGAAGATGTCTTCAACGCAGATCATTCCAATTACTTCATCATTGCCATCAGCAAGTGAAACTCCGCGAACACCAGAAGCATTTCTACCCATTGGTCGAACTGTTGATTCATTGAAACGAATCGCTCGTCCAGAACTTGTTGCTAAAACAATTTCATTTGTGCCGTTGGTTAATTTTGCTTCCAATAATTCATCATTGTCACGAATTGTAATGGCATTAATTCCATTCGATCTTGGACGAGAGTATGCTTCCAAAGAAGTTTTCTTAATCACACCTTGTTTAGAACACATTACGATAAAGTTGTTCTCAAGGTACTCTTTGTCCGTCAAATCCTGGACTTTCACATACGTTTTCACCTTGTCGTCCTGCGGGATATTGATCAAGTTTTGAATGGCTCTTCCTTTAGAAGTTTTATTTCCTTCTGGGATTTCATAAACGCGCATCCAGAAACATCTTCCTTTTTCAGTAAAGATTAATAAGTAATTGTGGTTGGTCGCAACAAAAAGGTGCTCCAAGAAATCCTTGTCACGAGTTGCTGAACCTTTCGATCCCATTCCTCCGCGATTTTGAACCTTGTATTCATTAAGACTTGTGCGTTTGATGTATCCTGCGTGAGAAATTGTAATCACCACTTCTTCATCTGCAATCAAATCTTCCATGCGCATTTCCGAAGCAGAATATTCTATGCGAGATCTGCGTTCGTCGCCATATCTTGATCTAATTTCAATTAATTCATTTTTGATGATTTCCATTCTTCTTTCCTCTCGGTCAAGAATATCTTTCAAATCAGCAATCAACTTCATCAATTCATCAAACTCAGCTCTTAATTTATCTTGCTCTAGTCCTGTCAATTGACGCAGACGCATGTCCACAATCGCTCTTGTTTGAATTTCTGAAAGTCCAAAACGCGTTGATAGTTTTTCTCTCGCTTCATCTGGACTAGCTGATGCTTTGATGATTTCAATAACTTCATCGATATTATCCGAAGCAATGATAAGTCCTTCAAGTATGTGTGCTCTTTCTTCAGCTTTACGTAATTCGAATTTCGTTCTTCTGATGACAACTTCGTGACGGAAGTCAACAAAATTGGAGATCATTTCCTTCAGGTTCAATAGTTGTGGACGACCATCAACCAAGCAAATGTTATTGACAGAAAATGAAGTCTGAAGCGACGTAAATTTGTAAAGTTTGTTCAGAACAACATTTGCGATAGCATCTCTCTTGATTTCGTAAACAACACGCATACCGTTTCTATCCGATTCATCACGTATGTCTGAGATGCCTTCAATCTTTTTATCGTTTACCAATTCAGCCGTCTTTTTAATCATGTCGGCTTTATTGACTTGGTAAGGAATTTCTGTTACAATAATTTGTTCACGACCATTGTATTCTTCAATCTCAGCTTTTGCGCGCATTACGATACGTCCACGACCAGTTAAAAGTGCCTCTCTTACACCTTCATAGCCGTAAATAATTCCACCCGTAGGAAAATCTGGGGCCTTGACAAATTTAATAAGCTCCTCAATTTCTATGTCTTTATTGTCAACGTAAGCTATAACACCATCAACTACTTCTGTAAGGTTGTGAGGAGCCATATTCGTTGCCATACCTACCGCAATTCCTGATGCTCCGTTCACCAAAAGGTTTGGAACTTTTGTAGGCATTACAGAAGGTTCTTCAAGACTATCATCAAAGTTTGGTGTGAAATCAACAGTGTCTTTATCAAGATCGTCTAACATCTCTTCAGCAATCTTTCTCAATCTTGCTTCGGTGTAACGCATTGCTGCCGGACTATCACCATCGACTGAACCAAAGTTTCCTTGACCGTCCACCAAAGGGTATCGAAGGGACCAATGTTGCGCCATACGCACCATTGTGTCATATACTGAACTATCACCATGTGGGTGATATTTACCCAAAACCTCACCAACTATTCTGGCTGACTTTTTATAAGGTCTGTTTGAGAATACTCCCAAATCTTGCATTCCATACAATACTCTTCGGTGCACTGGTTTGAAACCGTCGCGCACATCTGGAAGTGCTCTTGAAACAATTACCGACATTGAATAATCAATGTAGGCTGATTTCATTTCATCTTCTATGTTAATCTGGATTATTTTTTCCCCATCTGCCATCTTGTCACAAATTTATTTTTAGCACGCAAATTGCGTAATTTAAGCAAGTTTCGAAATTAGACATAATCTGAGGACGGAAAGACGTTGAAAAGGCCTTTTTACTAACAAAAATCTGTGGAAAATTGACTTTTGCGTGTACTTTTCAACAATTTATTCGTTTTATATTTGTAATGAGCACATACAATGTTTTGTGTTCACTGAAAAACTAAAGTGTATGGAGGCAAAATTCTCACCTAGAGTAAAGGATGTGATTACGTTTAGTCGCGAAGAGGCTTTGAGATTGAACAATGATTTTATTGGTGTGGAGCATCTTTTATTGGGCTTAATTCGCTTGGGGGATGGAACTGCAGTGAAATTACTCAATGAATTTCATCTTGATTTAAAACACATTAAAACGGAGATTGAACAGTCACTTTTAAAAAACACGAAATCATCTTCTTTGAATACAGGAAACATTCCTCTTGTTAAGCAAGCTGAAAAAGTCCTCAAATTAACTTACCTAGAAGCTAAATTGTTCAAAAGTCCAGTTATTGGAACAGAACATTTGTTACTTTCTATGTTAAAAGATGATGATAGTTTTGTGTGTACCTTATTAAATAAATACGGAATTATTTACGAAAACGTCAAAGACGAACTAGAAGCAATGATAGAAGAGAACATAAACCCAAGAGCTGAGTTTCCTGGTAGTCAGGATGATGACAATGGAGAGCAATTTGCAGCTCAGCGTAAACCGGCTGATCCTAAGTCTAAAACACCTGTTTTGGATAATTTTGGTCGTGATTTAACGAAAATGGCTGAGGCAGGTAAGCTTGATCCTATTGTAGGCCGTGAAAAAGAAATTGAAAGAGTTAGCCAAATACTTTCTCGTCGAAAAAAGAATAATCCAATTCTTATTGGTGAGCCTGGAGTTGGTAAAAGTGCGATAGCAGAAGGTTTGGCTTTGCGGATTGTTCAACGCAAAGTTTCACGTGTTTTGTTCAACAAGCGTATCATTTCCTTGGATTTAGCTTCTCTTGTAGCGGGGACCAAATACCGCGGACAGTTTGAAGAACGCATGAAGGCTGTGATGCAGGAAATTGAAAAGAACCCGGATGTGATTTTATTCATTGATGAGATCCATACCATTATTGGTGCAGGAGGAGCAAGTGGTTCTTTGGACGCTTCAAACATGTTTAAACCAGCGTTAGCGCGTGGGGAAATGCAAGCAATTGGTGCTACGACATTGGATGAATACCGTCAATACATTGAAAAAGATGGTGCCTTGGAAAGACGATTCCAGAAGGTGCTTGTTGAACCAACATCTATTGATGAGACGATTCAGATTCTTAACAATATAAAAGAACGATACGAAGACCATCATTCGGTGACATATACAGATGATGCTTTGATGGCTTGTGTAAAACTGACAGAGCGTTACATCACAGATCGTCACTTACCGGATAAAGCCATTGATGCAATGGATGAAGTAGGTTCGAGAGTGCACCTTACAAACATTAATGTTCCAAAAGAAATCTTGGATATTGAAGCTCAAATTGAAGGGTTGAAGGATCAGAAAAATGAGGTTATCAAGTCGCAACAATATGAAAAGGCCGCAGAACTAAGAGATTCAGAGCGTAAGCTTCAAGAACAATTGGAGGTGGCTAAAAATAAGTGGGAACAAGAGTCGAAAAACAATCGTGTGGTAGTTACTGAAGAGCATGTAGCAGAAGTAGTTTCTATGATGTGTGGTATTCCAGTAACTAGGGTTTCTCAGTCCGAAACTGGTAAGCTTGTTAATATGGCTGAAGAACTTCGTGGGAAGGTGATAGGTCAAGATGAGGCAGTTTCCAAAGTTGTGAAGGCAATTCAACGTAATCGTGCCGGATTGAAAGATCCTAACAAGCCAATTGGATCCTTCTTTTTCCTAGGGCCAACGGGTGTTGGGAAAACGCAATTAGCGAAGGTGTTAGCAAAATACCTGTTTGATTCAGAAGATGCGTTGATCAGAATTGACATGTCTGAATACATGGAGAAATTTTCGATCTCTCGTTTGGTTGGAGCGCCTCCAGGATATGTGGGATATGAAGAGGGTGGTCAATTAACAGAGAAAGTGAGAAGAAAGCCTTATTCAATTATATTGTTAGATGAGATTGAAAAGGCACATCCAGATGTATTTAACCTGTTGTTGCAAGTGTTGGATGATGGACATATGACGGATGGATTAGGTCGTAAAATTGATTTCAAGAACACAATTCTCATTATGACTTCAAATATCGGAGCAAGACAGCTGGCTGATTTTGGAACTGGAGTAGGATTTGGTACTAAAGCGAAAGAAGAGTCAAGAGACGAAAATGCTAAGTCTGTTATTCAAAATGCACTTCGCAAGGCCTTTTCACCAGAGTTTTTAAATCGTATTGACGATATGATTTTGTTCAAGACATTGCAGCGTGAAAGTATTCACAAAATCATTGATTTGGAATTGCAAAAATTATATGGTCGCATCAATGATTTGGGTTATAATATTGAGATGACTGAAAAAGCAAAAGATTTTATCGTTGAACACGGATACGATGAGAAGTTTGGTGCTCGTCCATTAAAAAGAGCTATTCAGAAGTTTATTGAAGATCCACTAGCAGAGGAGATTATTCGAGCGAATTTGCAAGAAGGGGATAAGATTAAAATGGACGTTGAAGATGGCGCTGAGGAACTGAATATCAAAATTGAAAAAGGAAAAGCGAAAGCAAAATCGAAAGAATAAAATTAAGGTCACGAAAGTGACCTTTTTTATTTGTAATACTTCTTCCTCCAGAAATTAATAACTCTAACTAATAAAATTAGCGCTGGTACTTCGACAAGCGGACCAATTACTCCTGCAAAGGCTTGATCTGAATTAATTCCGAAAACACCAATCGAAACGGCTATTGCTAACTCGAAGTTGTTTCCTGCTGCTGTAAAAGAAAGTGCAGCATTATCTCTGTAATCTGCACCAAAATACTTGGCAACAAAAAACATGAGTGTGAACATGATGCCGAAATAAAACACAAGCGGTAATCCAACTTTTAATACATCCATTGGAAGAGCTACAATCATTTCGCCTTTAAGGCAGAACATTATAACAATTGTTGATAACAATGCAATCAGTGTAATAGGGGATATTGCTGGAATAAAGTGAGTGTTCAACCAATTTTCTCCTTTTATTTTTATTAAAAGCCATCTACTTAATACAGCAAGTGCGAATGGAATACCCAAATAGATGCCTACTGTTTTAGCTATTTGTCCAATAGAAACGTCAATGGACAGGCCTTTAATTCCAAATAAAGGCAAAACAATTTCTAAATAGAAGTATGCGTAAAAACTAAAGAATCCAATTTGAAGAATGCTATTGATGCCTATTAAACCTGCCGTTAACTCGCGATTGCCTTCGGCTAATTCGTTCCAAACAATGACCATGGCTATACACGGTGCAATTCCAATTATAATTAAACCAGTAAGGTAATTAGGTTCATTTGATAGAAATAGCACTGCAAGGATGCACATCAGAAGTGGACCCAAAATCCAGGTTATAACAAATGAAAGGAGCAATAATTTTGGTTTTGCAAAAACAGCAGGCATTTTTTTGAAATCTATCTTCACCAGCGGTGGATACATCATAAGAATTAAGCCTATTGCAAGAGGGATATTTGTAGTGCCATCTGAAAGATTGTCAATTTTTTCAGCTAGTGATGGAATCACGTATCCAATGCCAATTCCTATAACCATTGCTAGAAAGATCCAAAGTGTTAAAAACCGATCAAGAAATTTGAGTCTTTTTTTCATGTTATGAAGTTTGAATATTGGAAAATATATAAAGATTTTCTCGCGCTATTTGCAATGATCGTTCGATGTATTTTTCATTCTGCTCTTCGGTGCCATCAAATACTTTAGGGTCTTCGTAAGTAGTGCTCACCCGTAGTTCCGCACCCGGAACAAATGGGCAATTTTGTTCGGCTTCAGAGCATGTCATAATTGCAGCGAAATTTTTAGCAGGTAATGATGGATGGTCAATTGTTTTTGAAAAACCCACTAATGGTTGTTTGCTTGAATCAAATTCAATACTGTAAAACGGATTGTTTTCTTGATTGTCTGAATGAATGACGAATCCAATAGTTTGCAATGCTCTGACCGTATTGGGGTGCATTGCTGTGGCTTCTGTGCCTGCGCTATGTGTTTCGACTTTCGCAATTTTATAAAATTCTGAAGCGACTTTTCCCCAGACTTGACCAAAATGGCTGCGTCTCGAATTGTGAGTGCAGACATAGACAAGTTTTATTTCTTCCCCTTTGATTGTTTTTTGTTGGATATATTCAATGAGTTTGTGTAAGATCATTCTTCTTTCTTCAGAAATTTGATCGAATTCACTTGTTAGCTTTTCGCACAATGATTTTAAAGTAGTATTCATAAAATAGTTTTTAACAGCAATTTCCTCCCGGTGGGCAACATGAAGAACTAGTTGATAGTTCTTTTAGATTCATTTTTGGTTTTGATATCGGAATACCACATTGATCTTCTGCCAGACAAGCGGTTTGTTTTGTGGTAAGTTCAAATTGATTTTCATTGAATATTAAACCAAATTTAGCGATTGTTTCCTGCTGGTATTCAACTTCTATCTCATGATCGTCTAAATCTATCAATCTTTCACTTTGTTCAATTATGTTTAGTAGTTTATTCGCTTTTAATCGATGATCCAAATCGGTTGAATACCATAGTTGAATGTTTATCGATTTATCTTCACGCAATTTGCCACCACAATCGATATAAGTCTTGGATAATAATCCAATTTCAGTTACATGAAAATGCGATGGAATAAGTTCACCATCAGGAAGTTTAAAAGAGATATTGTTCAGTTCTAAAAGGATGGATTTGAATTCAGATAATTTCATAACTTTTTATTTTTTGTTTAGCAACAAGGTGAGTCATTTTGTTCAATTCCAACAATATATTGCTCAATAATGAATTTGATTTCAGTTAGTAACTCAGGGTTTAAACAATAACAAAGAGAATTCCCTTCAATGGTTCCTTTAATTATTTTTGCGTCTTTCAATTCTCTTAAGTGCTGTGAAACAGTTGATTGTGATAAAGGAAGCGTGCCCACAAGATCGTTGCAAATGCACGTTTTTTGAGTTAGAATATATTCAATAATTGCAATTCGTGCCGGATGACCTAATGCTTTAAAGATGATCGCCTTTTTATTTTGAAGGTCTGTAAATTGAGCTGTTTTCGTTAGTCCCATTTCTAATTGTTATATCGCAATATTACGATATATTTTTTAATTTTTCAAACAGAAATAAGTTTAAGCAACTATTTAATTGTAACTTCCGTCTTATTTTAAAATTTGAAACCATGAAAAAGCTTTTACTACTCTTTTCTTTAGTTGCTTCTGTGGCGTATTCACAGCAAACGATTTATCTGACTCAGTCTGAATACAATATTCTGAAACTCTCTAACTCGGTCGATCCCCTAAATAAATACGTTTTTACGGATACTCAGATGTCCCAAACTGTTCATTATTCTGGTGGAACTGTAAAAAACGGAGTTTGTAACTGTATGGTTCCGTTGGACAGCACGTTCATTCTGGCAATGCAGCCAAACGATGATGGTTCGTCTGGTTCAATTAACTTGCCATTTACATTCGATTTTTATGGTAATCAATACGATTCAGTGATTATAAACAATAATGGAAATGTTTCGTTTTTGGCGCCTTATGTTACTTGGACTGCCAATCCATTTCCGGATGCTTCCTACAATATGATAGCACCTTTCTGGGGTGATGTTGACACACGAGGAACCTATGTAATAGATAGTCTTGGAAACTATATTGGTACAGGTGATGGTGGCAGTGTCTGGTACAAGGTGACGCCATCTGCGCTGATTGTAGTATGGGATCATGTAGGTTATTTCAGTAACCATACTGACTTGGTTTCTACATTCCAGCTGATTATTTCAAATGGTGCTGATTCACTTGTGCCCGCTGGGAACAATGTTTCATTTTGTTACGACGATATGCAATGGACAACAGGTGATGCTTCAAGCGGTACTGGCGGATTCGGTGGCTCACCTGCAACTGTTGGTGTAAATGTCGGAAATGGAGTGGATTTCTTCCAAGTTGGTCAATTTAACGAATCAGGTGTTGCATTTGATGGTCCTTATGGTAACAGTGATCAAGTGGATTTTCTTGATGGACAGGAAATCTATTTTAACATAGCAGGTGCAGCAGCGTCAAATACGCCTCCTGTATTAATTAGTAGCGCCATTTGTGATACAATTGATGTTTACACCGGAGATACGATAATAAAAAGTTTGCCGGAGCAATTTGAGTTTTCAATTTCGGCTTATACTCCTGAAATGGGACAAACCCTAACAACTTCAATCGCTTGCACAGCACCTTCAGCCTTTACAATGACGGCAACACAAGTGAGTGCTGAATATTACCGTTATGATTGCATCTTTAATGCAAATAGCCTGTCGCCAGGATTGTATTATGTGAACGCACAATCGATAGACAATGGAGCTCCAGCTGCTTCAAGTGAGTTAAATCTTGTTTTCAGAGTGAATTATGAACAAGGCTTGTCCGTCTCTGAAATAAGTAACATTGATTTTGAAGTGTTCCCTAATCCTTTCAGTGACATTGTTCAAATTCAAAAAGGAGGTGATTTGAATATAATCGATGTTGAAGTGCTAGATATTTCAGGTAAAAAAGTGAAAACGCCTAAGAATTGTAGTAGTCAATTGGACTTGTCGGATCTTCAAAACGGTGTGTATTTCATTTCTGTATATGAAGCTGGAAAATTGATTGGAACAAAGAGAATCCTTAAAAACTAAATCTTAATCTAAAATGAAAATGGCGGGAGTTTTTTCGCCATTTTTTATTTTAAAAAGGTGCTTCAGCTTTAAAAGTCATTATTTCTTTTGTCAATGGATGAGTGAACTCAATCTGTTCCGCATGCAAAAGCAAACGATCACCTTTTAATCCATATAAATCATCCCCCTTTATTGCACATTTTAACCCTTTCTTGTGTGCAGCGTGCACTCTGAGTTGATGGGTGCGACCAGTTTCCGGGTAAAAATAAACACGCGTTTGCTGGTTTGATTCACTTATTTTTTCCCAATACGTCAAGGTGTTTTTTCCATGTTCATAACAAACAACTTGTCTTGGTCGATCATCTATGTCAACTCGTAATGGCAGTTCAATTTGACCTTTTTCTTTGTCTAACGTTCCGTTTAAGACAGCAACATACCTCTTCTTAACTTTTCTTTTAATGAATTGATTTTGAAGAAAATGATAGGATTTTAGTGTTTTTGCCAAAACCATGATTCCTGAGGTTGACATGTCTAAGCGATGCACAATGATCGGACCTTCAGCCAATGGATGAGATTTTTTAATTCGAGTGTAAACAGAGTCTGTAATTTTTCTTCCAGGAACTGAAAGGAATTCTGCAGGTTTGTTCACAACAATGATGGCTTCATCTTCAAATATAATTTGAAGTTCTTTTCCTTCTGCAGGATTCTCAAGCATGGGATTAGGATCCATTTCAATTCCTTGGAGCATATGGCCTAATATTGGCTCGCATTTTCCGCGGCATGCCGGATAATATTGACCATGCACACGAATCTCAGATGGAGGAGGGGTTCCCCACCAAAATTCAGCTAATGCGATTGGTTTAAATTTATGTTGAAAAGCGAATTGCAAAAGTTTAGGCGCGGCACATTCACCTGCTCCAGAAGGTGATCGTCCGTCATCTGTTTTGTCAAAAATTTCCAATAAACTTTTGCTTTTTCCAGATTGATTTAAAAATGAATAACTTTCAAATAAGCGGCGTTGTAGTTGCGAAGAGCGCATTTTTCTTTCCTCTTTTAAAAGAGTTATCTCATTTTCCTTAATTGAAATATTTTGTGCGAGAAGTGCGGATTCCACTTTGAATTGATTTGCCAGTTCCTTCAAGTAGTATTGTTCGCGGATAGATTGCTTTCTAAGCTCTTCCAAAATCGTCGCTTGATTTTCAGATGATTGCAATGCTGAAATTCGGGTTCTCTCTATTTTTCGTTCGGCTTTATTCTGTTTGATCTGAACTTTGGTTTCATTCATTTTCATTTGATGATCCAAGGTCAATTGCGCAAATTCATCTTTTAGTTCAATATACTCAGCTTCATTTTCTTTAAATTCAATATCAAAAGTAAGTTGAGTAAGATTCTTTTCTTCCGTTCGAAAAAAACCATCTTCAGTGAGCATATCAAATACGGGCGGAACGAATCCGGAATGATGATTTACTCCACCTAGTTTACCAGAAAATGCAGCTAGATAACCCAATTGATCATTGCTGTCCTGAACAACCAACACACCAAACATCTTTCCAATTATTAAACCCTGCTGATCTTTTTCAAGACCGAAATTATGGTTTAACTCCTTTTGCGTTTCAAGGTAGTTTTGTAATTCCTCAGCAGCTATAATAGCTAATGGATGTGGTTCGTAGAAAAATGGGAAGGTGAAACGTTCAGGTAATGAAATACCTGAAATAGCTGTTTTGAATAAATGGAAAAAAGAAGTCATGAACAGATTAGACTTATTGTCCCAAATGATGAGTAACGGCTTTTCGTACAGAGCCATGATCTGTTAGAAGTTTTTCAGCATCTTCGTATGAAACACCTGTTTCATCCATAATCATTTTCACACCTCGATCAACCAATTTATTGTTACTCAATTGCATGTCGACCATTTTGTTTCCTTTCACGCGTCCAAGTTTTATCATGAGCGACGTAGAAATCATATTGAGTATTAACTTTTGCGCTGTTCCCGATTTCATTCTGGTACTTCCGGTTACGAATTCGGGTCCCACCTCTGGAGTCATGGGGAAATCGACGGCATGAGATAGTGGCGAACCAGGATTGCACGAAATGCCACCCGTTAATACTCCAAATTCTTTTGCTTTTTCAATCGCCCCAAGCACATAGGGCGTGGTTCCTGATGCAGCAATTCCGACTAATGTGTCATTAGAAGTGATTTCATGCGCTTCCAAATCAATCCAACCTTGTTCAATATCATCTTCTGCAAATTCAACAGCTTTTCGAATGGCAATATCACCACCTGCAATTAATCCTACTACCAAGCCATGGGGAACACCAAAGGTTGGTGGACATTCACTTGCATCGACAATCCCAAGTCTACCGCTAGTTCCTGCGCCGATGTAAAACAAACGACCACCTGATTTCATTCTCTCGAAACAAGCATCTACAAATAATTCGATTGCTTTCAACTCCTTTTCTATTGCCAACGCAACAGTCTGATCTTCCCGGTTAATGTTTCCCAAAAGTTCCGAAGTAGACATTTTCTCAAGATGACTGTATCGGGAGGCGGATTCGGTAGTTTTTTTCATAGAAAAAAGGATTAAACTAGAAAAGCTTTTGAATCATCCGCGCTCAACGTTACTTCAACGCGTTCTTTCAATGTTGTCGAAAGGCTTATTCCTACAAAATCAGCATTGATAGGGTATCTTCTGTGAGTGCGGTCTACCAACGCGACAGTTTTTATAGATTTTGTTGCACGCTCCAGGAACTTCATTAAGGCATATTGCATCGTTTTACCGGAATTCAAAACATCATCTACCAAAATAATGTATGCATTTTTCAATTCACTTTCCTCAATGGACAATTGGATAGGATCTTTCCATGGCTCGTCTTTGTTAACAGTGATTTCAAAAACAACTACTTTTTGATCTGAATGTGTCCTTATTATTCCTGCGAATTGCTCTGCTAAGATGATTCCATTGCCGCAAATTCCTCCAATATGAATTGTAGATTCTTCGAATGAATTTTCAATTATTTGATGCGCTAAACGCGTGATTTTTTGCTGTATTTCGATGTGATTAAGGATGTTGTTCATTTCCTTTAGATATTTGGTTCAAAGATAGCGAATGTTCCATAAAAGGCAGGAGATGGATGAACTTATTTATTGATGTGGACTTAAAGAAATTGTGCCCATTTGGAATCTCGACGACATTTTTCTGTTGACCAATGAGACGGGCAAATTTATACGCTTGTTTTGGACGAATGACTTGATCATAGCTTCCCATAATGATTAAAAATGGGATCTTATTGATTTGCAATGCTTCATTGATGGCTTTATAGTCAGGTTTTACAGATCGAAAGGTTCGCCAAGTTCGTGATGCCCGGATGAATGAATCTTGATTGGATGAGAATTCAGACACGAAGCTTGCTACTTTCGGTCGCATAATGCCTATTCTTCGGGCAATCTCACTGTAAGTTGAAAGACGACTTGGATCTTTTTCAAAATAACGAAAGATATTCCTTGCCCAACGACGCCTTGAAGACCAATTGTAAAAACTTTTATTGTCCATGCCATCCGGTGAGATGAGCGTAATCGTTTTCATTTTATTTGCAAAATAGGGGATGAGGCAAAGTGAGAATCTGCCTCCTTGACTAAATGCAAAAAGATGAAATTGATTTATGGATTCATTTTCTAGAATCAATTTAAAAAGCGCAATAAACTCATTTGACTTCAAAGGTTCCTGTTCTATTCTTTCAATGGGAAAATGTGAGTTTCCATGATGAAACAAATGAATTGAAATAACTCTTCTGTTGTCGCCGGCAATAAATTCAAAATCTGAGGCATTGCGCCCATGTCCATGCATGCAAATAATTATTTCCTCACCACTTCCAGATATGAAGTATTCCAATTTTAAGTCGGCTTTTGATACAATTTTGATTGATGAAGACATTGATGTAAAGTTAATGAATCGAACGTTTTTGGAATAGTTTAAACAATATCAGAAGTTATCCACGAAGATTGTTAAAAACATGCAACAATTTGTGAATTTGAGCTCGGTTGTTTTAATTAAATTTGCGCTCAATTTGTAGAATAGTATTCTTAATTGAACCCATAAAGAGCAGAAAATGCCAAAAGACACCTCCATTAAGTCCATCCTTATTATCGGAAGCGGACCAATCGTCATCGGACAAGCATGTGAATTTGATTATTCTGGATCTCAAGCTTCCAGATCATTGAGAGATGAAGGTATTGAAGTAACCTTGATCAATTCTAATCCAGCAACAATTATGACTGATAAAGTTGTTGCTGATAATGTTTACCTTGAACCGCTTGAACCTGAGAGTATTGTAAAGATTCTTCAAAATCATAAAATTGATGCGGTACTTCCAACAATGGGAGGTCAAACAGCATTGAATTTATGCATTAAGTGCGATGAAATGGGCATATGGGAAGAATATGGCGTCCGTATTGTTGGTGTAGATATAAATGCTATTGAAATAACTGAAAATAGAGAAGCATTTAGAGATTTGATGATTGAGATTGGGGTTCCAATGGCACCTCAGAAAACAGCCAAATCATTTTTAGAAGGGAAGGAAATTGCACAAGAATTTGGTTTTCCACTTTGTATTCGTCCGTCTTATACGTTAGGGGGATCTGGTGCTTCCATTCTGCATGAACCAAAGGAATTTGATAATTTATTGGAGAGAGGTTTGCAGTTGTCACCAATTCATGAGGTGATGATTGACAAGGCATTATTAGGGTGGAAAGAATACGAATTAGAATTATTGCGAGACGCGAATGATAATGTTGTAATTATCTGTTCGATTGAGAATTTTGACCCGATGGGTATTCATACTGGAGATTCTATTACTGTTGCTCCGGCTATGACACTTTCAGATACTACTTTCCAGAGGATGCGCGATATGGCCATCTTAATGATGCGTTCAATTGGTAATTTTGCTGGAGGATGTAATGTTCAGTTTGCAGTGTCACCTGATGAGAAAGAAGACATTATTGCAATTGAAATTAACCCGCGTGTTTCGCGATCCTCTGCATTGGCATCGAAAGCTACGGGATATCCAATTGCAAAAATCGCATCTAAATTAGCCATTGGTTATCATTTGGATGAGTTGAGTAACCAGATTACAAAAACAACCTCAGCTTTATTTGAGCCAACATTGGACTATGTGATCGTAAAAATTCCGCGTTGGAATTTCAATAAATTTCCAGGAACCAATCGCCAACTAGGATTGCAAATGAAATCCGTAGGTGAGGTAATGGGAATTGGAAGGTCATTTCAGGAGGCATTACAGAAAGCCTGTCAGTCACTTGAGATCAATCGAAACGGACTTGGTGCAGATGGCAAAGAATTGACGAATCAAAACGAGATTCTTCATAGTTTGGAATTCGCAAGTTGGAATAGATTGTTTCATATTTATGATGCAATCAGACTTGGTATTCCATTCAAAACGATAGTTGAAAAAACAAAAATCGATATTTGGTTCTTGAAGCAAATCGAGGAGATGATCAAAATGGAACGTAAAATTGAGCGTTTTCATTTAGAAAGTGTACCTAAAGAATTGTTGTTTGAAGCAAAACAAAAAGGGTACGCCGATCGACAGATTGCTCATTTGTTGCGTTGCCTTGAATCAGAAGTATACAAGAAACGACAGGATTTCAATATTCAACGGGTTTACAAATTAGTAGATACCTGTGCTGCGGAATTCGAAGCTCAAACACCTTATTATTACTCAACTTTTGAGTACGAAAATGAAAGTGTTGCATCAGATAGAAAGAAAGTAGTTGTTCTTGGTTCAGGTCCCAACAGAATTGGACAAGGTATTGAATTTGATTACAGTTGTGTGCATGGTGTTTTAGCGGCAAAAGAATGCGGTTATGAAACTATCATGATCAATTGTAACCCAGAGACCGTTTCAACTGATTTTGACACTGCAGATAAGTTGTATTTTGAACCAGTGTTTTGGGAGCATATTTACGACATAATTCAGCATGAAAAGCCAGAAGGCGTTATTGTTCAGTTGGGTGGTCAAACGGCGCTGAAATTAGCTGAAAAATTAGAGCGTTACGGGGTCAAGATCATGGGTACCAGCTTTGAAGCATTGGATTTAGCAGAAGACCGTGGTCGTTTTTCTAAAGTATTGGAGAAAAATAATATACCGTTCCCTAAATATGGTGTAGTCGAAAGTGCGGAGCAGGCATTGGAACTTTCTGACGAGCTAGGATTTCCGCTTCTTGTTCGTCCTTCGTATGTCTTGGGTGGACAGAAAATGAAGATTGTCATCAACAAGGAAGAACTGGAACACCATGTAGTTGATATCATCAATGAAATGGGAAGTAACCAAATTTTGTTGGATCATTTTATAGGAGGAGCGATCGAGGCTGAAGCAGATGCAATCTGTGATGGTGAAAACGTTTACATCATTGGAATCATGCAGCACATTGAACCAGCCGGAATTCACTCTGGTGATTCCTATGCAGTCCTTCCTCCATATAACTTGGGTGATTTTGTTATTCAACAAATTGAAGACATCACAAAAAAGATTGCTGTAGAATTGAAGACTGTTGGTTTGATAAACATTCAGTTTGCGATTAAAGATGACAAGGTGTATGTGATTGAGGCCAATCCAAGGGCTTCTCGTACAGTGCCGTTCATTGCGAAGGCTTACGATGAGCCTTATGTGAATTACGCAACGAAAGTGATGCTTGGCGAGAAAAAGGTGACAGATTTCAAATTTAATCCGCGAAAAGAGGGATATGCAATCAAAATCCCTGTATTCTCATACGAGAAATTTCCAGACGTGAAGAAAGAACTTGGTCCTGAAATGAAATCAACAGGAGAAGCCATTCGATTCATCAAAAATTTGAAAGATCCATTCTTCACGAAGATCTATTCAGAGCGAAATATGCACTTATCTAAGTAGTGATAGTAGAAGCGAGCATAACGGGTTTGTTCAGAACAGTTCTGATTATTTTGGGAGCATTCGTGCTCCTTCGCTTTTTAGGGCAATTAATGATGGCCAAGCGCAACATGGAAGAGGAGCGAAAAATAAATGAACGTCAGCGAGCATTTTATAAGGAACGTTTTGAAAAAATGAAAAAGTTTGGCAAAACAACTGTTCTTAATGAAAATAAAGTGAGCAAAAAAAATGGTTTAAATGACTCAAAAATAGAAGATGTCGACTTTGAAGTAATTGATTGAGCATGGCAGAATATTTATAACTTTAAATGACAAAACATTATCATAACTAACTACATGAAAGATTTTTTAAGATCCAATTATCAACATTTCGTTGTTGTAGCGATATTCTTTATAATCGTTTTCGCTTATTTCTCCCCTCAATTTGATGGCCAAAGTATTAAACAACATGATGTTGAACAATATATCGGTTCTGCTCATGAAGCAAATTATTTTAAGGACAAGACCGGAAAAGAGCAATTGTGGACAAATAGCATGTTCGGAGGAATGCCAACAACCCAAACTTCGTTAATACATACCGGTAATTTTCTTGGCAGAGCTGTAATGAATTTCGTTAATTGGATTCCTTCACCATCTGGTATGGTCTTGTTGCATCTCTTTTGTTTTTACATCATGCTACTCTGTATAATTCCCCCAATATTTAAGACAGCTTTTCATCAAAAATAAGATGTTTTAACCTACTATTTTCATTTGATGATAATAATTATCCGGTGTCAGGTTATTAATGCTTGTAT